>NZ_LFGT01000004.1:73800-105311 GCF_002078115.1 Halomonas sp. BC2 | reverse complement strand
CGGGTGTGCGGGGTCCAGCGGCTGGCGCTCCAGCCATAGCGGCTTGCCGTCCAGGGTCAGGCGGAAGTGCTGCTCGATCTGCCCGGAAACGTAGGGTAAATCGCTGGCCGGGCGGCCAAGCGCCATCACTTCCCAGCCCAGGCAGCGGGCATCACCGTGCAGCGCGATATGGGTGCGCTGGTGGCCCTTTGAACCGTCAAAGGCGATGGTCTCCTGAGGCAGCCACTCCAGGGTAGCGCCCGCCTCCACCGTGAGTTCGGTGAGCTGGGTCCAGGCGACCCCTTGGCTGTCGGCTTTGTAAAGCTTGTTGGCAGCGGGCGTGGTGAGCAGCGCGTGGGCGCCGCGCTCCACATGGGCACGGATGGTCAGCGCATCACCGCTCACCAGCCCGCCAGGCGGGTGCAACACGTAAACGTGGCACGCTTCCTGGCTGCCTTCCGGGTAGAAGGGGCGCTGCACCCGTAGCGGCCCTTGGTGGCGCGCCTGCATTAATCGGGTCACGCCATCGCGGTTGGCAAAGCGCAGGGCCAGCGAGGCGGCCCAGCGGCGCTCGGCGTCAAAGCGGTGGCCGGAACCAGCAGCGGGTAGGGCGAGTTCGCTCAATATCATGGGCGCTGTCGCTTCCTTGTGGATAAATCATTGGCTTACAAATGCAAGGAGTGCGCCAAAATGGTGAAGGCGCCGCCATAGCCCTTGCCATAGCCCCTGTCATAGCCCTTGTCTCGGCATAGGCTCTTTGCTGGCAGCCCCTCCCACCAGGGAAACCAGTCGCCTTTTGCACCAAAAAAGCACATAAAAAAGCGCAGCGCTTTAAGTACGCACCAAAAAAAGGCATGCCAAGGCTTGCGCGACACCGTGACGCAATGAGCTAACCGTATTGGTTTGTAGACACCCTCTTAGTGCCTTGCCCACCTGTTACCCAGTGGCCACGCCTCCTTAGGGGTGTCGCTGCTCGCCGCGATGCAGCGGCGCGGAAGATGACAGTAAGGATATCAGGGATGCCTTGGCAAACTCCGGCTCGACATCGTAGGCCAGAGTGCCCACGACGTTGCCTTCGCGATCCAATAGGTAGGTGGCAGCCGTATGGCTGAGGGTGTAATCGCCTTGTCCGAGTGACACACGCTCGTACTGAACCTGATAGGCGTCAGCCATTGCGTCAATTTGTGCCTCGTTTCCAGACAGACCTCGTATGCGCTCGTCGAACACCGAAAGGTAGCGCGCCAGCTGTTCAGGGCCATCACGCTGCCAGTCCAGAGAAACAAAGAGATAGTTGAACTGATCTGCCTGTGGCCCCAACTGCTGAATCAAACGCGAGAGTTTGAACAGCGTGTTAGGGCAAACATCCGGGCAGTAGGTAAAGCCAAAAAACAACAGTGTCGGCTTTCCGATCAGCTCATCTTGCGTAACGACCCCACCTTCAGTATCCACCAACTGAAATTGCCCACCCAGCTCGGCCAGCGTCGGGCCCTCGGATTGACGGCCGAAGACCACAAAAAACACGGCCAACGTCAGTAGCAATACCAACGAGCCAATGGAAAGCAGCGCAACGTCGCGGCGCTGCATCAGTGCACTGGGTGGCTGTGCGACATCCCTTCCGAAGCAGTACCTTCAGGCGAGGCACCCGGCGGCAAGACGTGCAGCTCTACATCGATACTTGGGGCATGCTGAAACTCCAGCGTGACGGGCACAGGTTCTCCCTCCACGATCGGCGCTGGTAGCTCCATGAACATGAGATGCAGCCCACCCGGTGCCAGCGTTACCGTACTGCCTGCGGGCAATTCGATACCGCCAGGCAGGGGCGCCATACGCATCACATCGCCATCCATTTCCATGGTGTGAATTTCACTGCGCTCGGTAATAGGTGTGGTAACACCCATCAGGCGGTCATCCTGATCGCCATGATTGGTAATCGTGACAAAACCACCTCCTGCGCCTGCGCCAGGTGGCGTAGCACGAGTCCAGGGCTGAGAAATTTCAATGCGTGAGTCGTGATCCCCCGAATCCCCATCATGAGAACCGCCGTGATGGGCAAGCAGAGTGGTGCTGACCAATAGCAGCGAGGAAAACAGTGCTGTACGAAGCATGAACATGGAAAACTCCATTATAAGGAGGCAAGGCCTCCATGCCGGCCAACGTGATAATGCCTTGCGGTACGCTCGTGAGTCCCGCACCCAGTGCGCAGGCCGACTTGCACAGGAGGTTATTGAGTTCGCTGGAGCCCGAGGTCTCTGACCTGCCGTCCTGATTGGCCGCCACACCATGGGGGTCACATAGCACGAACAATGGAGAGTGAGCGCCATCGCCAAGCAGCGCTGCCTGTGCATAGGCACCGAACAGGACGTGCAAAAGGATAACATACGACACTACGATAGCAGTGACGCTACCCTTGCGCTGATCTCTCTGTCGATGCCACCGATTCGTCATGGGATAAGCTGATCCTGATTGTTATTGTGCTCTTGCTCGTGACACGCTTGACCAGTTGCAAGGGTGCTCATTATCAGAGCAAAGCGTGGTGTGCTCCAGTCCATGTGTCAATTTGACCACTCAACGCACTATCTCAACGTACTATCTCAACGTACTATCTCAACGCACTACCTCAACCCACTACCTCACTGCACGACCACACGGTTACGTCCACTGCGTTTTGCCTGATAGAGCGCCTGGTCGGCGCGCTGCATGGAATGCTGATAATCCGGGTGGCCGTCGTGCAACGTGAGTCCTACGCTCACGGTAACGCTCAGCAGCGTATCCGCCGCCGCCAGCATCGGCTCTTTGGCCACGGCCTGGCGTAGCCGCTCGGCGAACAGGCGGCTTCCGTCCGGGTCCGTATCCACCAGAATAATCAAGAACTCTTCACCGCCCATCCGAAACACGTAATCGCCGCCTCGGGTAGAGCGATCCAGAATACTGGCGACCTGCTGCAGCACGTTATCGCCCGCATCATGGCCATGGGTATCGTTGATCGACTTGAAGTGATCGATGTCCACCATGAGCAAGGCAAAACACTTCTCCGAGCGCCGAGCCAGCTCGATTTCACGATTCAGAACTACCGACAGAAATTTACGGTTCAGCAAGCGAGTGAGGCTATCGCGACCCGCGTCCAGCCCCGAGGCACGGTCCAGAATATCGTCCAGCAGCATCAGAATCGTGCGCGCTGCATCCCGAATATGGCTCAGCGCGGCCAGGCGCAGTGCGCTGTCGCCATCCGTCAACTGCGCCATCCATTGGTCGTCCACCAGATGGATATGTCGCGAAATGACGGCAATCTCCGGCGCGCCTTCGAAGGTATGGCACGCCTTGTGCAAATACCACAGGCCAAACTCGGAGCTGGCCAGGCGGGGCAAGGCGCTGGTCTCCTGCTGCGCCGCCACGGCAAACATCAGCGCATTTTCCCAGTTGAGCAGCGCCGCCCGCTGCCGTTCACGCTCATCACCGATACTCTGGGTGAGCGAAAAAAGCTTGTAGGCTTCTTCGGTGCGCGCATGGCGATTATTGGCCACCGAATAGGCATGGCTCATGATCTCCATGGCCATGTCGATATGGTCAGAGACGTACACGGCCGCCTCGCCCGCCGACAGCGGCGCCTGGATCGAGCGATTGATCTGTTCGTAAAACACCTGCTTCAGCTGCCGGGCACCGCTCAGTACCAGGTTTATCGGGATGTCGATGCGCGCATGTATCTGGCCTATTTTCTCCTAGTGCTCTACCAGCGCCTCGAGATCCGCGTGCTCGACGGCAAACATGGCACTGAGCCAACGCTGCATGGAAGGATGCAGGCGTTTTTCGACCTGCTCGTTGGAGAGAAACAGCGAGGCATGGGGGTCATCCAGCATGACCCGGTAAAAGTGCTCGGCAAACGGCGCCCGGCGGGCATGGGCCAGCTGCTCGACGGCTTGGCGCAGTGCCACCGGCGTACGCTCCAGCAGCGTCAACCACTCAGCAGCCAGCTGATGTTTATCCTTGTAGCGCATACCCCACCCGATAACCTTTGCGGAAAGCGACCATGTTACACATAAACAAGGTGAGTCAATACGCACCCAAAGCAAGGTTTTGGGCCTTTTGGTGCGGTTTGTGGCGCTAACTTCATCGTTCACTCACCCAGAGGCAAGCGCTGCCTTGACGCGGAGACCAACCTCGAATATACCATTTGATATAGAGGCAATATATCAACAGGAGGTCCCCAATGACCGCTACCTTCTCCCAATATCAACCCACCAAAGCCGTGGCCTCCGGCTATTGGCAGCAAATTGGCCTGCCTGCCCGAGGGCGTAAGCTGCATGAGCTGCTGCATGAGGGGGTGGAGTACCGAGTATACCCAAGGCTTGCCAAGGTATCCGGTATCGAGCAGAAGGCGCTGGCGCGCTATGTGGATATCCCTTCCGCCACACTGAGCCGCCGCGCCAAGTCAGGCCGCTTCAAGATGGCGGAAAGCGACCGGCTGTATCGCTTTGCCGAGCTTTTCAAAGCGGCGCTGGATCTGTTCGAGGGGGACGCGGAGGGTGCCCGCGCCTGGCTGCTCAAACCCAATGCCGGGCTAGGCGGACGTCGCCCCGTTGAAATGAGCGCCACCTCGGCGGAGTACCAGACGGTGCTGAATCTGATCGGGCGGTTGGAGCACGGGGTCTCGGTATGAGCGAGGTCACCGCTTACCGGCTGGTGAAGCGCAAGTTTCAGGAGAGCGCGTTTGATGGCGAGGGCGCACGGCTTTACGGCGGGCGCTGGAACAGCCCAGGCAATGCCTGTGTGTATGTAGCCAGCTCAGAGTCGTTGGCACTGCTGGAAATCATGGTGCATCTGGAGAGCTATCGGCTGCTCAACGCCTATGCGCTGCTGCGACTGACGCTGCCCAATCAGAGCATTTTGAGCATTGGAGAGGAAGATTTACCCGAAAACTGGCGGGAAGCGCTAGCACCTGCGGAAACCGCCGACCTGGGCGATGGCTGGCTAGCCTCCGGCCAGAGTCTGGCGCTGGCCCTGCCCAGCGTGGTGGTGCCGAGAGAGCTTAATTACATGCTCAACCCGGCCCACCCCTTGTTCGAGCAAGCCGTCGCCAGCGTCGAGGAATTGCCGTTTCAACCCGATCCGCGGCTGTAAACCGGGTGTGGATAACTCAAACCGTCAAATGCTGTTTGATCAGCTCGTTGGAGAGTTCGCTGATATCGCCTTTGGCCACCGGGCGGCCGCGGTCCATGA
This sequence comes from Halomonas sp. BC2, assembly GCF_002078115.1. NCBI lineage: Bacteria > Pseudomonadati > Pseudomonadota > Gammaproteobacteria > Oceanospirillales > Halomonadaceae > Halomonas > Halomonas sp. BC2. Next base: position 100,118 of record NZ_LFGT01000004.1, on the reverse strand, counting down.
TCACGAAGCGGTCGGCGTATTTGCGGGCGAAGGGTAGCTTCTGCTCGACCAGCAGCACCGTCAGGCCGTCCTCTTTGATGAGTTGGCGAATCACCTGACCAATCTGGGCGACGATATTGGGCTGAATGCCCTCGCCGGGCTCGTCCAGAATCAGCAGTTTCGGCTCGATGACCAGCGCGCGGCCAATGGCGAGCTGCTGCTGTTGCCCACCGGACAAATCGCCGCCACGGCGGTGTTTCATCTCCTTGAGCACCGGAAACAGCTCGTAAATGCGCTCGGGAATTTTCTTCAGCCCGTCACCTCGGGCGGCAAGCCCTGTGCGCAGGTTCTCCTCCACCGTCAGCAGCGGGAAAATCTGCCGCCCTTGGGGCACGAAACCGATGCCCAGGCGCGAGCGCGCCTCCACGGCTTTTTTGGTGAGTTCGATCTCGCCATCATTGCCCTGGTAGCGCAGTTGGCCGCTCTTCACCGCCACTTCCCCCATGATGGCTTTCATCAGGGTGGTTTTACCCACCCCGTTGCGGCCCATCACGCAGGTGCACTGCCCGGCGGGTACCTCCAGGTCCAGATCCCACAGGGTGTGGCTTTCGCCGTAGAACTGGTTCAACTTGTCGACGGTCAGCATCAGGCCATCTCCTCCTCGTCCGCGCCCAGGTACACTTCGACCACTTTCGGGTCATTCGAGACCTGATCCATGCTGCCTTCGGCCAGCACGCTGCCCTGGTGCAGCACGGTCACCTTGCGCGCAATCGAGCGTACAAAGCCCATGTCGTGCTCCACCACCACCACCGACTGCTTGCCAGCCAGCCCCGTAAGCAGCTCGGCGGTGCGCTCCATCTCCTGTTCGGTCATCCCGGCCACCGGCTCGTCCACCAGCAGCAGGCGCGGGCGCTGCATCAGCAGCATGCCGATCTCCAGCCACTGCTTCTGGCCGTGGGAAAGAATCCCGGCGGGCTGGAAGCGCAGCGCGGTCAGGCCGATGGTGTCCAGCACGTCGTCGATGCGGTCGCTGATCTCGCTGGTCATGCGGGCGGTCAGCGTGGGAAAGATGCGCTTGTCGGCGGCCATGGCCAGCTCCAGATTGTCGAACACGCTGAGCGCTTCGAACACCGTGGGCTTCTGGAACTTGCGGCCAATGCCGAGGCTGGCGATTTCCGGCTCGTTCATTTGCAGCAGGTTATGGCGGCTGCCGAACCAGACGCTGCCCTGGTTGGGGCGGGTCTTGCCGGTGATGATGTCCATCATGGTGGTTTTACCGGCCCCGTTGGGGCCGATGATGCAGCGTAATTCGCCGTCGTCGATGGTCAGGTTGAGGTTATTGATGGCCTTGAAGCCATCGAAGCTCACCGTCACGTCTTCCATGTATAGAATCGGGCCGTGGCGAACGTCCACCGGCGAGGCTTCCCCCGCCATGAAGTCGAACACTCGGTCGCGTGCTTTCAGCGATTGTATCAGGCTCATGCTGCAGCCTCCGTAGGCGGTTGTTCGGCTTTGCGACGGCGCTTCACGTGGCTCAAAAGGCCCGCGACGCCTTTGGGCAGGAAGACCGTGACCAGTACGAACAGCGCGCCCAGGGCAAATAGCCAGGCATCCGGCATGACCCCGGTAAACACGGTTTTGGCGTAGTTGACCAGGATCGCCCCAATGACGGCACCGTACAGCGTGGCTCGCCCACCCAGTGCTACCCAGAGCACGATTTCGATGGAGAACAGCGGCGAGAATTCGCTGGGGTTGATGATGCCTACCTGAGGCACATAAAGCGCCCCCGCCAGGCCCGCCAGCATGGCCGAGACCACGAACACGAACAGCTGGAAGCGTTCGACCCGGTAGCCGATGAAACGCGTACGCGCTTCGGCATCGCGGGTGGCCACGCACACGCGGCCCAGCTTGCTGGTGACAATGGCACGGCAGAGGATGTAGCCCAGCGCCAGCGCCACCCCAGTGGCAATGAACAGCCCCAGCCGCGTGTCGTTGCTGCGCAGGTTGAAGCCCAGCAGCTCACGGAAATCGGTGAGGCCATTGTTGCCGCCGAAGCCCATCTCGTTGCGGAAGAAAGCCAGCATCAGGGCAAACGTCAGCGCCTGGGTGATGATCGACAGATACACCCCGGTCACCCGCGAACGGAACGCCAGGAAGCCGAACACCAGCGCCAGCAGGCCAGGGGCCAGCAGCACCATGGCAAAGGCGAACCAGGCCATATCGAAGCCCAGCCAGTACCAGGGCAGGCTGTCCCAGTTCAGAAACACCATGAAGTCGGGCAGGACCGGGTGGCCATAGGTGCCACGGTCGCCAATCTGGCGCATCAGGTACATGCCCATGGCGTAGCCGCCAATGGCGAAGAACGCTCCGTGGCCCAGGCTCAGAATGCCCAGATAGCCCCACACCAGGTCCACCGCCACGGCCAGCAGCGCATAGCTCAGGTACTTGCCGAACAGGTTCACGGTGTAGGCGTTGACATGCAGCGGATGCCCTTGCGGCACTGCCACGTGCAGTACGGTGACCAGCACCAGGGCGGCCAGCAGCACGCCGAGAAAGAGCTGGGTGGCCCGTTCGCCGAACGGGCGTAGCAGCCAGAACCGTTGAGAAGATGATGTCATCATGATGGGTTAGCCCTCCGCAGCCCGGCCCTTCTGCGGGAAGAGTCCACGCGGGCGTTTTTGAATGAACAGGATGATGAACACCAGCACGATGATCTTGGCCAGCACGGCACCCGCCCAGGGCTCCAGCACCTGGTTGATGATACCCAGTGAAAGCCCCGCCACCAGCGTGCCCCACAGGTTACCCACGCCACCGAACACCACCACCATGAACGAGTCGATGATGTAGTTCTGGCCCAGGTTGGGGCCGACGTTGGTGAGCTGCGACAGCGCCACACCGGCCAGCCCCGCTACGCCGGAACCCAGCGCGAAGGTCATGATGTCCACCCGAGTGGCCCGGATGCCCATGGAGCGTGCCATGGCGCGGTTCTGGGTCACGGCGCGCACTTCGAGCCCCAGCCGCGTGCGGCGCATGATCAGCATCAGCCCGGCAAACACCACCAGCGCAAAGCCGAGCACGAACATGCGGTTGAGAGTCAGCGAGAGCGCATCGTTGATCACCAGCGAACCGCTCATCCATTCGGGCGTTACCACGGTGCGATTGAGCGGAGAGATCACCGTGCGCACCAGCTGCTGCAGAATCAGGCTGATGCCGAACGTGGCCAGCAGCGTTTCCAGCGGGCGGCCCTTGAGGAACTGGATCACGCCCCGTTCGATGGCAATGCCCACCAGGGCAGCCACCATGAAGCCCGCCGGAATGGAAAGAATCAGCGCTAGCCCCGGCTGGCCCGGCAGCAGTTGCTGCATCATCCAGGTGGTATAGGCGCCCAGCATCATCAGCTCGCCGTGGGCCATGTTGATCACGCCCATGACGCCAAAGGTGATGGCCAGGCCGATGGCCGCCAGCACCAGTACCGACCCCAGGCTCAGGCCAAAGTAGAGCGTTTCGAGGGCACGATTGATCTTGAGGTTTTGTTCGATGCTAAGGAGCGCCTCTCTGGCCGCGTCGGCGACCACTGGGTCATCGCCATTGGCCGCGCGATTGAGGGCCACACGGGCACGCGGATGCAGGCTGCCCCGCAGCGCTTCCACGCCTTCCATTTGGCCCGCTTCGGTTTGATAAATGGCCAGTGCCTGCGCTAACCGGCGCTGCACCTGGCTATCCTCTTCTTCGGCAATCAGCGCTTCCAGAGGCTCGGCCAGCGTCTCGTCCACTTCGCCCAACAGGCGCTCGGCGGAGGTACGGCGGCGTTCCACGTTGGGGGAGTAGAGGTCGACCACGGCGATGGCGCTGCGCAGTTGGTTACGCAGGGCGTTGTTGATGCCGATGCGGTTGAGGTCGCGGCGGGACATCTCGCCCAGCGGCTCGTCGGTCAAGGCATCGGCCACGGGCCAGTCACGCCCGGTGTTGTTCAACACCACGACGAAGCGACCCTCGCTGGTGCGCTGCAGGCGGCCATCGAGCAAGGCTTGCAGCCAATCCCGGGCACGTTCGTCGTCGCTTTGCACAATGGCGTTGATGGCCTCGCCTTTGGCGCGGAAGTTCTCCACGTCCAGCGCTTCCAGCAGCGCCAGTGCCGCGTCGTCATCAGAAGGTGTGGTGGGGGTTTGTGCCTGCGACAACGTCGCCATGCTGAGCAGCAGCAGACACAACACCCCAGAAAGGAAACGCCTCATGGGGTTCTTCCTTTGGTGATCATCAATGGGGAGAGATAGCGTGCTCCCTTGCCGCGAAGGCTCGCGGCAAGGGAGGGGGGTTACTCGGCGAGTGCCGCTTCGGCTTCTTCTGCTGCGGTGCTGCCACCGCACGAGCCGTTGGCGACGTTGAAGTTGCCGCAGCGCATCGGTGCACGCCAGTCAGCAATCAGGTCGCGAGAACCCGGCAGGTAATCCGACCAGGCATCGCCTGCCACGGTGGACGGCGTTTGCCAGACGATGTCGAACTGGCCGTTGTCCTGCACTTCACCGATCAATACCGGCTTGGTGATGTGGTGGTTGGGCATCATGGCGGCATAGCCACCGGAAAGGTTAGGCACGGTCACGCCGATGATGGCATCTTTCACCGCGTCCACATCGGTGGTACCCGCCTTACGCACCGCTTCGGCCCACATGTTGAAGCCGATGTAGTGGGCTTCCATGGGGTCGTTGGTGACCGCTTCTTCATCGCCCGTCCAGTCGATCCAGGCGTCGATGAAGTCGTAGTTGGCGTCGGTGTCCACGCTCATGAAGTAGTTCCAGGCGGCCAGGTGGCCCACCAGCGGCCCGGTATCGATACCGGACAGCTCCTGCTCACCCACCGAGAAAGCGATGACGGGAATATCCGCGGCATCGATCCCCTGGTTGGCCAGCTCACGGTAGAACGGCACGTTGGCATCGCCGTTGATGGTGGAGACCACCGCCGTGGGCTTGCCCTCTTCACCGAAACGACGGATTTCAGAGACGATGTTCTGCCAGTCCGAATGGCCGAACGGGGTGTAGTTGACCATGATGTCTTCTTCGGCCACCCCGTGCTCATCCTTCAGGAAGGCTTCCAGAATCCGGTTGGTGGTGCGCGGATAGACGTAGTCGGTGCCGATCAGCGCGAAACGCTCGATCCCGACTTCGTTGATCAGATACTCCACCGCAGGAATGGCCTGCTGGTTGGGTGCCGCGCCGGTGTAGAAGACGTTCTCGGAAGACTCTTCCCCTTCGTACTGTACCGGGTAGAACAGCAGGCCGTTCAGCTCTTCGAACACCGGCAGTACCGCCTTGCGGGATACCGAGGTCCAGTTACCGAACACCACGTCTACCTCATGCTGGGCCAGCAGCTCGCGGGCACGCTCGGCGAATAGCGGCCAGTTGGAAGCGGGGTCGACCACCACGGCTTCCAACTGACGCCCCAACAGGCCACCGGCTTCGTTCTGCTGGTCGATGAGCATTTCGACGGTGTCTTTCAGGGTCGATTCGCTGATCGCCATGGTGCCGGAGAGGGAGTGCAGAATACCCACCTTGATCGGGTCGTTGTCCTGGGCAACGGCCTGAGCGCTGGCGCCCATGATGGCGGCGGCCAAGGCGGCCGTGGCGAAACGGCCAAGGGTACGAGGGTGTGTCTTGCGTTGCGATGTGGTCACTTGAACCTCCTTGCACCCCTTGGAAGGGGCTTGTTATAGGCGCGTAGAGCGGGCATTCACCCGCCGTGGGCTAATCCACCTTTCACATTGCAAGGGGTGCGCCAGATTGAATCAAAGCCTATTAAGACAATGACAATCAGACAGTTAGCGATACTCAAAAAAACCCGCATTGCGCCAGACGCACTAATTCAGGGCAAGCCGAGAGGCGCCATGCACAGTTGTCATGCACCAGCAAAGCGCCTTGCACCAAAGAGGGGTGCACGCACACAAAAAAGCGCCCGAGGTTTCCCCCGGGCGCTGACAACGCCAAAACTCACTCCATCACACCACGCAACAATCGCTTATTTGGCGGCCATGGCCTTCTGCTTGCGGCGCTTTTTCAGCAGCGGCATGCCCAGCGACAGAGCCGCAATGATCAGCAGTGACAGTGAAATAGGCTTGTCGATGAAGATGGACCAGTCACCTCCGGAAATCTGCAGTGCGCGGCGCATGGACTCTTCCATCAGGCTGCCCAGGATCAGCGCCAGAATCAGCGGCGCCGTGGGGAAGCCGAACAGCCGCAAGCCCAGGCCGATCAGGCCGAAGCCCAGCAGCAGCAGCAGGTCGAAGACGCTGAAGCTCATGCCGTAAACACCGATCATGCAGAAGATCAGGATCATCGAGAGCAGCAGCGGACGCGGCATATCTAGAATTTTGGCGATCAGCGGAATCAGCGGCAGGTTGAGTACCAGCAGGAAAATATTACCAATGTACATACTGGCAATGACCCCCCAGAACACGTCTGGGCGCTGCTCCAGCATCATGGGGCCAGGCGTCACGCCCATGACCAGCAGCGCACCCAGCAGCACCGCCGTGGTGCCCGAGCCAGGCACCCCCAGGGTCAGCAGCGGTACGAACGAGCCGGTACAGGCAGCGTTGTTGGCCGCTTCGGGAGCTGCCACGCCCTTGATGTTGCCCTTGCCGAAGGTGTCACCATCCTTGGCCAGGCGTTTTTCCATGCTGTAGCCCAGGAAAGAACCAATGGTGGCACCGGCCCCCGGCAGTACGCCGGTGAAGAAGCCCAGCACCGAGCTGCGGCTGACAGGACCTGCGATTTGCTTCATTTCACTGCCGCTCAGCTTGAGCGAGCCAATGGCATTGCGCGGCGCTTCCTTGCCACCGCCCCCACGCAGCAGCATGTAGAACACTTCCGCCAAGGCGAAGATACCCAGCGCCACAACCAGGAAGTCGATGCCGTCGAGCAGTTGAATCGAGCCAAAGGTGTAGCGCTCGGTGCCGGTTTGCATGTCGATGCCGACGATCGAGATCATGACGCCGATCACCGCCGCAATCAGACCCTTCACCAGCGACTTGTCCGACAGCGAGACGACCGCCGTCAGGCCCAGCACCATGAGCGCGAAATATTCGGGAGGCCCAAAGCTGACCGCCACTTTGGAAAGCAGCGGCGCCACCAGCATCAAGAAGACGATGGAGACGGTGCCGCCAATGAACGACGCGTAGGCGGCAATGGCCAGCGCCTTGCCCGCCAAACCCTGCTTGGCCATGGGGTAGCCATCGAAAGAGGTGGCGACCGTGCCCGCCACCCCCGGCGCATTGAGCAGAATAGAAGAAGTCGAGCCACCGAAAATGGCCCCGTAATACACACCCGCCATCAGAATCAGGCCTGATGCAGGCTCCATTGAGAAGGTGATCGGAATCATCAGCGCCAGGGCACTGATCGGGCCGAGGCCCGGCAACATACCGATGATGGTACCGGCAAACACACCGGCAAAGACGTAAGCGATGTTGATGGGCTCGAGCGCGATGCCAAAGCCGTACATCAAGTTGTTCAAGGCATCCATGGGCGTATCTCTCTTAAAAAACTACGGCAGGTGCGTGGGCACGGCGTATTCAGAACGGCAGGAGGCCAGTGGGCAGATACACATCCATGACGCGCGTCATGGTGATATACAGCGCCAGCACTACCCCCAGCGAAGCCGCCAGGTTGATGCCATGACGACGATACCCGTAATAGGCCGTCAGCCCGGTGCACAGCAGCGTCGACGCCAGTACGAACCCCAGGGGCACCAGCAGGAAGGCATAGGCGGCGATGGCCACGGCGGTGACCACCACACGCGCCCAGGGCGTCAACAGCAGCGGACCGTTGGTGGCCTCTTCGTCGATCTCGTCAGCGCCTGCCAGCGGCACCGGTTTTTCAAAGAAAAGCAGCCCTGCTAGCAATAACAAGGTCACTCCCAGCACTTTTGGAAAAAGATCTGAATCTACCGGACGCGGCAGAGGAAAGGTTGGAATTTGCCAGGCCATTGCTAGATAGGCGGCTGCAAAAAGCGCCAGCACGAGGGCCAGCCACTGATTAGTGTTCAATCGAGTCATGGGGTGTCTCTCCGAAGGCGCAGGTTGCGCTTACGGTCACAGGCAGTGACCCCGGGCCTGGCTGGCCCGGGGCAGCACGGTGAAACGGGGGTTATTGAGCCAGCAAGCCCAGGTCGCTCAGGACACTGCTGAACTGCTCTTTCTGCTCATCCAGGAAGGCGCCAAACGCTTCGCTATCCTGGTAGGCATCGATCCAGCCCAACTGGTCGCGAGCCTGCTGCCAGCCATCGGTTTCGAGCATTTCGGCAAACAGGTCTTCGTAGTAGGCCACGGCTTCGGCAGGCATGTCAGGGGTGCCCATCACGCCACGCCAGATATCGAAGGTGTAGTCCACACCCTGTTCCTGGTACGTGGGCACGTCGGCCAGAGCACCGCCCAGGCGCTCAGGGGCAGATACGCCCAGCGCACGCAGTTGGCTGCCTTCGCCCAGCTGGCCCACGGACTCACCCGCGCCAGTAATGACCGCCTCGATATGGCCACCCATCAGGTTGGTCATGGCATCGCCACCCCCCGAGAAGGGGATGTAGTTCACCGAGGAAGCATCGAGACCCGCCGCAGAGGCCAGGCCAGCCACCGAGATGTGGTCCATCGAGCCTGGCGCACTGCCGCCACCCACGCTCAGACGCGGGTTCTCTTTCATCGCATCGAACAGATCGGTGATGGTCTGATATTCGGAATCCGCCGCTACCAGAATGATGGAGTAGTCGGTGATCAGGCGCGCCACGGGGGTGAAATCCGTGTGGTCGTAGCGCGAAGCACCTGCCAGCGGCACCAGGATGATGGGCGGACTGGTGGCGAACAGCTTGTGCGGGTTACCGCTGTCACGGGCGATCTGCGCCCATGCCACGGCACCGCCGCCGCCAGGCACGTTGATGGCCGCAAAGTTACGGTCTGCCAGCTGCTCTTCCTGCAACACGCGGGAAACGGTACGCACCAGCGTATCCCAGCCACCGCCCGGGTTGGCAGGCGCGACGAATTCGATGGAACGGCTTGGGGTCCACTCCTGGGCCTGTACGCCAGTGGTCATGGCGAGGGCTGCCAGAGGCAGAGCAAATACAGCGGCGCGCTTGAAGGAAAGCGAGGTCATGGGCGTTCTCCACAGTCAATTATGTTGTTATGCGCGGTGATCGACACGCGGCAATTGTGGTTACACTGCGAACGTTAGAAGAAAGCCACCTTTCAGGACAAGCTTGTGACCATAAACGACAAATTGTTCTTTATGGTCGTTTTGTTCATTTTGTTCACGCATCCAGCCAGCCGTGATCGCCCTTCAATAAGCGGTAGCGCCGCTCGGGTCGCCCAACATCCCCGTAACCCAGCTCGGCGCCTACGGCCTGCTCGGCCACGAGAAACTCCAGATAGCGGCGTGCCGTCGAACGGCTGGCGCCCATGGTACGCGCCACCTGCATGGCGGTCAGGGCGCCGCTGTCTGCTGCCAAGGCTTCTACCACACGGCGCAGGGTCAAGCGGTCGATGCCCTTGGGCAAGCTGCGCTGAGGGGCGCGTGCAGGCTCGCTGGGCGTCACCCGGGCCAGCACATGGTCCAGCTCGTCCTGGTTCAGCTCGGCGCGGTTGGCCAGCGCCTCCCGTTCGCGCCGAAAACGTGCCAGCATCTGGTTCATTCTTGCCGCTTCGATGGGTTTGATCAGGTAATCGAACACCCCGCCACGCAGCGCCTCGCTGATGGTCTCCACCTCACGGGCCGCCGTCACCATGACGATATCCACGTGCACATGGTCGCGACGAATCGACCACAAAAGCTCCAGCCCTTCCACGTCGGGCAGGTAGGCATCCAGCAGAATCAGCTGTATTTGCGAGGCGTGTTCGGCCATCAGCGCTTTGGCTTCGCTGCCGTTGCGCGCCATACCCACCACATAAAAACCGTCGCTTTGCTCGATGAAGGCGCGGTGAATATCGGCGATGCGGAAATCGTCTTCGACGACCAGAATGCCGTATTGCGTCGCAGACATGCGTCATCCTCTTGTTAACGTCGTTATTATGAGTGTGAACCGTTTAGCCTGGTGGGCCGGGTTCATCGCTGCGGGCACATAGCGAGCGGTCCAGCACGGCAATGAAACAGGCGCCCCCCAGCTCGCTCTCTTCCAGGGTGATCGCGCCACCGTGCTGGCGACACAGCCGCTCCACCAGCGCCAGGCCAATGCCGCGGTGCTTGCCGGTCTTGGTCGAAAAGCCCTCCTTGAAGATCGACCCGGCGTGCTCCGCAGGGACCCCTGCCCCATTGTCTTCGACCTCGACCAACAGCTGTTCGCCCAAATCCGTGAAGAACAGCCGTACCTTGGGTTCGCTGGAGTAGGGGCCATTCAGTGCCGCATGACAGGCATTATCCAGCAAATTGCCCACCACGCTCATCATGACCTCTTGCCCCGTTGCGGTCAGCGGGCAGGAGAGCGAGCTTTGTTCGTCGATTTCCAGTGCCACGCCCAGTTCACGGGCGCGGGTCAGTTTGCCCAGCAGCGTGCCGCTCAGCACCGCATCGGCCACATGGCGCATCAGGAAGTTCATCTGTGCCTGGGCACGCTCGGTTTCCTGATGAATCAGGGCCAGCGCCTCCTCGATGCGCTGCAACTGCAGCAGCCCGGAAATGGTGTAGAGCTTGTTGGAGAACTCGTGGGCCTGGGCGCGCAGCATGTCCACATCGCGGCTGGCCTGGGTCAGCGCCTGGGAGAGGTCGATGATTTCCCGGCGGCTACGGAAGGTCGCCACGGCGCCTTCGATCTCGCCCTCGTGAATGATGGGCACACGGTTGACCACTACCGGGTGATCCCCCAGCCACATTTCCTGGTCGAACTCCTGTTCACCGCGTCTGAGCACCTCCAGCAGGCGGGAGTTAGGCACCACCTCGCGGATGGGCTGCCCCAACAGCACGTGCTCGTCGGGCAGCTCTAAAAAGCGGCGCGCCTGCTGGTTCACCAGGGTAATGTGGCCGTCTCGATTGACCGCCAGAATACCTTCGTGAATCGATTGCAGGATGGCTTCCTTTTCCATGGCGAGACGGGCAATTTCGTAGGGTTCGAGGCCGAGAATGATCTTCTTGAGGTGCTGCGACAACCAATAAGCACCGGCAAACCCGAGCACGATCATCATGACCACCAGTATCCAGCCCAGCTTGGTGTAGCGCGCCACGTCCATGTCCACGCGGTCGAGCATGAAGCCGACGGAAACCACGCCGATGATGTTGCCCTCTTCATCCCAAATCGGCGTTTTGCCGCGCATGGCGGTGCCCAGGGTGCCGGTGGCTTCGGACACGTAGGATTGACCATAGATCAGCGCTTGATCGTTATCATCCCCCACCATGCGCTCGCCGATGCGCTCGGGCACCGGGTGGGAGTAGCGTATCGACTGGGCGTTGCCCACCACCACATAGCGCGCGCCCGTCTCCTGGCGCACCCGCTCGGCCAGCGGCTGAATGAAGTGGGAGGGCTCGGGCGTGGAGAAGGCATCGACGATTTGCGGCATGGCCGCCACGGTCTTGGCGACCGCCAGCGCCCGCTCGCCCATTTGATAGGTGATAATGTCGGCTTTACGGTAGTTCAGGTAGGTCCCTTGGGCCAGCAGCATACCCGCCAGCAGCAGGCCCACCAGGATCATGACCTGTAAGCGAAAGCTGCGTTTGTACCAACGTCGCTTGGCGCGCGTGCGACGCCAGCGCTGCAGTTCGGCCAGGGTGCGTGGGCGGGGCTCGGTCATAAGGGAACTCGTGATGCGCAAGAGCGTCATTATGGCACGCACCGCCAGGCGGCGTTAGGCTTTGCGCTTTTTCACCCAGCGGCTTATATACTCCCTGCCCACCGCAACACTCAAGGAGGAGAAAAGTGCGACACCTTTCACGCTACCTGTTACTGGCCAGCTGCCCGCTGTGGGCGGGGGCTGCCGCAGCCAACCCCTTTTATGCGCCACCGCCGCCCCAGGAAGATGCGCCCATCTTCAGCGGCGACGCCGAGCTTGGTTTCAACCAGCTCTCCGGCAATACCGACAGCCGCACGCTGATCGGCAAAACACTGCTCACTTGGCTGACCGGCGACTTCACCCACTCGTTTCGGGCAGAAGTGCGCAATGTCAGCAAGGATGGCAACACCAGCGCGGAGCAGTACCTCGTGGCGGGGCGGGAGCGCTATGACTTCAACGGCCCGCATTATCTGTTTGGGTTTGCCCGCTGGGAAAAGGACCGCTTTGCGGGCTACGATCAGCAGCTCACCGCCATTGGCGGCTATGGTCGACAGATTGTGGATGGCGAGCGCCACTATCTTTCTCTGGAAGCAGGGCCCGGCTATCGCCATGACCGGCTGCGTGACGATGAGAACGAGCGGCTGGGCGTGGCCTACTCGGCGCTGGACTACCGCTGGGAGTTCTCCCAGTTCGCGGATCTACGCCAGGAGATGTCGGTGGAGTATACCCATGAGAACACCACCTCGCGCTCGCTGTCGGCCCTCACGGCACGCCTGAATTCGCGGCTGTCGCTGCGCCTGTCTCATGAGATCAAGCGCAACTCCCAGCCCCCCGAAGAGGCCAGCGAGCGTACCGACCATACCACCAGCGCGTCGCTCCTCTACCGCTGGTAGCCTGACCGGCTACTGGCGCTGCTGCCCTCGGTGTGCCCAGGCGGTCATGCGCTTTTCCAGCAGCGAGAACAGCTCGTACATCACCATGGCCATGGCACTGATCACCAGCAGCCCGGCAAATACCAGCCCCATGCGCATCTGCGAGCCCGCGCTCATCATGAGGTAGCCAATGCCCTGGTTGGAGGCCACGGTCTCGGACACCACCGTGCCCACGAAGGCCAGCGTAATGGCGATTTTCAGCGAGGCGAAGAAGTACGGCAGCGAACGCGGCAAGCCCACCTTGAGCAGCACATCGATGCGCCGTGCGCCCAGCACTCTCAACACATCTTCCATCTCAGGCTCCAGGGTTGCCAGGCCGGTGGCCACGTTCACCACGATGGGGAAGAAGCAGATCAGAAAAGCGGTGAGTATCGCGGGCACCGAGCCGATGCCGAACCAGACCACCAGAATGGGCACGAAGGCCACCTTGGGAATGGCGTTGAACCCCACCAGCAGCGGGTAGCAGGCGTTGTACAAAAAGCGCGACGAGCCGATGATGAAGCCCAGCAACAGCCCCACGGCAACGCCCAGGCCAAAGCCAATCAACGTGGTCCAGAAGGTTTGCCAGGAGTGCTTGCCGATGGGCCCGGCGTAGGTCACCAGCGCCTGAACCGTGTCCAGCGCGCTGGGAAAAATAAAGCTGGGCACGTTGAACAGGCGTACCGTCACTTCCCAGATCACCACCAGCCCCGCCATGGCGATCCAGGGAGCCAGCCGCTCGGCCAGCTTGCGATTGTGGTTCATGGGCATTCCTTCAGGCGCTGCGCACTTCACCGATCTGGGCGCGCAGCGACTGCACCAGGTCAATGAACGGTTTCTGGTAAGTGGTTTCCAGCGCCCGAGGGCGAGGCAGTTCGATGGTGCGCCGCTCGATCACGCGCCCCGGACGACGGCTCATGACATAGACGGTGTCGGCCAGGAAAGCGGCCTCGCGTAGGTCATGGGTCACCAACACCACGGTAAAGCGCTGGGCCTCCCACAGGTCACGCAAGACGCACCAGAGCTCTTCACGGGTGAACGCATCCAGCGCGCCAAAGGGCTCGTCCAGCATCAGCAAGCGCGGCCGATGAATCAGCGCGCGACAGATGGACGCCCGCTGCTGCATGCCCCCCGACAGCTCCCAGGGGTACTTGTTTTCATGCTCGGCCAGGCCCACCGTCTCGAGCAGCGCCCGAGCCCAGCCTTTGAACTCTTCCCGGCGCTTGCGAAACTGCTTCCGATAGGGCTCGACGATTTCCAGCGGCAGCAGCACGTTGTCCAGAGTGGTACGCCAGGGCAGCAGGTTGGCATTCTGGAACGCCATGCCGGTGATTTTCAAAGGCCCGGTCACGGGCAGCCCATCCACCTGAATGCTTCCCTGCGTAGGGGCATGCAGGCCGGTACACAGCTTCATGAAAGTGGATTTGCCACATCCTGACGGCCCTACGAAGGCGACGAACTCGCCTTCGTGGATCGACAGGTCGATATCTTCGATGGCGTTGCCCGAGCCGTCGTACGCCAGGCTGACGTCATCGAAGCGGACGAACGCTGCCGACATCACTCCGCCTCCGGCAGCAGCATGCGCTCTTCTACCGGCGGCAGGTAGCGGGAGTCAAAGACCTGATCGGGGGATGGCAACGTGGGCAGATCGTAAGCATCCGCCACCAGCTGAATCGCCTGGCTCAGCCGCGCGTCATCCACGCCGCCCACGCCATGCTCACGGGCATCGGGGGTATCCACCACGCTCTCCAGCGCCAGCTTCAAACGGCGAGTCTCCATCTCGACATCGATCAGGCCATCGCGGTTACGCACGTACTCGATGGCCGCTTCGGGGTCTGCCAGGGTCTCTCCCAGCGCACGGTTGAAGGCGCGCAGGAAGCCCTGCACGGCCTCGGGGTTGGCATCGGCAAAGGCATCACTGACCAGAATCGCGTTGCCGTACAGCGGGACGCCGTAGTCGGGGAACGGCATGATGGTCAGCTCGTCTTCGCTCATGCCGCGCTCTTCCAGATTGAGCAGGCTGGTGAAGTAGAAGCCGGTGATGGCATCGACATCGCCCCGGGTCAGCAGGGTTTCGCGTAGCGCAGGGTCGACGTTTTGCCACGCCACTGCGTCGGCTTCCAGCCCATTGGCAGCGGCAAAGATGCCCCAGGCGCGATAGCCGGTGTCGAAGGCCGGGGCGGCGATGGTTTTGCCTGCCAGGTCAGCGGGGCTCTCGATGCCGCTCTCCTTGCGCGCAAACACCGCCGCGGGCGTGCCGTCATAAACGATATAAACGCCCTTGATGCCGGGGCCTTCCGGGTTTTCCGCAAGGAATTCGACCAGCGCGTTGAGATCGCCAAAGCCCATCTCATAGGCACCCGAGGCCACCCGGTTCACCGCCCCTGCCGAGCCGCTTCCCGAATCGATCTGAACCTGCAGGCCTTCTTCGGCGAAGTAGCCTTTTTCGGCTGCCATCAGAAACGGCGCTGCCGGGCCTTCGAAGCGCCAGTCCAGCTGGAAGCGAATCGAGGTCGTCTCGGCAGCAGCGCCGAGCGGCATCATCAGCACCGCGCCAAATAGCGCTAGCGGAAACAAAGAGGAACGGGCAGTACGGGAGCGAGTCGGCATGGCAGTGAGCACCTTGTATACAATATTGATGATGCTTTGCAGCAACGCTGCCATCTTTTGCTTTTTACTGTTCATTCATGCGCTTAGATAAGCGAACGGGTCCCTCATTGCGCCTGAAAGCGCCAAAATGGTGCGCACCACACCCATCTCGCACCATTAGAAAACATTTTGGCCAAATCGTTAGACTTTGGTCTAACCCGACGGTATACTGTGCTCAGTTTCCTGTCCTCGCGCCATTCATTGAATGGCGCTTTTTTTTGGTTCTGGCGGTGGCGGTGCTCGCCCCTTTGGCGACGACCGTCTGGTTCACGCTGCTGGGCGGTACCGGCATTTACTACCAATTGACCGACGTGATCGATATCACCGAGGCACTCGAAAACTTCCAGTTCGACGTGGCTACCCTCACCGTGGCCCAGGCACTGCCTGGCGGCACCTGGATGGCCATGGCCATCTTGCTGCTGACCACCATCTTCGTGGCCGCAAGCGGCTTATGCCATGGCGCGAGAGCAAGGGCTCATCGACTGATCTCGGCTTACAAGCCTTGCAGCAGCCGTAGAATCACCTGCGGCTGCTGGTTGACCTGAGCCAGCATGGAGATGCCGACCTGCTGCAACAGCTGGGCACGAATCAGGTTGGAAACTTCCTGCGCGTAATCAGCGTCCTGGATGCGTGACTGGGCAGCAGAGGTGTTGATGATGTTGGTATTGAGTCCGTCGATCACGCTTTCGAAGCGGTTCTGCACGGCGCCCAGGTAGCTGCGCTGGCGGTCGACCAGCTTCATGGCTTCATCCACCACGTCCATGGGCTTGCCGGTGGCCGTGCCATCGTCCAGCACGCTAAAACCTTCCAGACCAAGCGCCTGAAGCCCCATGGCGGAAAAACGAATGCCAATCACATCCCCCGCATTGGCACCCACCTGAATGTTCAGGGTCCGATCTGCGTTGATCAGAGGAATGCCGTTGAAGTTACTCTGCTCAGTGACACGGGTGATCTCTTCCAGGCGCTGATCGATTTCCAGCTGAATAGAGGCCAAATCTTCGGAAGAGTTGGTGCCGTTGAGGGCTTGAACGCTCAGCTCACGGATACGTTGAAGGTTGTCGTTGATCTGGTTCAGCGAGCCTTCCGCCGTTTGCACCATGGAAATGCCATCGTTGGTGTTACGAATGGCCTGGGTCATGCCTCGAATCTGCGCGCCCATGCGATTGGCAATGGCCTGACCGGCGGGGTCGTCCTTGGCGCTATTGATACGCAAGCCGGAAGACAGGCGCTGCATGGAGGTCTGCATGGCCTGCTGGCTCGTACGCAAATTGTTCATCACCAGCAGCGACGTGATGTTGGTCGCAAGGCTAAGCACGGGCATGACCTCGAAAGTAAACGCGCAGGGCACGATTAGCGTAATTATCGGCCGCCCCCCCGAAAACGTGAGGCCTGTCGCATCAATTATGTCGGACAGGGCCCGCACTGATTAGCGAGCGCCCGCTGTCGGCTAGCACAGCATCGACTGGGCCACGCACGTAGTCGTGCTGAAAATAGCTTTCGTCCACTATCTCGCCATCCCAGGCCACGATGTCCAAATCCATGGTACGTGGCCCCGACTTGATCAGCCCACGCACGCGTCCCAGGCGATGCTCGACATCCTTCAAATAGGCCTTGAAGGCGCGCCGCTCCAGCGTGGTGCGAACCACCAGCGCAGCATTGAGAAAGTCGGGCTGCTGCTGAAAGCCAACCGGCGCCGTACGAACAGCCTCCGAGTGGGCGACCAGCTCACACTCGCTGCTCAAAATGTCCAGTGCTCGGGCAAAATGGTGCTCGGGTTCGATATTGGAACCCAGTGAAATCACGCACTCATGATGCATGGTGTCAGTCGCTCCATGTGACGACGTTGATGGCATAGCAGCATTCCATATAAAAACCGTGATGGGGTAACCAGTTCAGGACACTGTCGAACCGCCATGGCACTCCAAAAAATAGCTCACTCAGGCTTTCTACAGAGTAAACCGCCACGCATTTCGTTCAAGCTCTGTACAATTTATTGACAAACGCTGCGCTCACGCAGAGTCTTGG
Organism: Halomonas sp. BC2; assembly: GCF_002078115.1. NCBI lineage: Bacteria > Pseudomonadati > Pseudomonadota > Gammaproteobacteria > Oceanospirillales > Halomonadaceae > Halomonas > Halomonas sp. BC2. The sequence goes on along the minus strand of NZ_LFGT01000004.1, from coordinate 82,826 downwards.
TTGGCAAACCCCATCATGACACACCACACTGATAGCGAGGGACTCGTCATGCCCACACCTGCGGCACTGGTCACCGGCGGCGCCACACGGCTTGGACGCCATTTTGCAGAGGCACTGGCCGACAAAGGCTTCGATATCGCCCTGCACGTGAATAGCTCCCGAGGGGAGGCTGAAGAGGTGGCCACGGTGATTCGTCGTAAAGGGAGGGAGTGCGAGATTCTTCCCTGCGACTTTTTGAACGACTCACCGGAAACACTGATTCAACGGGCGACAGCGCGCTTTCCCGGTTTGAATGTGCTGCTCAATAGCGCCTCAGCCTATGAGCCTGCGCCCATCGCCCAGACAAACCTGGCCATGCTGGAGACCCAGTTTCGGGTCAATATGTTCACCCCGCTGCTATTGACGCGCCACTTTGCCGAGGTGGTCGAGCGCGGCCAGATCATCAATATCATCGACAACAAGGTGGCTTACCATCAGTACCCTTATGCAGCCTACCTGCTGTCCAAGAAAAGTCTGGCAGATATGACGCGCATGGCGGCGCTGGAGTTTGCACCTCGCCTGCGCATCAATGGCATCGCCCCTGGCGTCGTGCTGCCCGCATCACAGCGCACCAGCGACTATGTTCAGTGGCGCATCGAGGGTATTCCTGCCGATCACCAGGGAAGCCCAGCGCATCTCGTACAAGCCTTGTACTATTTGTTGGACAACGACTTCGTGGTGGGCCAGGTGCTGTTCGTAGATGGCGGGGAATCCATCAACCTGGTGGGACGCCACTCGGAGAACTACCCGGGCTGTTGAGTCACAGCAGCACTCCATAAATACGACAAGGCCGCCCGAAGGCGGCCTTGTCGTTGATGCAGCGAGGATCAGACATCCTCGCCGTCGGGCTTGTGGTGCTCGGCAGCCTGGTCGGAAGGTGCCTGACCACGCCGTGGGCGATGACGGTCATCCACATCGAGCTCTGCTCGTTTGGGCTGCCCTGCCGGGCTACCATCGATGGTGAAGTCCTGTTTCATGACACGCAGGTTGGCAGGCGGCGCAGAGCCGGACTTGTCCTGCCCGAAGTACAGGGTGGTATGCGGGAACGGAATCTCGATACCCGCCGAGTCGAAGCGCATCTTGACGAGGCGGTTGTATGCCCGGCCAACGCCCCACTGGTCACCCGGCGTGGTCTTGATGACCACACGGATATTGACCGAGCTGTCGGCCAGCGCAGTAACGCCCGCCACGGTCATGTCTGCCAACAGCTTGTGACTGTGCTCTGGGTTGGCTTTGAGGTCTTCGAAGGCCAACTGGAGCTGGGCAATGGCATCGTCGATGTTCTCGCGGTAGGCAATACCGTATTCGCCCACGTGATTACCGTACTCACGCATGTAGTTGGAGACCGTGTCCACACTGGAGAACGGCACGATATGGTAGGTGCCGGAAAGGTCGCGAATGCCTACCGAACGTATGCTCAACCGCTCAGCAGTGCCGGTAATACCGCCTACGGTCACGACATCGCCAGTATTCATGGCGTTTTCGACCTGGATGAAGACGCCGGTGATGACGTCCTGCACCAGCCTCTGGGCACCGAAACCGATCGCCAGACCCAGCACACCGGCACCGGCAATCAGTGGCCCGATGTTGATGCCGATCTCCGACAGAACGATCATGCCGGTAATGGTCACCATGGCAATGGTCAGTGCGTTGCGGAACAGGCTAAGCAGCGTCTTGGCACGCGCCGAGGGCTCCCCGTCGCCCGTCTCGGGGTTCAGCTTGTGCTCGATCAGGCTTTCCAGCCCCAGCCATACGCCCAGCGATACGATCAGAATGACCGCCACGCTGATCAGGTTGCCCACCAGGTTGGCACCGCGCTCGGAAGCGTACCAGGCGGCGAGATTGAACGCTCCCCAGGCATCCAGCACCACCATGATCACAGCCACGACAATGATGGTGCGCAGCACGCGCAGGGCATTGGGCACGTAGCTGTTCAGGCGCGCTTCCAGCCGCGGCAGCTTGCGCCGCAGGTCATCCGACAGCTGAATACGACGGCCGATGGCCTGGGTGAGGAAGGTGGACAGCAGCAGCCCCACCACCACCGCCACCAGCGTTTTCAGCGTGGCCATGAGCACGAAGGGCAGTGCGTCGCCCGGGCGGGTCAGGGTCAGTACGAACACCATCAGGAAGTAGAGCAGAGCAAACAGGTGCCACGTACGGGCAAAAAGGTGCAGCGAGACACGACTGGCCATCAGCGTCGAACGGTCGCCCATCAGGATCAAGTTATCACGCAGTCGAACACGGTTCTTCAGCACCACCGCCACGGCATAGACGAAGGCCAGCAGCATGATGAAGGTGCCCACGGCCTGCCCCAAGGTCGGGGCCAGGTAATAGTTGACCAGCGGTACGACCACCATCAGGCCATAGCCCACCATACCGATCAGGCGGGCGATCCAGCGATTCCAATATGAGGCTTCCTGGGCAGAAATATGCAGCAGCCGCAGTCCCTCATAGCGGGAGGAGAACAGCATGCGCACTGCCGCCTTGAGCAGCTCGATGATCAGGAACGCGTTCAGGAACAGCGAGGCCCGGGTAGACAGCTCGCCCGCTTCGCCCACCGCGAACGTGGCGATCAGGTTGCCGCCCACGTAGGCCAGCGCCACCAGCAGCACATCCACCACCGCGGCCAACGCCACGCACAGCACGAGACGCAGCACCGGGGTCAAACTGCCACCGGCCAGCGACCAGGCGCTGAGCTTGGTAAACAGCGTCTTGGCGAGACGACGGAAGGTGAAGAACAGGGCAAACGTGGCAATGATGACGATGCCGAGATTGATCGCGGCATTGGTGAAGTCGGCCATGTTGAAGGTGCCGCCACCTTGCCCCGTGAACAGGTTGCCCACGATCGAGACGGCCTGCTCCAGCTGCCCACCCACATCGCTCACCGTGCGGCTGGTCAACTCGGCCAGCTGGCGCGGCAGCGAGACGTCTTCAGGAGAGACATTGCCACCGGCAGCCGCGGCTTCCGGGGAGAGCTCGTTGGCCAGTGCGGGAGGTAGCGCCGATGCCTGATGGCGCAGCAGTTCGATCAGCTCCTGACGGGCTTGCTCGTCTTCCAGCAGATCCGCCAGCGCCGAATACGAGGGCGGCTGCTCGGCACTCGTATTCGACGCTTCATTGTCAGCGCCTAGCGTGGTTTGCGCCATGGCTGGCCCGGCCAGCAAGGCGAACAGCGTCAGCATCCAGACGCCTAGCCAAGGTAGTAAACGTAGTGACGTCACACCATAACCTCCCTTTGGGTGAGTTTTTGCGATCCTGCGACTTGCCAAGAACCTGTCTGTGCGTGCCCACACAGACACGTCCACACAGAATAGTGCATCCATCAGGAATGCAAACCTGACATAACATACGCTAGGGTAACATGCCTGACTGTCAGAGACGTTATCGCGGCTGCTTTTGGTGCGCCAACGAAGGCTTCCTCGTGCAGTTTTCAGGCAATCGCATAGCAGTGCCTTATTGGCAGTAAGGGGCCAGCCACTGCTGGGCCATGACGATCAACAGCGCATAGCGCGCGCCCTTGGCCAGCACGATCCAGAGCAGCGCCCGCCACCAGGCCAACCGCATGACGCCGGCCAGGACGGTGAGCGGGTCGCCCACCACCGGTAACCACGAGAACAGCAGGCTGTACTCACCAAAGCGATGGTACCAACGCTCTGCGCGGGCCAACCCTTGCGGTGATGCAGGGAACCAGCGACGGTCCTGAAACTGGCGGGCATAGCGGCCCATGGCCACGTTGATCACGCTGCCCAGCGTATTGCCCGCCGTGGCGACCAGCCACAACCCCAGCGCGGGCTCACCCAGGCACCAGAGCCTGGCCAGCCACACTTCAGAGCCGCCCGGCAGTAGTGTGGCACTGGCTAGTGCCACCCAAAACAGACTAAACATGAGCAATCATCGGCAATTAACGAGGCCGCTGGCCACCCATTTGCAGGGTGATGTCGTCGGCCGTGCGACGCACCAGCGCCCCCAACGCCAGCAGGCGATCTTCTGGAATGCGCGCCATGGGCCCGGAAACGGAAATGGCCGCCAAGGGGGTGGCGTGCTCGTCGAAAATACACGCGGCCACGCAGTGCAGGCCAATGGCATGCTCTTCACGGTCACAGGCAAAGCCCTGAGCACGAATGGCGGCCATTTCTGCCAACAGCGAATCGACCTGATAGCGCGTGTTTTCCGTGACGCGCGCCAGCTCATACCCACCCGCCAACAGCGCGTCGCGCTCCTCCTCGCTCATCCAGGCCAGCAGCGCCTTGCCTACCCCAGAGGCGTGCAGCGGTGCCCGCGACCCCAGCCGCGTGATCATGCGCATCATTTGCGGCGATTCGTTCTGGGCCAGGAACACCGCCGTGGCGCCATCGCGAATGCCCAGGTTGGCCGTTTCGCCGGTCTCTGCCGTCAGGCGGCGCAAAAACGGACGGCTTTTCGCCACCACGTCACGCGCTTCCAGAAAGCTGTTGCCAATGCGGAAGGTTTTCACGTCGATGCGCCACAGGCCTTGCTCGCTCTCCTGGGTGACGAACCCCTGGCTTTGCAGTGCCTGGAGTAGCCGGTGGGTCGTGGAAGGTGCCAGGTCCGCTTGCTCGGAAAGCTCCGAGAGCGCCAGCCCCAGCGGGCTGGCCGCCAGGTATTCGAGCAGCGTGAGGCCGCGTACCAACGATTGGCTATGCCCGCCGCTGGCTTTGGTGGCTCCCGCCGGACGTCCGACTGACCTGCGCTTTACTTCACTCACCTGGCACTCTCCTGAGGGCGCGTTAACATTCATAAATCAGCAGGATAACGCGCCCCGGCGGCCATGTCGCGTTTACGGAAACAAATTCCACCAATGGATCGCTAGCGGTGCCGCCAGACCGGCGGGCGTTTTTCGATAAACGCATCGATGCCCTCGGCCACGTCCTCAGCCAGCATGTTGCAGGCCATGGTGTCTCCGGCAAAGGCGTAGGCTTCTTCCAACGGCATCGCCACGGCGAGCGAACAGCACCTGGTAATAGGCCTGCTCGGAGTGGGCGCGCATCTGCTTCAAATCATGCCCCGCGCAGCAGGCAGTCGTCGAGGGAAGCAATGTGTGAAGAGGGCATGGCAGGCTCCTGAGCAAAACGTGCTGCTCAGCCTAGCGCCCGCCCGACGTGCTGATCGCTCACGACGGCCAAAGTGGCCTCTTGCAGGGCAAGCGGCCACAGGGTCGGGTTACGCTTTGTCGTGGGCCGCCTGGCGAGGGTTGTAGCCCAGCGGATGGGGTTCACCGCGGGCCTTGGCCAGCTCGATCTGGCGCTGGCGTTCGCGGGCGGCGGCGCGGGTCTTCTCGGGCAGCGAGTCGATGCAGTGCGGGCAGCTGATGCCGGGCTCGTAGGCCGACGACTGCATGTCTTCCTGAGAGATCGGCATGCGACATGCGTGGCACTGCTCGTGCTCGCCCTCGGTGAGATCATGGCGCACGGTGACGCGGTTATCGAACACGAAGCACTCGCCGCGCCACAGCGACTGCTCTTCCGGCACCTTTTCCAGGTAATTGAGCACGCCGCCCTTCAGGTGGTACACCTCTTCGAAGCCCTCTTTCAGCATGAAGCTGGAGGCTTTCTCGCAGCGAATACCGCCAGTGCAGAACATCGCCACCTTCTTGTGCTGCTCCGGGTTGTAGTGCTGGCGCACGTACTCGGGAAACTCGCGGAAGGTGGTGGTCCTGGGGTCGACCGCGCCTTCGAAGCTGCCAATCGCCACTTCGTAGTCGTTACGGGTATCGATCACCAGCACTTCCGGGTCGGAGATCACGTCGTTCCAGTTTTCCGGCTCGACGTAAGTGCCCACGGTGTCGTTGGGGTCGATGCCCGGCACGCCCAGCGTCACGATCTCCTTTTTCAGCTTCACCTTGGTGCGGTAGAACGGCGGCTCGTCGCAGAATGACTCTTTATGGTCGATATCGGCAAGGCGCGGGTCGGCGGTCAGCCAGGCCAGCAGCGCATCGATGCCTTCACGACTGCCGGCCACGGTGCCGTTGATGCCCTCTTTGGCCAACAGCAGCGTGCCTTTGACGTCGTTGGCCAGCATGGTCTGGCGCAGCGGTTCGCGCAGCGCTTCGAAGTCGTTCAGGGTGACAAATTTGTATAGCGCAGCCACCACGATGGGCGGCGTGGAAGTGGGGGTCGTCATGAAGTGCTCCTGGTAGTCGCCCTCGTAAAGGGCGGACCGGGTGAATAATCCCGCGCATGATAGCAAAAAGCGCGCCGCGCGTGCATCTGCACGCGCCTGCCAGCCACTATTCTGGCGGCCCTCAATCGTCGATTATTTCGACGCCACCATTGAGAAAGCTTCACCCCACGCCAGGCGCACTCGGTCGTATAGTAGGCGACATATAGAAGGCAACAACCTGACTGAATAACGAGGTACCGTTCATGAAGATTCGTCGTTCCAACGAGCGCGGCTATGCAGACCACGGCTGGCTGCGCTCGTACCACACCTTTTCGTTTGCCAATTACATGGACCCGGAGCACATGGGCTTTCGCGCCCTGCGGGTGATCAACGAAGACCGGGTCGCCCCGGGCCACGGCTTTGGCGCCCACCCCCACCGGGATATGGAGATCATCTCCTACGTGCTCGAAGGTGAGATGGAGCACAAGGACAACATGGGCAACGGCGAGGTCATGCGCCCCGGCGACGTACAGCGCATGTCAGCGGGCACAGGGGTAGTGCATAGCGAGTTCAACCACTCCCAGCAAAACGGCCTGCACTTTTTACAGATATGGATCCAGCCAGCCCAGCGGGGCATCGCGCCCAGCTACGAGCAGAAGGCATTCCCCACGGCCGAACGCCAAGGCCAATGGCGCCTGGTCGCGTCGCAGAGCGGCCGAGAAGGATCAGTGAGCGTCAATCAGGACGTCAATCTGTACGCCAGCCTGGTGAGCGCGGGTGATCAGCTGGCGGCGCCGCCCTCCCGTTATGCCTGGCTGCATGTGGTGAAAGGGGCCATCGAGGTGAACGGAGAAACCCTGCGCACCGGCGACGCGGTGGCTTTCAACCCAGGCGAGGACTTTGCAGTGGCAGGCAGCGAGGCCAGTGAGGTCCTGCTGTTCGACCTGGCCTGATACGCAAAACGGCCCTTTCGGGCCGTTTTGTGACGCTGCGCGGGTCGGTAATATCAGCTGTTCTGCGCCGAGTAGAGAACGCGAATCTTCAGCGTATGCTCTACCTTTTTCAGGGCTTCCAGCGCCTGCGGGCCATAGGCCTTGTCGACGTCGATGACCACGTAGCCCACCTTGTCGTTGGTCTGCAGGTACTGACCGGAGATATTGATGCCGTTCTCCGACAGCACGCGGTTGATCTGCGACAGCACGCCGGGCACGTTGTCGTGGATGTGCAGCAGACGGTGTTTGTCCGGATGGGCAGGCAGCGCCACTTCGGGGAAGTTGACCGACGTCACCGTGGTGCCGTTATCCGAGTAGGTGATCAGCTTTTCGGACACTTCGATACCGATGTTCTCCTGCGCTTCCAGCGTCGAGCCACCGATATGCGGCGTCAGGATCACGTTGTGCAGGCCACGCAGCGGGCTCTGGAACTCTTCATCGTTGCCCTTCGGCTCGACCGGGAAGACGTCGATGGCGGCACCGTTCAGCTTGCCAGACTTCACGGCATCGGCCAGCGCTTCGATCTCGACCACACTGCCCCGGGCGGCGTTGATCAGGATCGCACCATCCTTCATGGCAGCGATTTCCTTCGCCCCCATCATCCAGCGGGTAGAGGGCAGGTCCGGCACGTGCAGGCTGACCACGTCCGAACGACCCAGCAACTCCTCCAGGCTGGCGACCTGGCTGGCATTACCCATGCCTAGTTTGGTGATCACATCGTAGTAGATCACGTTGAAGCCCAGTGACTCCGCCAGCACCGACAGCTGAGCACCAATGCTGCCATAGCCCACGATACCCAGCGTCTTGCCGCGCGCCTCATGGGAGTTCTTGGCCGATTTCAACCAGCCCCCCTGGTGCGCCAACGCGTTTTTCTCGGGAATGCCACGCAGCAGCATGATGGCTTCCGCCAGCACCAGCTCGGCCACCGAGCGAGTGTTGGAGTACGGCGCATTGAAGACTGCGATACCGCGCTTGAGCGCCGCATCCAGGTCGACCTGATTGGTCCCGATACAGAAACAGCCCACGCTGACCAGTTTCTCGGCGGCATCGAACACGCGCTCCGTCAACTGCGTCCGGGAGCGAATGCCGAGGAAGTGAACATCACGGATCTTCTCGATCAGTGCCTCTTCATCCAGCGATGTAGAGAGAGACTCGATGTTTTCGTAACCCGCGTTGTGAAAATTGTCCACCGCGCTTTGGTGGACGCCCTCGAGTAGCAGGATCTTGATCTTGCTCTTTTCCAGGGACGTTTTGGCCATGGCTGAATCAACCTCTATGGTCGGCGGCAGGCGCCGTGTATCGGTTCACGGAAGGCCCGTATGGTAGCACAGCCCCCGCCTTTCTCGGTGCCTATGGATGATGAAAAGTCTGCGTTTTGAAGATGAGTCCGGCACACGTCGAGGAATCCCGCCAGCGGGAGGCAGACGCCACCCCCTTGCCTCGGTGTATACTGTGCGTTTATTTGACTGGCATCCGGCCACTTTCGCCGCCCGCACCGAGCACAGGGCCCACGACAAACGGTAGGCATTGACCATGAGCACCCCTCCCCAAGATTTTGCTGCCACGGTGACCGAGCTTGAAACCATCGTGGAACGCCTGGAGTCAGGCGAACTCTCATTGGAAGATGCCCTGACCGCCTTCGAGCAGGGCGTGCGGCTCACCCGCGATGCCCAGCAGCGCCTCGACAGTGCCGAGCTGAAAGTGCGCGCGCTCAGCGAAGCCCCCGAAGGCAAGCTGGACGTGGCTCCTTTCCATGCCACACCAGAGCCGTCAGCCGCTCAGGGACACGACGACAGCGAGGAAACGCCCCCATGGTAACGGCCCACGACACACCGCTGGCCACGCTGCGCCGCGCCAGCAACGCCCGCGTCGATG
>NZ_LFGT01000004.1:46165-73532 GCF_002078115.1 Halomonas sp. BC2 | reverse complement strand
TGGTGGGCGGCAAGCGCCTGCGCCCGCTGCTGGTCTACCTGGCGGGGCGTGCCCTGGGAGCAGAAGACGACGCCCTGGACGCCCCCGCAGCAGCCATCGAGCTGATCCACGCCTACTCGTTGATCCACGACGACCTGCCCGCCATGGATGACGACGACCTGCGTCGTGGCCAGCCCACGGTGCACAAGGCCTACGACGAAGCCACGGCCATTCTGGCAGGCGACGCCCTGCAGGCGCTGGCCTTTGAAGTCATGGCCAGCCGCCCGCACCCGCGCCTGGCTGCGCTGGTGTCTACCCTGGCGGTGGCCGCTGGCCGCGATGGCATGGTGGCAGGCCAGGCGCTGGACCTGGCAGCCGTGGGTGGCCATCCCGATGTCGAGGCACTGGCTCACATGCACGCCCACAAGACCGGCGCGCTGATCGTGGCGGCGGTCCAGATGGGTGGATTGATCGCCGTCGAGGCCGACGACCCACGCCTTGCGGCACTGATTCGCTATGCGCGGGCCATTGGTCTAGCCTTCCAGATTCACGACGACATTCTCGACGTCACCGGAGACACCGCCACGCTGGGCAAAACCTCCGGTGCCGATGCTGCCCGCGCCAAGCCCACGTATCCCAGCCTGCTCGGGCTGGCGGGCGCCCAGCAAAAAGCGAACGCATTGATCGACGACGCCATTGCCGCGCTCGCCCCGCTTGGCGAGCGCGCCGCGCCCCTGGCCGATCTTGCCCATTACATGATCGAGCGCGACCACTAACGATGCCTTTCACAACATACCCATGAAAACATGCCGCCTATGAAGCTGTTCGACGAGATACCCCGCGAGCGCCCGGCGACGCCGCTGCTCGACTCCTTTGACCACCCCGCGGCCCTGCGGGCCATGAGTCCCGGCCAGCTGGCGCAGCTGGCCGACGAGCTGCGCGCCTACCTGCTGTATAGCGTCGGTGTCACCGGCGGCCACTTTGGCGCAGGGCTCGGCGTGGTGGAACTCAGCGTGGCCCTGCACCACGCCTTCCACACCCCCCAGGGACCGCCTGGTATGGGACGTAGGCCACCAGGCCTACCCCCACAAGATTCTCACCGGCCGCCGTGAAGCCATGCTCGGCATCCGCCAGCACGGCGGCCTGGCCGCGTTCCCCCGCCGCGCCGAATCCGAGTACGACACCTTCGGCGTTGGTCACTCCAGCACCTCGATCTCGGCGGCGCTCGGCATGGCCCTGGCCGCCCAGGCACAAAACGACCCGCGCCGCGTATGTGCCATCATCGGCGATGGCGCGCTCACCGCGGGCATGGCCTTCGAAGCGCTGGCCCACGCCGGGCACGTCAACGCCAACATGCTAGTGGTGCTGAACGACAACGAGATGTCGATCTCCGAGAACGTCGGCGGTATCGCCACCTATCTGGCGCGGATGCTCTCCAGCAAGCCTTACCTGAAAATGCGCGAAGAGGGCAAGAAAGTGCTCTCGCACCTGCCCGGCGCGCTGGAGTTTGCCAAGCGCACTGAAGAGCACATGAAGGGCATGGTGAGCTCCGCAACGCTCTTCGAAGAGATGGGCTTTCACTACGTGGGCCCCATCGACGGCCACGACCTGGACGCGCTGACCCAGACCCTACGCAACCTGCGTGATCAGAAAGGCCCCCAGTTTCTGCATATCAAGACGGTCAAGGGCAAAGGGTTCCTGCCGGCAGAGGCCGACCAGATTGGCTATCACGCCATTACCAAGCTGGAAAAAGTGCCCGCGTCCAGCGCGCCCCCGGTGAAGCCCCCCGCTGCGCCCAAGAAGAAGTACTGCAATGTGTTTGGTGACTGGCTGTGCGACATGGCCGCCGCCGACCCGCGCCTGATGGGCATCACTCCCGCCATGGGCGAAGGCTCGGATCTGATTCGCTTTGCGCAGACCTACCCCGAACGCTATTTCGACGTGGCGATTGCCGAACAGCACGCGGTCACCCTGGCCGCGGGCATGGCCTGCGAGGGCATGAAGCCCGTCGTCGCCATCTACTCGACCTTTCTGCAGCGTGGCTACGACCAGTTGATCCACGACGTGGCCGTGCAGGACCTGGATGTCACCTTCGCCATCGACCGAGCAGGCCTGGTGGGAGAAGACGGCCCGACGCACCACGGCAGCATGGACCTGTCGTTCCTGCGCTGCGTGCCCGGCATGGTGATTCTGGCCCCCGCCGATGAAGCAGAGTGCCGCGCCATGCTCAGCGCCGCCTACCACCACCCGGGCCCGGCCGCCGTTCGCTACCCCCGTGGCACCGGCCCCGGCGTGGCCATTCCAGACCATCTGGAGCCCATGGCGATTGGCCAGGCCGAGGTTCGTCGCACCAGCACCAGCGACGGCATGCGCATCGCTCTGCTGGCCTTTGGCAGCATCAATGGTGCCGCCGCCGAGGTGGCCGAGAAGCTCAATGCAACGCATATCAACATGCGCTCCATCAAGCCGCTGGATCGCGACGCCGTGCTGCACGCCGCCGACGAGCACGAGCTGCTGGTCACGCTGGAGGAGAACGTGATTGCAGGCGGCGCGGGCAGCGCGGTGAATGAGCTGCTCCACGCCGAAGGCGTTCAGGTCGAAGTCCTGAACCTGGGCTTGCCGGACAGCTTCGTCGAACACGGCACCCCCGCCGAGCTGCTGCGCGACTGCGGCCTGGATGCCGCCGGCATCGAAGCGGCCATTCGTTCGCGCCTGCCGTCGCCTTGAGCCTTCTGACTAACTTGTTGAGACCGTTATGCTTTTTTTGATGATTCTGTTTGGTTTGATCGGCCTTGCCAGCGGCGGCCCCGTGGGTCTGCTGGTGGGGGCGGGTCTGGGCTGGTGGTTGGCACGCCAGCTGGGGCGCCGTTTGAATGCCGCCCGCACGCGCTTGCAGGAAGGCTTCCTGGAGTCGATCTTTTCGGTGATGGGCTGCCTTTGCCAGGCCGATGGCAAGGTCACGCCAGGTGAGCTGAGCGTGGCCGAAAAGCTGTTCGACCAGATGCGCTTGCAGGGCGAGCACCGCGCCAAGGCGCGGGCCGCCTTCGAACGGGGCCGTGCCGACGACTTCGACCTGGAGGCCGAGCTGGCCAAGGTCAATCGCCTGACCCAGCGTCAGCCCATTTTGCGCCAAGTATTTTTGCAGGTTCAGCTCAGCGCGATTGCCGCCGACGGGGTCCTGCACCCCGCCGAGCATGAGATGATTCTGCGCGTGGCGCGGGGCGTTGGCTGCAGCGAGGCCGAAGTACAGCAGATCGAAGCCATGCTGCATGGCGCGACGGCCAACTCTCAAGGCGCCAGCGAGGAAGCTCTGAAGGATGCCTATCGCGTACTGGGCGTGGCCGAAGACGCCAGCGATGCCGAGATCAAGAAAGCGTATCGTCGCCTGATGAGCCAGAATCACCCGGACAAGCTGGCGGGCAAGGGGCTTCCGGAGAGCATGCGCGAGGTGGCGCAGGCCCGCACCAGCGAGATTGGCAATGCCTACGAGCGCATCCGCGCGGCGCGGGGCCAGTAGCCCCGTGACAGGCGTTCAGGCAGTGGCTACAGTGAAGGCTTCACGGTACTGCCTGGAGCCGCCCCATGATCACCCTTTATAGTTTCCCCAACTCCCGCTCGCTGCGTGCCGCCTGGACGCTGGAAGAGCTGGGCCTGGCGTACCAGTGCCACCACGTAGCCCTGGACCAGGGCGCGGGGCAAAGCGCCGAGCATCTCGCTCGCCACCCGGATGGCAAGGTACCCGTGCTGGAAGACGGCGAACTGACGCTGTTCGAATCCGCGCCCATCTGCCGCTATCTCGCCGAACGGTACGGCGAAGGCCAACTGCTACCACACAGCGTGGAGGAACGCGCCCAGGTAGATCAGTGGCTAAGCTTCATCGTCACCGAGATCGAGCAGCCACTGTGGCTGCAGGCCAAGCACAAGTTCGCCCTGCCTCAGGACAAGCGCGTGCCCTCCATCCTGCCCACCGCCGCCTGGGAATTTCAGCGCGCCCTGACCGCCCTGGAGCGCCGCTACCACGGCCAGGAGACGCTGGTGGGCGATACCTTCACACTGGCCGACCTCTTCCTGACCCACACCTTGAGCTGGGCAGCGAGCATGAAACACCGCCTGCCGGAACCGCTGGTGGCCTACCGCGCCCGCCATGCCAACCGCCCGGCGCTGGCCCGCGCCGCGGAGAAGGAGCAGGCCGCCAAAGGGTAAGCGCTACCCCTTGCGCTCGATATCCACATCGCTGGCCTGGGTGAAGTCATCCAGCGCCATCATGTGGCCCAGCTTGCCCGCCTTGGTGGCCAGGTACTGCTCGTTATGCGGGTTGAGGCCGGTGGTGATGGGCTGACGCTCCACCACGTTGACCCCATCGCGGGTGAGCGCATCGACCTTGCGGGGATTGTTGGTCATCAGCTTGAGGGCCGTGACGCCCAGATGCTCGAGCATCGGCACGCAGAGATCATAACGGCGCATGTCGGCACCGAAGCCGAGCTGCTCGTTGGCCTCCACGGTATCCGCCCCCTGGTCCTGCAAGTGGTAGGCGCGAATCTTGTTGAGCAGGCCAATACCGCGCCCCTCCTGACGCAGGTACAGCAGCACCCCGCGGCCTTCGCTGGCAATGCGCTTGAGGGCTTCCTGCAGCTGGTAGCCACAGTCGCAGCGCATGGAAAACAGCGCATCGCCCGTCAGGCACTCGGAGTGCACCCGCCCCAGCACCGGCGCGCCATCGCTCACATCGCCCAGGGTGAGCGCAATATGGTCTTTCCCCGTGGCATCGTCTTCGAAGCCATGCATGGTGAACGTGGCCCAGGGGGTGGGCAGCCGGGAAGCGGCGATGAAGCGAATGGTCACGGATTACCTCACAGATGAACCAGGCCAGTTATCCACATCAGTGTTGGCAAGTGGGCGCATAGTCTAACAGGAAGTGGCGCAAGCCTCACGGATTGGCCGGGGTGCGACGATGTTGGCCAGCCAACAGGCGCCACCGCTGCCCAACTTCACGTACAATTCCTATCGTCGGATGTGCTGACTCCCTTACAATGCGGGCAAATTTTCCAAGAGCAAGTGTTTATGACCACCACACCTTTGCAGAACGACCGTTTTCTTCGCGCGCTGGTGCGCCAACCTGTCGACCGCACTCCGGTGTGGATGATGCGTCAAGCGGGCCGTTACCTGCCCGAGTACCGCGCCAGCCGCGCCGATGCGGGCAGCTTCATGGACCTGTGCCGCAATCATGACCTGGCCTGTGAAGTCACCCTGCAGCCGCTGGAGCGCTACCCGCTCGACGCCGCCATCCTGTTCTCGGACATTTTGACCATCCCCGATGCCATGGGGCTGGGCCTGTACTTCGAAACCGGCGAAGGTCCCAAATTCAAGAAGACCGTACGCACCGCCGAAGAAGTCGCCGCGCTCACCGTGCCCAATGCCGAGCGCGACCTGGACTACGTGATGCGGGCGGTCTCCACGATTCGCCGTGAGCTCAACGGCCGTATGCCGCTGATCGGCTTTTCCGGCAGCCCCTGGACGCTGGCCACCTACATGGTAGAAGGCGGCTCCAGCAAGGACTTCCGTCACCTGAAGACCATGCTGTACGACACGCCCGACACCATGCACCAGTTGCTGGACACCCTGGCGCAAGCGGTCACCGACTACCTGAACGCTCAGATTCGCGCAGGCGCTCAAGCCGTACAGATTTTCGATACCTGGGGCGGCGCGCTGTCCACACCGGCCTACCTGGAGTTCTCGCTACGCTACATGGAGCAGATCGTCTCCGGGCTAATCCGCGAGCACGACGGTCGCCGCGTACCGGTGATTCTGTTCACCAAGAACGGTGGCCAGTGGCTGGAGCACATTGCCTGCGCCGGTGCCGACGCATTGGGCATCGACTGGTCCACCGAGCTGTCCGACGCCCGCGCTCGCGTGGGCCATAAGGTGGCCCTGCAGGGTAACCTGGACCCCAACGTGCTGTTTGCGCGCCCTTCGGCCATTCGTGCGGAAGTGGCTCGCGTACTGGAGAGCTACGGCCACGGCCCTGGCCACGTTTTCAATCTGGGCCATGGCATCAGCCAGTTCACCAACCCTGATCACGTCACCGCCTTCATGGAGGCGCTGCACGACTTGAGCCCGCAGTACCATCAGGGCATCCCGACTCAATCGAACGACTCATGCCCAGGAGCCAAGCAATGAGCGACCTACGCGACGACCAGTGGTTTACCGAAGTCTTTGATAGCCACGGCAGCGCTTTCTCGCTGAAAGTTTCTGAAAAACTGCTGGATGTGCAAAGCCCCTACCAGCACCTGGAAGTGTACGCCACCGAGACTTACGGCAACCTGATGGTGCTGGACGGCTGCGTGATGCTCACCGACCGCGACAACTTCCTGTATCACGAAATGATCGCCCACCCGGCGCTGTTCACCCATCAGGACCCCAAGCGCGTGGTCATCATTGGTGGCGGCGACTGCGGCACCTTGAAAGAAGTGCTGCGCCATCCGGGCGTCGAGAAGGTCACCCAGATCGATATCGACGAGGAAGTCACCAAGGCCGCCGAGCGCTTTTTCCCCGAACTCGTGGAAGCCAACGGCGACCCCCGCGCCGAGCTGCTGTTTGCCGACGGCGTGAAGTGGGTCGACGACGCGGCCGATGAGAGCATCGACCTGCTGATCATCGACTCCACCGACCCGGTCGGCCCGGCCGAAGGCCTGTTCAAGACCGACTTCCTGAAACGCTGCCACCGTATTCTGAAAAGTGGCGGAGTGATGGTGCAGCAGAGCGAGTCGCCGCTTTACCATAGCGGTTCGATCATTCGCGAACTGCGCAACGACATGCGCGAAGCGGGCTTCGACAGCGTGGCCACCTTGCCCTTCCCCCAACCGGTCTACCCCTCCGGCTGGTGGAGCGTGACGTTGGCAGGTAAAGGCACCAGCGTTGAAAGCTTCCGCGAAGAAGCTGCCGCCAGCCACGAAATGCCGCTACAGTACTATACAGCAGAGGCCCATCGTGGAGCCCTGGCGCTGCCCCCCTTCATGCGCAAAGCCTTTGCGTGAGAGCGGGCATCGTTAGTGGAAAAGCCGGGCGCTGCTCGGCTTTTTTTATGCGCGCAGATCGGCGCGCTTCGACGTCAAGGAATCACACATGAAGAGTGTTCGTTGGTTGGGAGTAGGGGCCAGCCTGTTGGCACCGGCCATCGCCATGGCCAGCACGCTGGACACCGTCCAGAATCGCGATAGCCTGCGTTGCGGCGTGAATGCCGCCCAGCCCGGTTTCTCGTCACTGGATGACGACGACCAGTACCGGGGCCTGGATACCGACATCTGCCGCGCCATTGCCGCCGCCGCGCTAGGCGATGCCAACAAGGTGGACTTCGTGCCGCTGGACTCCGTGGAGCGCTTCACGGCCCTTCAGTCCGGTGAAGTGGACGTGCTGTCGCGCACCACCACCTGGACCTCCAGCCGCGATACCACGCTGGGCATGCACTTTACCGGCGTCAGCTATTACGACGGCCAGGCCTTCATGGTCGCCAGCGACCTGAACGTACAGAGTGCCAAGGAGCTGGACGGCGCCGCGGTATGCACCCAATCGGGCACCACCAGCGAACTGAACCTGTCCGATTACTTCAGGGTTCACGGCATGACCTATGATGCCGTGGTCTTCGACTCTCCCGAGCAGTCGATTGCCGGGTTCGAAGTAGGCCGCTGCGACGTGCTGAGCTCCGATGCCTCGCAGCTCTATGCCCAGCGGATGCAGCTGGCCGACCCCGACATGGCCGTGGTGCTGCCCGAGATCATCTCCAAGGAGCCGCTAGGTCCCGCCGTGCGCCAGGGCGATGACCAGTGGTTCAACATCGTCAAATGGACGCTGTTTGCCATGCTCAATGCCGAAGAGCTGGAAGTCACCCAGGCGAACGTGGACGAGCAGCTCGACAGCGACAACCCTGACGTACAGCGCCTGCTGGGCCAGGATGGCGATTTCGGCAGCCCCATGGGCATCAGCGCCGACTGGGCCTACCAGATCGTCAAGCAGGTAGGTAATTACGCGGACGTTTATGACCGCAATGTCGGCACAGGGTCGGACTTCAACATTGCCAGAGGCCTCAACGGGCTATGGAAAGACGGCGGCATTCAGTACGCCCCGCCGATTCGCTGATCGGCGAACGTCAGTAGCTTTCTCCCCGCGCCAGCGGCTACGCACCAAAACGGAGCATCGCGTAGCCGCTGGAGCACTTTTTTGCACCAATACTTTCGTTAAATTCGCTGATTTTACGTTGAAAACCGCTGAATTTGCCGACATATCTTTTTTGGCACCTTCCTTGCTAGCTTTTAGGCATGCATCGACATGCATAACATCATTAAATCGAGGAAGGGGAACACACATGGTTAACACAAGAAACACCTGGTACTGCTTGCCTCTGCGGGTGCAATTACGCTGGCCGGTATCGCTACCGCGCAGGCGAACACATTAGAAGAAACTCGCTCTCGCGGTGCCGTACAGTGTGGCGTTAGTGATGGCTTGCCAGGTTTTTCCGCGCCGGACGATAGCGGCGAATGGCAAGGTCTCGATGTTGACGTATGTCGTGCCGTCGCCGCTGCCGTACTGGGCGATGCCGACGCCGTTAACTATATCTCCCTGAACGCCGTCGAGCGCTTTACCGCACTGCAGTCTGGCGAAGTCGATGTTCTGTCCCGTAACACCACCTGGACCACCACCCGCGATACCACGCTGGGTCTCAACTTCACCGGCGTCAACTTCTACGACGGCCAAGGCTTCATGGTCTCCACCGACCTGGGCATCTCCAACGCCTCCGAGCTGGATGGTGCCGCCATCTGTATCCAGTCCGGTACCACCACCGAGCTGAACCTGGCGGACTACTTCCGCGCTAACGGTATGGAATTCGACCCCATCGTTTTCGATACGTCCGAGCAAACCGTCGGTGGTTTCCAGACAGGCCGTTGTGACGTTCTGACCTCTGACACCTCTCAGCTGGCCGCGCTGCGTATTCAGCTGGACGACCCGTCTGCCGCCATGATCCTGCCCGACGTCATCTCCAAGGAGCCGCTGGGCCCCGTGGTACGTCAGGGTGACGACCAGTGGTTCAACATCGTCAAGTGGTCGCTGTTCGCCATGCTCAACGGTGAAGAGTACGGTGTGACCAGCGAAAACGCTGAAGAGATGCGCGATTCCGATAACCCGGACGTGGCTCGCCTGCTGGGTCAGGACGGCAACTACGGTGAAGGCATGGGTCTGGATGCCGAGTGGGCCTACAACATCCTGAGCCAGGTAGGTAACTACGGAGAAAGCTTCGAACGTAACGTCGGCATGGATTCACCGCTGGAAATCGAACGGGGCGTCAACGCTCTGTGGAACCAGGGTGGCTTCCAGTACGCACCGCCGATTCGCTAAGCGTCTCGCTTGACCCCGGCCCGCCGTCCCTTGCCAGCATCACTCAAGGGTACCGGCGGGCCATTTGATTGACCTTCCGTGTAGCGGAGACGCCATCCATGTCCGTAAGACCTAACGCTCGCCCCGTTGGCCAAAAGCCTCCGTTCTGGCGAGACCGCGCAAAGCGTGCGCTGATCTTTCAGTTTCTACTCATTGCAGCCGTTATTGCGTTCCTGTTCTATATCGTCGGTAATGTTCAAGACAACCTGTCCTCTCGCGGGATCACTACCGGGTTCGGTTTTCTTAACAACACCGCAGGCTTCGGGATCGTTCAAAGTCTGATCGACTACTCCTCCCAAAGCACCTATGGCCGCACTTTCTTCGTGGGCCTGCTGAATACCCTGTTGGTGGGTGCACTGGGGGTCATTGCCGCCACCATCGTTGGCTTCATCGTCGGGATCGCCCGCCTGTCACCCAACTGGTTGATCGCGCGGCTGGCCACGGCCTATATCGAAACCTTCCGTAATATCCCGCTGCTGCTGCAGATTTTCTTCTGGTACTTTGCCGTATTGCGTACGCTGCCCAGCGCCCGTGACAGCCTGGCGTTCGGTGAGGTCATCTTTCTCAACGTGCGCGGTCTGTATCTTCCCGAGCCGTTATTCGAGTCCGGGTTCGGGCTGATTCCGGTCACCTTCATTGCGGCGATCATCGCCAGCATTGCACTGGTGATCTGGAACAAGCGCCGTCAGGAGGCCACGGGGCAGCGCCTGCCAGCCTACTGGATCTCCTTCGCGATGATTTTCGGCCTGCCCCTGCTGGTGATGTTTGCCACCGGTGTGCCGATCACCTGGGATGTCCCCGAGCTGCGCGGTTTCAACTTCCGCGGCGGTGTCACCGTCATTCCCGAGTTCCTGGCGCTGTGGTTCGCGCTTTCGATTTATACGGCGGCGTTCATTGCCGAAATCGTGCGCTCCGGCATTCAAGCCATTTCCCATGGCCAAACCGAGGCCGCACAAGCGCTGAGCCTGCCGCGTAACCTGGTGCTGCGTCTGGTGGTCATTCCGCAGGCACTGCGGGTCATCATTCCCCCGCTCACCAGCCAGTACCTCAACCTGATCAAGAACTCGTCGCTGGCCACCGCCATTGGCTACCCGGACCTCGTTTCGGTCTTTGCGGGCACCACGCTGAACCAGACAGGCCAAGCCATCGAGGTCATTGCCATGACCATGGCGGTTTATCTGACCATCAGTCTGCTGGTCTCCATGTTCATGAACTGGTTCAACGCCCGTGTGGCGCTGGTTGAACGCTAGGCCGTTGGCGAGGACATTCCCATGATTCACAACCGAACGATGATCGAGCCAAAGCCGGCGCCCAGCAGTTCCGTGGGCCCTGTGGCATGGCTACGCAGCCACCTGTTCAACGGTCCGATCAACACGATCTTTACCCTGATCGGCCTGTATATTCTCTACCTGCTCGTGGTACCGACGGTGCAATGGGCGTTCATCAACGCCGATTGGGTAGGCACCTCCCGCGAAGACTGCTCCCGAGAGGGTGCCTGCTGGGTGTTCATCAACGCACGCTTCACCCAGTTCATCTACGGCCTGTACCCGCGCTCAGAAATCTGGCGTGCCAATATCGTCTTTGCCGGGTTCTTCACCCTGATTGCCTGGCTGGCGATTCCACGCCTGCCCTTCAAGCGCTGGGTGGCCGTGTTTGCGCTGGTCGGCTTCCCCGTGATCGCCTACGTGCTGCTGCATGGCGGCTATTTCGACCTGCCGCGTGTACCGACCCATCGCTGGGGCGGCCTGATGCTGACCCTGCTGCTGGCCACCGTGGGCATGGTAGGTGCGCTGCCGATCGGTATCGTGCTGGCCCTGGGGCGGCGTTCGAACATGCCCATCGTCAAGAGCTTCTGCGTCATCTTTATCGAGTTCTGGCGTGGCGTGCCGCTGATCACGGTGCTGTTCATGGCCTCGGTGATGCTGCCGCTGTTCATGCCTACCGGGGTCAGCGTGGACCGTCTGGTACGCGCCCTGATCGGCTTGACGCTGTTCCAGAGCGCCTACATGGCCGAAGTCATTCGCGGTGGTTTGCAGGCCATTCCCAAAGGCCAGGAAGAAGCCGCCGCCGCCCTCGGCATGACCTACTGGAAGCGCATGGGTCTGATCGTACTGCCCCAGGCTCTGAAAATGATGATACCTGGTATCGTGAACACGTTCATTTCGCTGTTCAAGGACACGACCCTGGTCATGATCATCGGGCTATTCGATCTGCTGGGGATCGTGCAAGCGGCATTGGCCGACTCGCGCTGGCTGGGCTTCTCGCTGGAAGGCTATGTCTTTGCGGCCTTCATGTTCTGGATATTCTGTTTCAGCATGTCGCGCTACAGCCAGTATCTGGAACGCAGGCTACACACCGGCCACAGGCGTTAACGCCGCTTTTATCAACGATTTTTTAGCAGGATAGTGACATGACACAAGCAGCTTCCCATAACCCTGGCACCGGTACTTCGGATCTGATGGTCGAAATGCGCGGCGTCAACAAGTGGTACGGCGATTTTCACGTGCTGCGCGACATCTATCTGGAAGTGAAGCGCGGCGAACGGATCGTCATTTGCGGGCCGTCCGGCTCGGGCAAGTCCACCATGATTCGCTGCATCAACCACCTGGAAGAGCATCAAAAGGGCGAGATCGTGGTCGGCGGCGTGCCGCTGACCCAGGACGTGAAGCGTATCGAGCAGATTCGCCGCAGCGTTGGCATGGTGTTCCAGCACTTCAACCTGTTTCCTCACCTCACCGTGCTGGAGAACTGCTGTATCGCCCCCATGTGGGTACAGAAAAAGCCGCGCAAAGAGGCCGAAGAGCATGCCATGCGCTACCTGCAGCGGGTTCGCATCGCCGAGCAGGCCAAAAAATATCCCGGCCAGCTGTCCGGTGGTCAGCAGCAGCGGGTCGCCATTGCCCGCTCGCTGTGCATGCACCCGGACGTCATGCTGTTCGATGAGCCGACCTCGGCCCTAGACCCGGAAATGATCAAGGAAGTGCTGGACGTCATGATCGAACTGGCCGAAGAGGGCATGACCATGCTCTGCGTGACCCATGAAATGGGCTTCGCCAAGACCGTGGCCGACCGCGTGATCTTCATGGACCAAGGGCAGATCATCGAAGAAAATGCTCCAGAGCCGTTCTTCAACAACCCGCAGTCCGAGCGCACCCAGCTCTTCCTGAGCCAGATTCTGGGGCATTGATTCGACTGCCAGCGCGTCATAATGCGTAACGTGGGCCTCAGCTGAGGCCCATTTTCATGGCCCTTCTGAATACCCCACATCACACCAGAGAGTCATCATGGAAAAACTGTTCATCGACCGCGCCCCACAGCCCATTGCCCCGTTCTCTCACGCCTGCCGCGTGGGCGACCTGGTGTTTATCACCGGCCAGATGCCGACCGTGCCGGAAACCAACGAAATGCTGCTGGGCACCTTTACCGAACAAACCCACCGGGTCATGCAGAACCTGGCCATCGTGCTGGAAGAGGTGGGCAGCAGCTTCGAGTACGTGGTGCAGTCACGGGTTTTCATCACCAACATGGGCCACTTCGATGAAGTGAATCAGGTCTACGCCAGCTACTTCGAGAAACCGCTCCCCACCCGTACCTGCATCGGCGTCACCGGCCTGGCAGGCGGTGCCGACGTGGAAGTCGACATGATTGCCTGGATTCCCCCCAAGGAAGGCGCCTAACCGCCTACCAGCGTGATGCTGGCCGGGGCCAGCGCGAGCTGCTCACGGTGCTGGGTCAATGGCTTGCCTGCCAGCGCCGTGAGCAGGATCTGCAGCGGGTCGCCATGGCTCACCACCAGCACCGTTTCCCCTTGCCAGCGCAGCTCCAGTGCTTCCAGCGCCGCGCACATGCGCGCTGCCACACTGGTGAGCGGCTCTACCTGCCACTGCCGATGCGCGGCACTCTGGGCATCCTGCGCCCATACCTCGGGGTAATGACTATCTGCCTGGCCTTCCAGCTCGCCAAAATGGCGTTCTCGCAAGCGCTCGTCGATGGCCATGCCCAGTCGAAAAGCGCTGGCTACCCGAGTAGCGGTTTGGGTCGTGCGTAAAAAGTCCGAATGCACCACCTGGGTGGGCGCCGGCCAACGCCAGTCCGCCAACGCTTCGACCAACTGCCGTTCGCCTTCGGGCGACAATCCATAGGCGTCTATTCCGCGCTCGGGGGTGCTGATGATTCGCCGCTGAGCGTTGGCCTGGCTGTGACCATGGCGCATCAACAGGTAACGGTTGCGCCAATGGTAGGAGGGGGTCAGGAAAGTGTTTGACATATCTTTGTAACAAACCCTAGATTGAGAATGTTCGTTTTCGAAAAATAAACATCTGCATCTTCAAATGTCCATTAGCGAAACGCAGGCTGATCACAACATCACCTTGCAGCGACGGTGGGCATCACGCAACAACAATAACGCACATAAGAGGCTTCTCATGAAAACGCCATCCTGGCCCAAGCGTCCGCTGGCTCTGCTCACTGCGGTTTCGCTTCTCCCGCTGGCACTGCTTGCCAGCCATGCCCAGGCCGACTGTGAACGCGGCGCCCTGGACACACTTTACTGCGATGAAAATGGCGACATGGTCGCCGACCGCCCGGCCGATGAGTCAAGCTGGGCCAACCCCAGTACGCTGATCTTCGCTTATACCCCCGTTGAAGACCCTGCCATTTACTCCGATATCTGGCAGCCGTTCATCGACCACCTTTCTGACGTCACAGGCCGCGATGTTCGCTTCTTTGCGGTGCAGTCCAACGCTGCCCAGGTGGAAGCCATGCGCAGCGGCCGACTGCACATTGCCGGGTTCTCGACCGGCCCGACGCCCTTTGCCGTGAACCTGGCCGGGGCCGTGCCTTTCGCTCTGATGGGCTCTGACGATGGTCAGTTCGGCTACACGCTGCAAATGTTCACCCATGTCGACTCGGACATCGAGTCCCTGGAAGACCTGAAGGGTAAGCGCGTCGCGCATACCTCCCCCACCTCCAACTCCGGCAACCTGGCACCGCGGGCACTGCTGCCCGAGCTGGGCATCACCCCGGATGAAGATTATGAGGTGGTCTACTCCGGCAGCCATGACCAGTCCATGTTGGGCGTGGTGGCCCGCGACTATGACGCCGCGCCGGTTGCCTCCGAAGTGGTCGAGCGCATGGCCGCGCGTGGCCTGTACGACGAAGAGGACGTACGGCTGATCTATGAGTCCGACCGTTTCCCGACCACCTCTTACAACTACGCCCACAACCTGCACCCGGACCTGGTCGAGAAGATCGAAGAGGCGTTCTTTACCTTTGACTTCGTCGGCACCGAGCTGGGCGAGGAGTTCGAAGGGGTCGAGAAATTCATTCCCATCAACTACCAAGAACACTGGCAGGTGATTCGCACCATCCAGGCCGCCAATGACGTGCGCTACACGCGGGAAAACCTGGAGTAGCCTGGTCGCGCCGCCCTGGCGGCGCGCTTTTATCGAGCGAATGGATGTGCACCCATGCTGGAAATTACCAATCTGGTCAAACGTTATGGCCAAAGTGAGCCCGTTCTCAAGGGCCTGGACCTCAAGGTAGAAGGCGCCAGCGTCGTGTCGATCGTGGGCGCATCGGGGGCGGGTAAAAGCACCATGCTGCGCTGTATCAACCGGCTGGTGGAGCCCTCGTCCGGCTCCATCAAGCTCAATGGCACGGAGCTGGTGAATATCAGAGGCGCCGAGCTACGCCGTGCCCGGCGCAAGATCGGCATGGTCTTTCAAGGGTTCAACCTGCTTGATCGGCTGACGGTCATGGAGAACGTGCTGGCGGGCCGACTCGGCTATGTGAGCCTTTATCAGGCCATTTCGCGGCGCTACCCCCAAGCGGACATCGAACGTGCATTCATGCTGATGGAGCGCGTGGGGATTGCCCATTACGCCAACAAACGCGCTGACGAGCTGTCTGGCGGCGAGCGCCAGCGGGTAGGCGTGGTGCGTGCGCTGATGCAGGAGCCCGACCTGCTGCTGGCGGATGAGCCCACCGCTTCGCTGGACCCAAGAACGTCCGAGCAGATCATGATGCTGCTACAGAGCCTGGCCAGCGAGCTGTCGCTGCCGGTGCTCATCAACATCCACAACGTCGCCCAGGCCAAGACCTACACCGAACGCATCGTGGGGCTGCGGCATGGCAAGATGATTTTCGATGGCTTGCCGAGCGACTTCAACAAGGAGGCACTGGACGCCATTTATGGGGGCATCGAGGCGCCGGACGAATCGGTCAGTGAACAGCCCGGCACTGCGGCGCAAGGGGCCTGACATGACGACTCCCCCTACTCCACGCACCTGGAAAAAGCCGCCTTTCATCGCCAACCCTGTTCTCCGCTACGGGCTCATGCTGATCGCCCTGGCGTACCTGGTCTGGGCGTTTGGCTCGTTACCCTTCAACTGGGCCCGTATCTCCGAAGGCCTGCCCCGGGCAGCGCGTATTTTCAGCGGTGGCTTTCCGCCCAGCTTCGAACGTTTCGGGCTGCTGCTGACCGGCTTTAAAGAGAGCTTCCAGATCGCCATTCTGGCCACTTTGCTGGGCGTGCTGCTCTCCATCCCTTTTGCGGTCATGGCCGCTCGCAATATCGCGCCTCTGCCGATCTACCTGATCGGTCGCAGCATCATCATCGTGTCACGCAGCTTTCACCCGGTCATCGTGGCCATCCTGTTCGTTGCTGCGGTGGGCTTTGGCCCGCTGGCGGGTATCCTGACCCTGACTCTTTACTCCATCGGCTTTGTCGGCAAGCTGCTTGCCGAGGAGATAGAGGAGATCGACTGGGGGCAGGTGGAAGCCATGCGTGCCACCGGCGCCGGGTATCTGGCCACGCTGTTCTATGCGGTGTTTCCGCAAATATTGCCTCGCCAGGTGGGGCTCTCCATGTATCAGCTGGACAGCAATCTGCGCGCGTCGGCCGTGGTGGGCATCGTCGGTGCTGGCGGGATTGGCGGCACGTTGATGAATGCCTTCGGGCGCTATGACTACGACTTTGCGTTCGCCATTCTGCTGATCATCATTGCGGTGATTCTGCTTAGCGAAGGCGTCAGCGGCTGGGTGAGGAAAAAAATATGGTAGATCACGCACAGCAACTCGCCGACCGAGTCTGGCAACGTTACGACCGGAAAGAGCGGCTGATCCGCTATGCCGTCCTGCTAGCCACCTTGATGCTGGTGTTCTGGGCCGTTCGCGATATCGATATTTTCTGGCCCTGGGTGTGGGACGCGCCGAATCAAATCTCGGGGCTGGGCGCACGCATGTGGCCACCCAGCAGCGCCGGGCTGGGCAACATCCTGAATGCCCTGCTGGAAACCGTGCATATCGCCACCCTGGCCACGTTCATCACCATCTTTCTGGCGCTGCCAGTGGCTTATATCGCTGCCCAGAACACCACCCCGAACCGGGCCTGCTTGTGGCTGGGGCGCTTTATTCTGGTCTCCAGCCGCTCGGTGAACACCATTATCTGGGCACTACTGTTCGTGGCCATTTTCGGCCCCGGCGTACTGGCCGGTATTCTGGCCATCGTGTTTCGCTCCATCGGCTTCATCGGCAAGCTGATGGGCGAAGCCATCGAAGAGATCGATCGCCGCCCCGTCGAGGCCATGGAGGCCACCGGCGCCTCGAAGGCCAAGGTGGTCGCTTACGCCATCGTCCCGCAGGTCATGCCCGCCTTTTTCGCCATCGTGATTCTGCGCTGGGATATCAATATCCGCGAATCCACCGTGCTGGGCCTGGTAGGCGCCGGAGGGATTGGCGTGATCCTGCAAGGTGCCATCGATACGTTCGCTTGGCCGACCGTGGCCACCATCCTGATCGCCATTATCGTGCTGGTACTGATCGGTGAAGCCATTACCAGCGTGCTGCGCCGCAAAGTGCTGTAAAGCCGCCAGGCAAGTGTTTGACCTAACCCCAAACGCTTGCCATGGTTAAAGGGTAATCAACGACATGGAGGACGTATGACGATGACCACCTATATCGTGGTAGCCGACGCAGCACGCGCCAGGATCTTTACCCGTGACGCTCTGGAACTCGCCGAGCAGGAGAGCATGGTGCATGCGGCAGGCAGGCTGCATGAAGGCGACCTGATCACCGACCGCCGAGGGGCAGACGTGCATGAATCCACGTCCACCACGTCACGCTCGTCAGGTGAAGAGGGCGCCGCTTCCCGGCATGAAAACGAGCTGTTTGCCAAGGAGGTCGCCCAACGGCTCTATACTGCCCGCGTCGATAACCGCATGGAGAAGCTGATCATGGTGGCCCCGCCCAAGTTTCTCGGGCTGCTGCGGGAAAAGCTCGACAACCCCACCCAGAAGCTGGTGATCCATACCCTCTCCAAGGACCTCAGCAAAGCCTCGCTGTCGGATATTCAGGAAGCCGTCAGCGATTTGCGCTGATCCATGAATAAACGGCTATACGCCTAAAGAAGTGGTCACTCTCGCCGATAATCGTCATTTACCCTGACGATCAAGAGAGTGACCATGTTCGCTACCCTACGCTTTCGAATACTCTTAGCGGCGTTGACTGCCATCGTTGTTGCCCTGGTGATCAATGGCATCGCCAGCTATTCCACCGTTAAACACCATAATAGCGAACAGATCAGCCGCAACCTCAGCGCTGTTGTGAATGGAAACACACAGGCTATCGATGAGTGGTTCAATGCACGCTACACCATGATGGCAAGCATGGAGCACACTGCAGGCGGCGAAGAGCCGCTGTCGGCGTTGCGCCAGTTGGCCGATTCTGGCGACTTCATGACGGCATACCTCGCTTATCCACACACATCAAACGCCATTTTTTCAGACGGCTGGCAGCCACCCAGTGATTACGACCCTAGAGGACGGCCGTGGTATCAAGCAGCCGTTAGCGCAGCGGACACGGTCGTTACCGCGCCCTATGTCGATGCGCAAACCGGCGGGTTGATCATCACGTTCGCCCGCCCCTTTTACCGTAATGGCGAGCTGATGGCCGTCATTGGGGCAGACATTACCATAGCGGACGTCATCGATATCGTGGGTAATATTTCCCCCACGCCTTCAAGCTTCGCGTTTTTGACCACTCAGGATGGCACCCTGGTTGCCCACCCGGACGCCGCCCTGACCCTGGAGCCTTCGACCGCCCTGAGTGCGAACTTGAACCCTCAGGAGCTCACGCGCATTATCCAGTCCGACACGCCCCAGCCCATGGCCCTGCAGGAAAGCAGCAAGCTGCTCATGGGCAGCCAGGTGGGCGGCAATAGCGGCTGGCAGTTGGTGGTCGCGCTGGACGAAGCAGAAGCCACCGCCGGACTGCGCGCCATTGCTGCCACGTCCATCATCACCCTGCTGATCGTCGCCGCCATCACTGCCGTGGTGTTCGGCCTGCTGCTCTCGCTGCTGCTGCGTCGCCTGCTGGGTGTGCGTAACGCCATGAATAACATTGCCTCCGGCGAAGGCGACCTGACGCAGCGCTTACCGGAAGAGGGTAACGACGAGGTCACTCAGATCGCCCGCGCTTTCAACCGCTTCGTGGGCAAAATGGAAGAAGTGCTGATCGAAGTGCGTACCAGCAGCGAAGCCGTGCACCACGCCGCCAACGAGATTGCCATGGGCGGGCAGGACCTGTCGCGCCGCACCGACAATGCGGCTTCCAGCCTGCAGCAGACGTCTGCGTCGGTGGAGCAGATCACCAGCACCGTCGCCCACACCGCCGCGTCGGCCCAGGAGGCCAACCAGCTCTCTCATGCCGCTTCTGAAGTAGCGAAAAACGGCGGTCAGGTAGTCTCGAACGTGGTGACGACCATGGAAGACATCTCCCAGGCCTCCAACAAGATTGGTGAGATCGTCACCTTGATGAACAGCATTGCCTTCCAGACCAATCTGCTGGCGCTCAACGCTTCAGTAGAAGCCGCCAGGGCTGGCGAGCATGGCCGTGGCTTTGCCGTGGTAGCCGACGAAGTGCGTAAACTGGCTGGCCGCAGCAGCGACGCTGCCAGCGACATCCAGAAGCTGATCGAAGACTCCCAGTCCCGGGTCAATAACGGCACCTCGCTGGTGCGCGAGGCGGGCAGCACCATGCACGATATCGTCGAGCACATTACCCGTGTCACCGACGTACTCGAAGAGATCAACGCCGCCACCAGCGAACAGAGTGATGGCATCAAGCAGGTCAACATCGCCGTGGCCGAGCTGGACCGGATGACCCAGGAAAACGCTGCCATGGTGGAAGAGTCCACCACCGCCGCCGAGCACCTCAAGGAGCAGGCAAACCACCTGACCGGCACCATCAGCAGCTTCAAGCTTGGCGTCGCACAGCATGCCCCTGCTCTACGGTCCCCTAATGCACCAACCGCTATCGAAAAGTTTTAACGCGCCCATGGCGGCCCCCTTGCTATATTGGCAGGGGGCTATGCCCTTTTGTCATCAGCACGCCATTAACGGCTGGTCTACTTGCCCTTGGGAAGCCCCCACCCAGCTGCCTGATTCCCATGACAACAGGTCAACCACACTATGCACTTTCGCTCCTTACGCACTCTGGTGCTGGCCCTGGCAGGCCCTTGCCTACTGGCCGTCGTCGCCGCGCTGGTCATCTACAACCTGTTGGCTGCCGCCCGCACACAGCAAACCGTTGAAGATCACACGCAAGCCTTGGTAGAAAGTGCACTGAATGCCCGGCTTGATGCCCTGGCCGAAGCAGAAGGGGGCCGTATACAGCGGGAGCTGGACATGGCCATGACGCTGGCCAGCCAGCTGGCATCCACCAACGCGTTGATGGGCATGCAGGATGCGGAGGGCCATCGAGCGCTCTACCTCACGCGTCGTCAGCTTTCCAACCTGGTTCGCCAGACCGTGGCGGATAACCCGGCCCTGCTGGACGCTTTCATCGGCTGGGAGCCCAATGCCTTTGATGATGATGCCCGCTTCGTTGGTGACGAGCGTTACGGCCATGATGGTAGTGGTCGCTTCATGCCATGGTGGTACCGTACCGGGGATGGCACGCTGGAGGTATTGCCCTTGGGCGATACCATGGAGAGCGAAGCACGACTGGTCAGCGGTGTGCGCGAAGGTGAGTATTACCTATGTCCACGTGAAACGCTGGCCCCCTGCGTGATCGATCCCGCTGCCTACGATTACGATGGCGAGACACAGCTGGTCACATCGTTCAATGCGCCCATCCTGGTCGATGGCGCATTCCGCGGCGTGGCGGGCGTCGACCTCTCGCTGAATTTCATCCAGGCTTTGCTGCGTGACGCCAACGCAACGCTTTACGACGGTGCCGGCCGGATGGCGCTGGTCGCCGGACGCGGGGGTCTGGTTGCCGATACCCACGGAGATGACGCCCTGGGCTTGCCCGCCAGCCAATCGCTGAACGACGCTGTCCTGGAAGGTATTGCCACGGCTGCTCGGCAGGGCAGCCTTTACAGCCGAGTCTCCAACGGCATGTTTCAGCGCTATCAGCCACTCACGATCGGCGATACGGAACAGCCGTGGGTGCTGGTACTCCAGCTACCTGAATCCGTGGTCATGGCAGAGCTCAATGCACTGCAGGCCATACTCAGCGAACAGCGCCAACAAAACACCCTGGGCATGACGCTGGTGGGGCTACTGCTGTCTGCAGTGGGCATGGTTGCACTTTGGTGGATTGGCGGCCGCATTGCTCGCCCCTTGAAGCGGTTGGCAAGCCGCATGCAAGAGATCGCGTCGGGTAGTGGTGATCTTACCCAGCGGCTACCGGTGCATGGACGCGATGAGAGTGCGGCAGTAGCAGAGCAGTTCAACGCCTTTGCAGCCAAGATTCAAGCCATCCTGCTGGACGTACGTCGCAGCAGCGAGGCCGTGAATCATGCCGCCAACGAGATTACCCAAGGAGGGCACGACCTGTCTCGTCGCACCGAGCAAGCCGCTGCCAGCCTTCAACAGACCTCTGCCGCCATGGAAGAGATCAGCAGTACCGTTCGACACACGACCCACGCCTCCCAGGAGGCCAGCGGACTCTCACAGACGGCCTCGCAATTAGCGGCGCGAACGGACCAGGCATTCGAACAAGTGGTCACGACCATGGAAGCCATTCGCGACACGTCGGCTGAAATCCAGACCATCGTGGGGGTCATCGATGGCATTGCCTTTCAAACCAACCTGCTGGCCCTGAACGCGTCCGTGGAAGCCGCACGCGCCGGCGAGCATGGGCGCGGCTTTGCCGTGGTCGCCGATGAAGTCCGCAAGCTGGCCTCGCGCAGTAGCGAAGCTGCCAAGGATATTCGTCAGCGAATCGATATGTCCGCCGAGAAAGTCGATGACGGCACCCAACTGGTGCACGATGCGGAAGCGGCCATGCACCAGTTGACGCAAAGCGTGTCCCGCGTCACCCAGATGCTCGGCGATATCAGCACGGCCGCCAGTGAACAGAATCAAGGCATCGACCAGGTGAGCATCGCGGTGACCGACCTCGACCAGATGACGCAGCAAAACGCCGCGCTGGTCGAGGAGTCAACGACCGCCGCCGAACAGTTGAAAGATCAGGCGGAACGCCTCGATGCCCTGGTGGGCGGGTTTACCCTAGGAGACAACGCGACTCAACCGGCGCTGCCGGGGCACAGTCAATCGAATGCCGTTTGAGCATGTGCCTCAAGGAATGGGCGGCAGCGGGATGTCGTCGCTGCGCTGGGCCCCGGCGGTCATTTCGCGGCAGAGGCGCAAGAACTCGCGCACGCCGGTGGTCAGATACTTGTGGCGATGCCAGATGAAGGTGAACTGACGCTTCAGGTCCAGCTCCGGCGTGGGTAGCGGCACCAGGCTACCCCGCCGGAAAGCGTCTCGTAGCGCCAGCCGAGAGACGCAGCCGATCCCCAGACCTGACTCCACCGCCCGCTTGATCCCTTCGGTGTGCTCCAGTTCCAGCAGCGTATTGAAGCGGCTGCGTCGATGGCGCGCCGCATGCTCCAGCGTCATGCGGGTGCCGGAGCCCTCCTCGCGCATGATCCAGTCTTCCCGCAGCAGCTGATCCAGCTCCAGATGAGCACGCCCGGCCAGTGGGTGCCTAGGCGAGCAGAACACGCACAGCTCGTCTTCTACCCAGGGCTGGCTGATGATCATGTCATCATCGCACTGCCCTTCGATCAGCCCCAAGTCCAGCGAATGCTGTCGCACTCCCTCGATGATATGACGCGTATTGCGCACCGCCAGCCGCACGCGGCTACCGGGGTAACGCTGCATGAAATCACTGATCAACAGGGTGGCCAGATAGTTGCCGATGGTCAGGGTGGCACCCACGTTCAGAGCACCCACCCCCTGCTGGCCGCGCAGCAGCTCCTCCACTTCTTCGGCTCGGTCCAGCAGCGCCACAGCCTTGGGGAGCAGCTGGAACCCCAGCGCGTTGAGTTTCAGCCGTTTGCCAATGCGATCCAATAGCTGGCAGTCGAACTGGCGTTCCAACTCGGCCAGCGCCGTACTGGTCGCCGACTGGGACATGGCCAGCGCCCTCGCCGCTTGGGAAACGCTTTCGTGCTGGGCAACGGCGACGAAGACTTCCAGCTGACGCAACGTGTAATGCATGGCCAGGCTCCTCCAGAAAAAGTGCTGCTCAACGAAAGCTATATCGATTTTAAAGATATACGTTATCAAGATAATTTGCTTAACAGATATACCACCCTTTATCTAGAATGAGCGCATCCTATAAAGCTATTTTTTATTCTTTTTTAGAATATGGCGAGTAAGGCTTAGGCCGCGCAGCCTCAAAGGAGTCGACATGAGCAAGTTTGCCCTGGAAGAAGTGCTAAGCGTTCACCACTGGAACGACACGCTGTTCAGCTTCCGCACGACACGTGAGCGCAGCCTGCGCTTCAAGAACGGCCAATTCGTGATGATCGGCCTGGAAGTGGCGGGCAAACCTCTGATGCGCGCCTACTCCATCGCCAGCCCGAACTACGAAGATCATCTCGAGTTCTTCAGTATCAAAGTGCCCGATGGCCCGCTGACCTCACGCTTGCAGCACCTGAAGGTGGGCGACCAGATCATGGTCAGCCGCAAGCCGACCGGCACGCTGGTATGCGACGACCTGCTGCCCGGGCGCAACCTGTATATGCTCTCCACCGGCACGGGCCTGGCGCCGTTCATGAGCCTGATCCAGGACCCGGAAGTCTACGAGCGTTTCGAGAAGGTCATACTCATTCACGGCGTGCGTGAAGTCTCCGAGCTGGCCTACGCCGACTTCATCACCAATGAATTGCCCGCCCACGAGTACCTGGGTGAAGAAGTCGCCGAAAAACTGGTGTACTACCCCACGGTCACCCGTGAAGAGTTCCACACCATGGGCCGCCTGACCGACCACATTCGCAGCGGCAAGCTGTTTGCCGACACCGGCCTGCCGCCCATCGACCCGCGTCAGGACCGCGCCATGATCTGCGGTAGTCCTGCCATGCTGGACGACACCAGCGCGCTGCTGGATGAGCTGGGCCTGAACATCTCCCCGCGCATGGGCGAACCAGGCGACTACGTCATCGAACGTGCTTTCGTGGAGAAGTAAGTCTAGCGGTGAAGCGTGAAGAATAGATAGTAGCCTTTGACACCCCTCATCTTATGCGCAAAGCCCTGCAAAAAGCCCCTGTGGGTGTTATCCACAGGGGCTTTGTCTACTCGACGCGATTAGCTCTTCACGCCTTGCCCTTCACGACTTACCCTTCACCGTTAGACAGCGTCTTTGCCGGTTTCGCCGGTACGGATACGAATCACCTGCTCCAACGGCATCACGAAGATCTTGCCATCGCCGATCTTGCCCGTATTGGCCACTTGGGTGATCGCATCGATGACCTGTTCGGCCATATCATCGTCCACGGCCACTTCCAGCTTCACCTTGGGCAGGAAATCCACCACGTATTCCGCCCCACGATACAGCTCTGTGTGGCCTTTCTGGCGACCAAAGCCTTTCACTTCCGTCACCGTAATACCCTGCACGCCGATATCGGAAAGCGACTCGCGTACGTCATCAAGCTTGAACGGCTTGATAATGGCTGAGATTAATTTCATGACCACATCCTCTGGTTATGCAACGGTTGTCTTGACCGGATACAAGGCGGCGCGACGTTGACCCTCCTCACGCCCGTTGCACTTAGCATACACCCGCCAGCCCCGAGAATAAAAAGCCCTTGTGCCTGGCACGTATATGCGCCGCTACATACGGCAAAAGGCCTCCCATCGGGGAGGCCTTGAGTAGCAGTGCCGCTTGCTATGGCACAGTGCTTATTTCTTGACGCCAAACTCAGGGTAGGCTTCCAGGCCACACTCTGCGATATCGACGCCTTCGTACTCTTCTTCTTCGCTGACACGGATACCCATGACCGCTTTCAGCACCAGCCACACCACCAGGCTCGCCAGGAATACCCAGCCGAAGATGCCCACGATACCGATCAGCTGTGCACCGAAGGACGCATCGCCATTGTTCAGCGGCACGGCCAGCACACCCCAGATACCCACGACACCGTGAACCGAGATAGCACCCACAGGGTCATCCAGCTTCAGCTTGTCCAGCGTGACGATGGCAGCGACCACGATCAGACCACCGATGGCCCCAATTACCGAGGCGCCCAACGCAGAAGGAGACAGCGGGTCGGCGGTAATGGCGACCAGGCCTGCTAGCGCACCGTTCAGTGCCATGGTCAGATCCGCCTTGCGGAACCACAATTTGGCCAGCACCAGAGCTGCAATCACGCCACCCGCGGCCGCTGCATTGGTGTTCACGAACACTTGAGCAACGTTGTTGGCCGACACGGCATCCGACATTTTCAGCTCGGAACCACCGTTGAAGCCGAACCAGCCCATCCACAGGATGAAGGTACCCAGCGTGGCCAGCGGCATGTTGGCGCCCGGAATCGCGTGGATCGAACCGTCCTTGCCGTACTTGCCCTTACGGGGGCCCAGTACCAGCACACCTGCCAACGCTGCAGCGGCACCGGCCATGTGGACGATACCCGAGCCCGCATAGTCAGAGTAGCCAACGCCATCCAGCCAGCCACCGCCCCAGGTCCAGTAGCCAGACACCGGGTAGATGAAGGCGGTCATGACCACGGCAAACGCCAGGAAGGCCCACAGCTTCATACGCTCGGCCACGGCACCAGAGACGATCGACATCGCCGTTGCGACGAATACGACTTGGAAGAAGAAGTCCGAACGCATGGAGTAGTAAGGGGCATCCTCACCACCGGCCAGCACCGCATCGACGCTGTTCTCGGCACCGATCAGGAACCCAAGGCTGGGCAGGAAACCGCCTTCGCCGCTGGAGTACATGATGTAGTAGCCCACCAGCAGGTACATGGTGCAGGCAATGGCAAACAGCGCAATGTTCTTGGTCAGAATTTCAGCGGTGTTCTTGGAACGCACCATACCGGCCTCGAGCATCGAGAAGCCGGCGGCCATCCACATGACCAGTACGCCGCAAATCAGGAAGTAAAACGTATCGAGCGCGTAGCTCAATTCTGTAAGCTCGTTCATCAGGTGTTCCCCGTGATCCAAGAGAAGTTATTGGTGGGTCGTCGTTGTGTAGGCTGGCCTATACCGCGTCGGCGCCGCGCTCTCCGGTACGAATACGAATGACATCTTCCAGCGGCGTCACGAATACCTTGCCGTCACCGATCTTGCCGCTGTTGGCAGCGCTGCAGATGGCATCCAGCACGCTCTCCAGACGCGCATCGTCCACGGCCACTTCCACTTTCACCTTGGGCAGAAAGTCCACTACGTACTCGGCACCGCGATACAGCTCGGTGTGGCCTTTCTGGCGACCAAATCCCTTGACCTCAGTAACCGTAATCCCCTGCACGCCGTTGTCGGCGAGTGCTTCACGAACGTCGTCAAGCTTGAAAGGCTTGATGATAGCGGTGATGAGTTTCATCCCGGATCTCCCCTGCTGGTTCAGTCCCACTCGGTGGAGAGCGGCGTGGCCGCCCGAATTTAGTGCTTGCCCTACTAATGCTCATACCGTGCCACTGGTTTTTTTCTTATTTAAATTCATGCCCTTAAACATTAAAAAATACGTTTCAAGAGCATCAGCAGGGCGACTATCCACCTCCTCCTACCCGCCACTGCACTAAAAAAGCACATCACCAAAAGCTCAATGCTTCTTTTTGATGCACGAGCGCATTGCAGGAGAAAACGCACGCGGGGCATGCGGATTGCCAAAGGGTTGCGTATCCTTACAGGTAAGCTATCCACATTTATGCGCCACCGTTTAAGGAGAGAGCCATGACGCCCCAGGATCGCATCAGCCGTTTAGCCCAGCAGATAGGCGACCGTTTACAGAACGCTTCCCAGGCCCCGGAAGACATTCAGAAAGGCGTGCAGCAAGTGGTGCGGGGAGCCTTCGACCGCCTGGAGCTGGTATCACGGGAAGACTTTGATATCTTGATGGATGTACTGCAGCGCACGCGCGCGCGCGTCGAGGCGCTGGAGCGTCAGGTAGCCAGCCTGGAAGCCTCGGTGGAAGCAGCCAGCGCCGCACAGGCCACGCCCATGGAAGCCGAAGTACCACCAGCCCCCGCAGAGCCTGCCGAGCAAGACAAGCCCACCCCCGGCAAGTCAGGCTGAAACAACGCTGGGTGCCTTTCCACAGGCCCCAGCTCCTCCCTCCCAAAAAAGTGAGCAATAATCAATATCATTTGCAGCAAGAGCGAGCATGCTATCGTGCAGACTCGGCGTTAAATCTATCGGCGCTTTTTAGCACCATCACAGCGCATTTTTCAGGTCATTTAGCCCATCGGCTCATTGCCTCATGCTCCAGCCCTCCTGCGGTGCACCATCTGATATCACGCCATATCACGCCACACGCAGGTATATGACTTGGCTGGGCATCGCCCACCTTCGCCAATCACAAGGCGCTGCAGGCAATTCCGACGCCCCCTTGGTGACCGTTGACCCACTGCCTGCCCTCCGCCCTCCGCCCAGCGCTTTGCCCGCGAGCTGACCAACGCACTGTACGAACCGCGTGGCGAGCCAGGGTCATTGGCGTCTTACCCTAG
>NZ_LFGT01000004.1:41956-45081 GCF_002078115.1 Halomonas sp. BC2 | reverse complement strand
CTAGGCGGCTTTTCCGGCCACTCCGGTAAAAAAATTTCGCCCTCAATCGTATCAATGACCTCATCAAACTGCTCAGGCGCGTGTTTCACCCCACACTCCCACACCACCACGACCCGCCACCCTATGGCCTCCAGCTCAGCCCGTTTACGCGCATCTCTACGCACATTCTCAGCGAGTTTGGTTTGCCAAAACTGCTTGCGGCTCGATGGGGTGGTGGCATAGAAACACCCTTCATGCCAATGCCAGAAGCACCCGTTGACGAAGATGGCGACCTGATAAAGCGGGATGGTGATGTCGGGCTTGCCGGGAAGCTCAGTCGAATGAACGTCAAAGCCGATATGACGCTGCTCCAGAGCGGCCTGGACAAACCGCTCTGGAGCCGTGTTCTTACCCTGAATGGAAGCCATCATGCGTGATCGAGTAAAGCGATCGACAATATCAGCCAAGGTACTCGCCCTTTCATCTGAAGGATAGAACCACTGCAAAAGACGATGGCCCGCTCAACCAACCCCCGGCACCGATCGTTTCGGCCAGGCAATCACAGCGCAAGGGGCATCTCGTACTGTTGCGGGTCGTCATCCGCTTGAAGGGCTACCGACTTGGCGGCGGCAGCCAGTATCCGCGGCTCCATCAACCTTGCCACGGCTTCGAACACAGGCACCACTACCGAGTTGCCAAACTGACGGTATGCCTGCGTATCGGACACCGGGATGACGAAACGGCTTTCTCCCGGCTGGTCAAAGCCCATCAACCTGGCGCACTCCTGGGGGGTCAGTCGTCTGGGCCGATGCTTCTGATTATGGTCACTATAGAAGTCCATGGCGTCATCGAAGCCTCGATCCACCAGAATCTCCGAACCGTCCTTGTGATAACGGGCAGAGAGCGTACGGGCGACATCGTTGGGCCGTGTCAAGCCAAAACCGAAACCGTTGCCTTTTGCACGATGCTTCTGGGCGTACTTGTACAAGTACTCCCATAACTTCGGCGTCAGGATGTACTTGTCGTCGACCTCCGGGTCCAGCAGGTCACCAAAGGCTGGGCGCTCCTTTGGGTACATTTTATGGATATCCCTCAGGGTAAACCCTTCATGAACACCCAGATCTCGACGGAACCCCACCAGAACGATGCGTTCGCGATGCTGCGGCAGAAAGTGCCGCGCGTCGATGACCTTGGGGTCCTGCCCTTTGGGCGAATTCACATCCGCCACGTCATAGCCTAGCTCATCCAGGGTCTCACAGATGATCCTGAACGTTTTGCCTTTGTCATGGCTCTTGAGGTTCTTGACGTTCTCCAGCAGGAAAGCGGCGGGCTTCTTGGCGGCCAGAATACGCGCCACATCGAAGAACAGCGTTCCCTGCGCATCACACTCGAAACCGTGCTTTCGACCAAGGGAGTTTTTCTTCGACACACCGGCCAACGAAAACGGCTGACATGGAAAGCCCGCCAGCAGTACGTCGTGATTGGGAATCTGCCGATCGATGTGCCTGTACGCTGTCTCTTCGTCGATGCTCAGGTCGCCGCTCAGCGTGACTTCACGAATGTCCTCATTGAACCGGTGCTTGCGCGGGTCACAAAAGTGATTGGCCTTGTAGGTACGAACGGCATATTTATTCCACTCCGAGGTAAAGACGCACTCGCCTCCAATCGCCTCGAACCCCTTGCGTATGCCACCGATCCCGGCGAACAGGTCGATAAACCGAAAGGACGGCTGAAGGTCACTGGGCCGGGGAGCAGGCAACATGGACACCATTTGCTGATAAGCCGCACGCGTTACTTTCGGCTCCGCCTTACCCTTGGCCCAGCGGTTGATGGTCTCGCGACACCAGCTCCCCTTGTCAGCCATGGCGAGCGCCTCGGCGATGGCGCCCTGATCATAAATCTCCAGAAGCTTATCCAGCAGTGCTCGCTCGCTGAGCGCCTCGTAAGGCGACTGAGAGGCGCTCGGCAGGCTGGCAACCACGCCAGAACTTGCACCTGTTTGGACATCGATAAGGTGAGACATGCAAACCTCTGGGTCAAATCTGTGACAATGGCGCACGATTGTATCCCAAAAAACGAGCTCCGCGAAGCGTTTACGGATGAATTCGGCTGTCGTACAACATCTGCTCCGTCACTGGCTGGTCAAGCTCCCCCATCGCCGCAAGGCGAATGTTTTTGGCGACGTCATCGACCGCATCATCCAGGGTTCCCAGCAGCTGGAACTCGGCGGCATTCACATAGCGAGCCTTCTGGCGGTCCGTGCCGGTAAACGACTGCTCAGCCCCCGTCTGCCATGATGGACGCTCACGTATCTGGCGCAAGGTGGGCGTGTCCAGCAGTTTCGCCAACAGCAACACGCGCTTACGCTCACCGATGCGGTTAAGCAGGTAGCCCGTTCCGCGCTGTTTGTCCCAGATCGGTTTGACCATGATCATGTGCAGCGTCTTGATCCCTTTACGCGCCAAGTCCTGCATGACCTGTAACTGGCCATTATTAATCCCAAAGAAGAGGCCGCCACGACCTCGCTCGACGTAGGGAAACTTGTGTTTTACCTCCAACTGCATGAGCGTCCCATTGGGCAGTCGCGCCACACTGTCGATATCCCAAACGCCATCGAAAAAAGGCTGTATCGCGCAATTTTTAAACAGTCGATGCAGGACGACATGTTTAAAAATATCGCGACTGTAATGACTAAAAATGCCTGACCAAAAAGCTTGTTGCGAGCGGTGTTCGTCAATGACCGCGCTGGTTGGCATTCTGAAACGGGGGGAGTCATATCCACGACTTTTCAACATGAACGATTGAATCGGAATATGCGTCCTGCCCTGCCACTCCTTGATGAAGAAGTCTCTGGCGCTCTCGTCGTAATAGCAATCGAATAGAAACTCATCCTTGCCCGACGCAGGGAGCAGGTGGCGACTCAGGTCAGCGGCGGCCTCGCCAGCCCCCGAGTGATCCCATAGCCACCACGCGTTGACGTAGCGGGTGCGGAGCCGTCGCTTGATGGTCAGTGTTCTGACCAGAGACACGGGCAACACGTGCACCTGCTGGGTCATCAACCTGTCCAGATAGTCATTGAAGACCGCTTCAATGACGAACCCTTCCAACATCCGGCTCTTGTCGGACCGAATCAGTATTTCCTTTAA
>NZ_LFGT01000004.1:39589-40122 GCF_002078115.1 Halomonas sp. BC2 | reverse complement strand
AACATCAGAAAGCGAGCGACTGGAGCAGGGGTCGGCGATCACGTCTGCTTGGACGGCCGCAATTGATTCCAAAGAGCTATAAGTAAGTAGGAAAAGGGCTGCGTTCTGGCATTACTCAACAGCCACTCGCGCTGAAGATGCGAATCCTGATAAGCAATGCCAACAGCCAGTACCTTCAGACCGCTCAATCAGCGCCCTCGTGAATAAGGCGGGTTAATGACCATGCACCGATGTTTATCGCAATAATGCATTATTGCTGAGTGGACTCATGTTTTTTAAATGCCGCATTTTCGTGCTTTATAATACTGACCGTTAATAAAAGGCATAAACCTACGCCAACGATCAAACTCGCCGAGATAATAGCGGGATGACTGGAAAAGAACAGGTAATTAATGGCACTTTGCAAATCGGTACTGGTTTCCATTGTTGTCTCCTCAACGTTTCTTAGGATATGTCTGGCAACTACTTTTTTACATGATCATTATTTAGCGCATGCTCGAGGTAAGATGCAGAGTTATCGCGATTAACTAATA
>NZ_LFGT01000004.1:34870-37609 GCF_002078115.1 Halomonas sp. BC2 | reverse complement strand
TAATATCCTGCCTTTTCGCCATGGGGAACGCTTTGTTTAATCCACCATGAACGCCCTGAGGCGAATGACCTTGTGGAGACTCGGTTTCAGGATAGGGCCTCGCCGATATTTCCACCAGGTCAAGCCCTAGTACTTCAACATGTGGTGGTACACGCAGTAGGTTGAACTTTTTCAATGCGTAAGAGATTCCCCAACCTGGGATAAAGCCGGTTAACGCCATAACCACAGCGCCTACCAACTGGCCGGTGAAAGAAATATCCGGCATCCCTTCTGCATTGGCAAACCCTGCCGCGAAGATACCCACCAGCACGACGCCGTAAAAACCGCAGAAACCATGAACCGCAAAGGCGCCCACAGAGTCATCCAGGCCGCGCTGTTCAAGGAAGTTGCCCACTTTGGCCATTAACGCACCACCGCTGGCCGCCAGCGCAAACGCCAGGCCGGGATAGTAAAGATCCAGACCGGCTGCCACGGTGATGATACCGCCCAAGCCACCTGACATGGTCCAGAAGGGGTCTCTTGATATCAGGTAGGCTCCGATAACACCGCCTGCAAAACCCATGACAGTGTTGAAGGCAAAAGCCGACAGGTTGGTCTGGGTTCCATAAATGGTCGTCCAGCCAATATCGCCGGTATTGAAGATGATGCAGCCGCCGAGAAAACCGAAGAAACCGACAATGATCATCATCAGCCCAAGCAACGACATTGGCATGTTGTGCGGTGGGATTGCCTGGGGCTTACCGTTTTTAAACTTGCCAATTCTGGCGCCCAGGTTCATCAATACTCCTAGGGCAAAGAACCCGGCAACCGCATGGACGACCCCTGCTGCCCCAACATCATGATAGCCAAACTGGGTGAGTAGCCAGCCGCTTGGGTGCCAGCCCCAGGACCCGGCCAGTATCCATACGCCACCCCCCAATATGACGGCAAGTGTCAGGAAGGCACTCAAACGAATTCGTTCGATGACGGCTCCAGAAAGGATAGAGCCTGTAGTCGCCCCAAAAAGAGCGAACGCCGCGAAGAATATCCCTGTGCCCATATCGTTG
The DNA here is from genome assembly GCF_002078115.1 of Halomonas sp. BC2. NCBI lineage: Bacteria > Pseudomonadati > Pseudomonadota > Gammaproteobacteria > Oceanospirillales > Halomonadaceae > Halomonas > Halomonas sp. BC2. Next base: position 36,563 of record NZ_LFGT01000004.1, on the reverse strand, counting down.
ACATCAGGGCGCATACTGGCGCTCCAGGGAAGCGCCGCCGAGGCATCAATGGGAATCAGGCCATTGGGAAAAGCGTTGTAAATCCACCAGCCCACAAAATAGAAGGCCGGAATCACTGACGCCAGCGTAAGGATGTTTTTCATCCCTGATGCCAGCGCATTCTTGGTGCGCGAGGCACCAATTTCGTAAGACAGGAAACCTGCGTGAATCAGGAACATAATGGCAATACACCACCAGTAAAACACCTCTATGTTCATTGCCTGATGCATCTCGAAGATGCCTTTTAGTTCATCGGTCGTCATGTTGTTCCCCTATGTGTAAAGCGTGACGGTGAAATCACCTGGCTGTTTTAACCAGAGAGTTTTCGTAGTAATAAACCATTTTCTGTTGCATTCAATGACGATGATTCTTTAACACTTACCTTTATAAACAGCATTAAAACGGCTACTAGCCAACGCTCATCCCAACATTAACAGCAGCCTTTTTAAACGCCTTAAGTTAAATAGAGCAACATGCATGCCAAAACTCCATCAGCGCAGAAAAACATCTTATCCAGCCCATCAAACGATGCTTTATTGTCTAAAATATCGCGAAAACAAAACGTCACTGAACATTACCCTGGCAAATCAACACTTCCTTTTTACTAGCAAAACCCACTCTTCTGATTGGTCGAATTACCATTAAAAACGGGGGGCACTCATTCTTTTACATGCACTGTGACAGTGCTGACCTTCACCAAGCCAGTGCGTTCTAATCACTGGCTTGATGGAATTAAATTGTAAGCGCTCCACCAACCCCATCTTCTACCGCTGAGTAGTATCCGTCAGACTGGTGTCATTCGATAGCAAGGAGGACACCATGACCGACCTGACCTCGACACAGGCCTTCTGGCTGGGCCATCTGTTCCATGCCTCCTCTCGCCAACTGCCGCTGAGCGAGTACGCTGAAGAGCAAGGGCTGGATTTGGCGTCACTGCTGGCGTGGGAGCAGCGCCTGGAGGTGCAGGGCGTGCCCGTGCCACCTCGCCACCGGCCGCTGCGCTTCGTCGCCGTGGAGGTGACCCGATGATCCGGCCGGACACCCGGCTGCGCGTCTACCTGTGTCGCGAGCCGGTCGACATGCGCAAGCAGATCGATGGACTGGCCCTGCTGGTTCAGGAGGCCATGGCGCTCAACCCCTTCGAAGAGGCGGTCTTCGTGTTCGGCAACCGCCAGCGCGATAAGGTCAAGCTGCTGTTCTGGGAGCGTAACGGCTTCGTGGTCTGGTACAAGCGCCTGGAGCGGGAGCGCTTCAAGTGGCCGGACCGCCTGGAGGGCGACACCGTCACGCTCTCGGGCCAGGAGCTGAACTGGCTTCTGGATGGCTATGACCTCAGTGCCATGCGCCCCCATAAGGCCTTGGATTTTCAGGCGGTTGGCTGATTTTTTGCTGCTTTCAGCGGCGCCGCTTGGTAAAATAGTGGCATGATCTCACCGGCCTCGACACCTTCCGTCAGCGTCTCCCAACTGCAGCGCCAAGTGCGCGCTCAGCAGGAGGAGATTGCGCGTCTTCATCGCCTGATGGAGAAGAAGGAGGCTCAGTGGGAAGCCGCCAAGCAGTCCCTTTTTGAGCAACTCAAGCTGGCCATTGAAGGCCGGTTCGGTCCCTCTACCGAGAAGTACCGCGTCGAACAGGGTGATCTGCTCATCAACGA
>NZ_LFGT01000004.1:0-34384 GCF_002078115.1 Halomonas sp. BC2 | reverse complement strand
CTGCCCCGCGTCGAAGTGATCCATGAGCTCCCCGAGGATGCCCGTCATTGCCACCACGACGGCACCGAGCTCAAGGAGATCGGCAAAGAGATCAGTGAGGAACTGCACGTCGTGCCGGCGCGGATCGAGGTAATCCGCCATGTGCGCATCAAGTACGGCTGCCCAGACTGCGAAGAGGGCGTGCAGATCGCCCCGGCGCCGGCCAAGCTGCTGCCCAAGAGCAATGCCAGCCCGACCCTGCTCGCCTACGTGGCCACCGCCAAGTACCAGGATGCCTTGCCGCTCTATCGGCAGAGCCTGATCTTTGCCCGGCACGGCATCGAGATCCCACGCAACACCCTGGCCCGCTGGATGGTGCAGGTCGGCGAGCGGCTGATGCCGTTGGTCGAGGCCCTGCGACAGCACCTACTGCAGGCCCCGCTGATTCACATGGACGAGACCACGCTGCAGGTCAACGCCGAGGCCGACCGGCCGGCGAGCTCAACGTCCTACATGTGGCTGCAACGCGGGGGGCCACCGGGCCAACAGGTGGTGCTGTTCGACTATGATGCGAGCCGAGCCGGTCGGGTGCCCGTGCGCCTGCTGGGTGACTATGCGGGGTACCTGGTCACCGATGGCTACGAAGGCTATGCCGAGGTGGTGCGAAAGAACGGCATCACCCACGCCGGGTGCTGGGCGCACGCTCGTCGCAAGTTCGTCGAGGCCCAGAAAGTGCAGCCCAAGGGCAAGACCGGCAAGGCCGACTGGGCGCTCAACCAGATCCGCAAACTCTACGCCGTGGAAAAGCAGGCCAAGGCGCTGGAGCCCGAGGCGCGTCAGGCATTGCGTGATCAGAAGAGCCGCCCGCTGATCACCCAGCTGCGCACCTGGCTCGACAAGTCGCTGACGCAGGTGCTGCCGAAGAGCGCACTGGGCAGAGCGCTGCACTATCTGGATGGCCAGTGGCAGCGCCTGACCCGCTTCCTCGATGACGGGTTGATCCCGCTGGACAACAACCCGGCCGAGAACGCCATTCGTCCCTTCGTCGTCGGCCGCAAGAACTGGCTGTTCAGCCACACACCGAGCGGTGCCCAGGCCAGCGCGGCCATCTACAGCCTGATCGAGACGGCCAAGGCCAACGGCCTCTCACCCTACGAGTACCTGCAGTTCGTGTTCGAGACCCTGCCAACTCTCGGTGAGGATGACGACCTCGGCACGCTGCTGCCCTGGTGCTGGAAAGACACTCTACCGGTCTAACTCAGGCCGCAACAGGTGGGGTTGGTGGAGCGCTTACATTAAATTAACTACGCACGCGAGTACGCTCCTTGTCATAAAACGGCAAGGCAACCACTTCCGCCGGCAGGCGTTTCTGGTGCCCATCAAGGCGACCCACTTCTAGCTGGGTACCAGGGCTTGCAAACTCGGGTGCCAGACGACAAAGGGCTATCGATTGCTTAAGCAGCGGTGATTGGGTAGCACTGGTCACCTGCCCCACCGGAAAGCGTCCATGAAAGACCTGATCCCCATGATCCACCAGTTCCGTACTATGAATGATCAGTCCCATTAACTTGTGGCGACTTTCCGGTGCCTGCCGTGCCATCGCCTCCCGGCCAACAAAGTCGTCTTCCTTGGTTTTCATTGGCACGGTGAAACCAATACCCGCTTCAAACGGATTGGTTTCCGGGCAGAATTCATGGTCAGCAAAAATCAGCCCCGCTTCGATGCGCAGCATATCCAGTGCATCCAGCCCTAAGGGCGCTAAGCCGAACGCTTGCCCCGCCTCCCAGATGGTATCCCAAAGACGTTCGCCATGGTCAGGGTGGCACCAGACTTCAAACCCCAGCTCGCCGGTGTAGCCGGTACGCGAGACCATAAGAGGAATGCCATCCGGCCCGCCCAACCGGCCAATCATAAAATGGAACCAGCTTAACTGAGCGACGCTCGTCTGGGTTTCAGCGTTCCACACAAGCTGGCTGAGCAGCTCACGGCTGAACGGCCCCTGAATCGCCAGGTTGTGCAGTTGCTGGGTGGACTCACGAATACTGACCTTATAACCCTGGCGGCTAGCTAGCTCACGCAGCCAGATACCACTATACGGGTCGCCGCAGATCCACCGGAACGCCTGTTCGCCCATCCGAAAAAGCGTGCCATCGTCGAGCATGCCGCCGGTTTCATTGCAGGCGGCTGAGTAAGCGACTTCGCCAACGGATAAACGCCGCACATTCCGGGTCAAGGCGTATTGCAGCAGGCGTTCAGCATCCGGCCCCACCACTTCAAACTTGCGCAAGGGTGTCAGGTCCATGACCGCAACCCGTTCACGGCAGGCAAGGTATTCGGCACGCCGCCCCCAGCCTTCAAACTCGCTGGGTAGCCAGTAGCCGCGATATTCAATGAAGCGCTGGGTCAGGGCCGATGTCCGACGGTGAAAGGCGGTTTGCAGTGTCATGCGGGGCAGTTCCTCCGGGGTAGTCCGGTTAGCAATTGAACGCGGAAATTCATGTTCGGCTGAGTAGATGCGTACCTGTATATCGGTGGGCGTCCATCCGTTAGCGGGGTCAATGTCGTCCGGACACGCGGACGACGCACACACCAGATCGCGCTTCGCGCGCAGCAGGACATAGTCGCCAGCTCGCGACCAGGGCTCATCTGCCGATAGCGTGCCGCAGGGTTCAACGTGCGTATTGAAAAAGAAATTGATGGCTGGCCAGCCAGCGCGAGGGGCGATGTTAAAGACCGCCAGTTCACGGTTAAAATTCTCGGTACAACTGATATGGCCAAAATAGCCGCTGTCTTCGTAGAATTTTGGCGTACATGCCAGCATAAAACTGTCATGCCGCCCGACTGTGTCCTGCACCACTTCAAGCATGGGCTGAAGACGTTGATCGGCAAAGCGCGAAAACAGGCCGGGCTGCGGCATCGCGCAATTGGCCAGCGTGCGTGTTGCCGCCGCGTCCAGGGTCACCGTCTCGCCCAGGTCCAGGGCATCTTTATCAAAGGCAATAAAGTCCGAACACTGCTTGCCTGACACATCGATGATCTGAATCCACTCACCTGCACGAACCTGATAGGTACGCGCACTGCTATGCGGAATGTGGATGTCGTTAATAGGCTCGGCTAAAGGCGCTGGCAGAATCGGTAAATGCTCAGGCAAGTGCCAGTGAATCACGTCCAGTTCCGTGGCGGGTGACTGCTCGGAGACAGCCATGTCGTTGCCGGGGGCCACCAGCACCAACGTTAGCGGCGCGCTATCCAGAGGGCAGCTGAGTTCAAGAGGCAACTGCCGCCCGGGAATATGACCTCCCTGTGACAGCAGTTCAGTATCAATCTGCCAAGAATCGAACCGGGCTTTCAACCGCTTGGCAGCCGCATTACCCTGTTCAAGCTGGCGCTGTGTCAGCGCGGCGGACGGCTGCAGCGCTATCCCCATGGAAGCCGTCACGGCTTGGTTATCCTGGTCAAGCGCCAACAAATCGCAGCCCTGCTCCCCATCTGGCGACGTGATGCTCAAACGCTCCCCCGGTAATAGCGGTAAACGCAGGGCATGCTGGCCAGCGATACGATAGCGCCGGCAAGGCGTTTCCAGCGCCTGCTGCTTAGAGTGATGCCAACTACCCATAGTGTAACCTCGTGTTGTCCGTTCCGGTTTTGTTCAGCCTGGGGCTATAAAGGTGCGTCGCGGTCGTCTGATGCTCCCTTTATGGTGCAGGTGGCGTGCCCGCCCCCACCGGAGAACCGTGATGCGCCAACAATTTTCTTTCTGATAAAAATACTTTACTCGCAGTAGGAAGCTGCACAATCGGCCATGGGGGGTAATCACGAAGGAGTAACCAGCCTGTACTGGCATGAAACCTGCTAGTAACAGGGCTAACGCGCGTAAGGCATGAACGTCGGTGATGGGAGGAGGTATGGCTATCAGTCTCAGTGGCTGGATTGAACGTCGGGTAATTCAACCTGAAAAAACGTCTCAGCCGGAACCGCTCATAAGCGACCAGGTACTCAACGGGCTTACCTTGCGCCTCGCCGCATGCCACCACCTGGCGGTTGACTTACCGACGGTTCTTACCTGGTTGCAACGTCAGCTTCCAGCCACCTACACCGCTATCGAAGGTTCCTGTTTATGCCTCGCCTTGCGAATGTCGCAGGCCCACTCGCTGACCCTGGTGACGCCTTCCGGCATTACCCTGACAGTAGATCAGGCCACCGCTATGGAAGCGGCGTTAACCACGCGCTATCGACGTACAGACGACCTCGTCAATGGGAGCAGGGAAATACCCTCACAGCGTCAGCTTCCATGCTGGCCCCACCCCCTATACGCACAGCAGCTTACGCTGGATAAAAAGGCGGAGGCTTGGTTATTGCTACCAGGCGGATGGCCGCAGAACCCGTTTTTCGAGCCGTTACGCAGAGCCTTCATGGAAGGCTTAAAGATTTGCCTGGCGCACCATCAGCACCTCGAACAGGCGGTAGAAGAAGAGCGTCGCGACTATGCCGCCGGCTTACACGACACCATTGCCCAAGAGCTGGGGTATTTGCGGCTGCGCACCTCGCGCCTGGAGAAGGCTTGCCGACAGCTTGCGCCGGAACTTGAGACGCTGGCCAGCGATATCCACCTGCAAACCCAGCGAACCTACCGCCAAACCCGCGAATTGATCACCACCGCCAGGCTCACTCTGGAGGATGATTCACTCCACTTGGGGCTAGTACGCACAGTAGAGGAATTCGAGCAGCTTTCAGGGCTGGTATTCGAACTGGACAATCGAGCCCAACCAGAAGGCTTATCCAGACAGACCGCCATTCAGGTGCTTCTGATTGTGCGCGAAGCTCTCAGCAACAGCGTGCGTCATTCTCACGCCTCGCATGTTCGTATTCAGCTTTTCCCGCAGGTTAAAGGGGAGTTGCTGGTGCGTGTCGATGACAATGGACAGGGCATCATTTCGGAAGATGCTGGCAGCGGCAGTTTCGGGCTGGGCATCATGCACGAGCGTGCCCAAAAGATAGGTGGCCACCTGCACGTAGGATCACTATCCAGTGGCGGTACCCGTGTCGAATTGATCGTTACGGATGACAGATAGAGAAATGCGATGAACCCTACACGAGTTGTTTTAGTCGATGACCATCCTTTATTTCGACGTGGTGTTGCACAACTGCTCAGCGAAAGTCAGCGCTTTGATATGTTGGAAGAGTTCGGCAATGCTGAAGAGCTCCTCCAGAACCTGGAGCGCCTGGATCCTGAGCTGTTACTGATCGATCTGCAAATGCCGGGCACCAGCGGCTTATCTCTGCTGGAGCAGATCAAGGCCAGGTGTGAAGATACCTGGGTCGTAATGCTGACCGCGTCAGACGACAGCCATGACTTACTGAAAGCCATTCAGCTTGGCGCTGATGGCTACCTGCTCAAAGATACCGATCCGGATATCATTCTCGAGCGTCTTGATGCTCTCCTGCATGGCAAGATAGCGCTCAATGATGATGTTGTCATGATGCTGGCGCAGCACTTGCGTGCCGATCGCCTGGATATTATGGATGACATGCCCGCTTCCTCAAGCTGGGCGGAAGGCTTGACCGAGCGCGAACGCCATACCTTGATGTGGATTACCAAAGGGCTTAGCAACAAGCTGATTGCCCGTGAACTGGGCATCAGTGACAGCACCGTCAAAGTGTATGTCAAAAACCTGCTACGTAAGCTCAATGTCAACTCGCGTCTCGAACTGGCCGCCTGGGTACACACGCACCCTTTACCTGATGAGGATGCGCCATGATGTGCCTTTTGATGCCATTCACCTTCAGGAAGCGTCCCCCCAACACACCGCCTTGTTCAAGCTTGCTGGATAGCCTGAACGAAGCCGTACTGATCGTAAATGACAACAGTGAAATCTTGTTTGCCAACCGTAGCTGGCAGCATTTGATTGACGCCGACAGTGAGGCTACACCGTCCCACCTGCTGGAGTATGTTCACCCTGCTGACCGAGATGTCTGGCAACAGGTGTGCTGTCAGGTAAATCGTCAGGAAAGTCCCGCACCGTTATGGTTGAGAGTGATGGGGGCCGGCCATGAGCTACGCTGGTGTGAGTTACGCGCCCAACCCCTCGGGGTTGGCTCTGCCTGGCCTGCCAGCTTATCCCTCTGTGATATTACGCCTCAGGTACAACGTAATCAGGTTCTCTCTGCTAGCCATCGCAGCCTGTCGCAACTGGTGAATGGACTTCCTGTGATGGTTTATCGAGCCCGTAACAATCGCCGCTGGACCATGGAATACGTCAGTGACGGTTGCTACGGATTGACCGGCTACACGGCCGAAACGCTGCTTAACCATTCCCTGATCAGCTACGGAGACATGATCCACCCCCAGGATGCCGACCAGGTCTGGGAAGAAGTTCAGGATGCCTTGCGTGAACACCGCAGCTTTGAGCTGGATTATCGTATTCAGTGCGCCGATGGACATCTGCTTCGTGTGAACGAAAAGGGACATGGCGTTTACTCACATAACGCCGCTGTGCTTGGCGTCGAAGGCGTTATCATCGCCTTTGACGCCGACCCATCGACCTCTCATACCGATAGATAACTCTTTTTGACTACCCTCTCTGAGTAATTTTGTTGTCTGTGCCGATCCACTAGGTTGGTAGTGAGCGAGCGAGAGGTTTTCTCGCCTCCTATCACGACATTTCGTTCAAATCTGTCAGGACACGTACAGGAAACTAGCTATGAAAAAGCGTATCGCAATCATCGGCGCCGGCCCAAGCGGTCTGGCACAGCTTAGAGCCTTTCAATCGGCACATGAAAAGGGCGGAGAGCCACAGGAGCTGGTCTGTTTTGAGAAACAGTCTGACTGGGGTGGGCTTTGGAACTACACTTGGCGCACCGGCCTTGATGAAAACGGTGAGCCGGTTCACGGCAGTATGTACCGATACCTTTGGTCCAACGGGCCGAAAGAATGCCTGGAGTTCGCCGACTACTCTTTTGAAGAGCATTTTGGTCGTCCTATTGCCTCTTATCCGCCACGGGCTGTGCTCTGGGATTATATAAAAGGCCGCGTTGAGAAAGCCGGTGTTCGTAAGTTCATCCGCTTCAATTGTCCAGTGCGCCACATCAGCTACGACGAGGCCAACGGGACTTTTACCGTCATTGCCCACGACCACACCACGGATACGCTCAGCACTGAGACATTCGATCATGTCATCGTCGCTTCCGGGCATTTCTCTACCCCTAACGTGCCGGAATTCGAAGGTTTCGAAAATTTTGGCGGACGCATTCTCCATGCCCATGATTTTCGCGATGCGTTGGAGTTCAAAGACAAGGATCTGTTACTGGTGGGCAGTAGCTATTCTGCCGAAGATATTGGCTCTCAGTGCTACAAATATGGTGCTCGAACGATCACCACCAGTTACCGCTCTCGACCTATGGGCTTCAAGTGGCCTGATAACTGGGAAGAAAAACCACTACTATTGCGAGTAGATCGCGATAGAGCATACTTTGCGGACGGCACCTCAAAACCTATCGACGCTATTATCCTGTGTACCGGTTACTTGCACCACTTCCCCTTCCTTGAAGAGTCACTGCGCTTGAAAACCAGCAATCGTATGTGGCCGCTGGATCTTTACAAAGGCGTTGCCTGGGAGCACAACCCCAAGCTGTTCTACCTAGGCATGCAAGATCAGTTTTATACCTTTAATATGTTTGATGCACAGGCCTGGTACGTACGCGACATCATTCTTGGGCGTATTCCGCTGCCAAGCCAAAATGAAATGCGCAGCGATAGTGCCGCTTGGCGAGCACGCGAGGAAACACTGGAAAGCGATGAAGACATGATTGTTTTCCAGGGGGATTACGTGAAGTCCCTGATTGATGAAACCGACTATCCCAGCTTTGACATTGACGGCGTTAACAAGACGTTTCTGGAATGGGAGCATCACAAGCATGATGACATCATGGCCTTCCGTAACCACTCCTACCGCTCCTTGATGACAGGCACCATGGCACCTTCCCACCACACGCCCTGGTTACACGCGATGGACGACTCATTGGAGGCCTATCTGGCCACGCATGACGATGCCACCACCGCCCAAGCAGATGCAATGGAAACCTGACAGTAAGCGTATAAAAGCAACCGGCAGATGGCCCATGGGGCAGCTGCCGGAAGTCTGACGAACTGTCTGTCTTTATTAACTTGGCTCTCGCGCCTGCCTGTTTGCTCTCAACGTTCACCCTACCCTTCAGGCTTTTCCTTTTATCTCGTCTTCAAGCACCGGCGAGAGGCTTGTCTCAATGGCCTCAAGCACTTCCGGCAGCATGACCTCCTTATAGCGCAGCAGATCCGCAACGGTTTCCGGCAGCTCGGCCAGGCCGTTCGCCTTGTAGACGCAGGCAGCGATTTCGGCTAAGTCAGCGGGGCTGGCGTCCACCGGCGGCACCAGCCCAATACTGACCAGGCGCTGGCGAAAATCTTCGCCATCCACCAGCTCAGTGATCATCATGAGGTGACCTCCTCTTTTTCGACGGCGGCCAGGCGGCAGGCGGCGTATTTGAACTCGGGGATCTTGCCGTCCGGGTCCAGCGCGGGGTTGGTCAGCAGGTTGGCGGCCGCTTCTGCATAGGCGAAGGGGATAAATACCATGCCATCCGGCATGCCGGGGTCAACCCGTGCGGCCAGTGTGATACGGCCTCGCCGGGTGGTGATGGTCAGGCGGTCTCCCGGCGCCAACTTCAGCCGCTGCATTTCATTGATGGAGAGACTGGCCACAGCTTCCGGTTCCAGCTCATCCAGCACCTTGGCACGCCGAGTCATCGAGCCGGTATGCCAATGCTCCAGCTGGCGGCCGGTGGTGAGCACCGTTGGGTAGTCGTCATCCACCGGTTCATCCGGCGGAATGGGCCGGGTGGCGGCGAACTTGGCCTTGCCCCCTTCGCGGGGGAAGGCATCGCCAAAGACGACGTCCTGGCCGGGGGCGTCGTCACTCGGGCAGGGGTAGGTCACCGACTGTTCGCGCTCCAGGCGTTCCCAGCTGATATGATCCAGCGAGGCCATGCCCTGCTTCATTTCCGCAAACACCTCGCTAGGGTGCTGGTAGTGCCAGCCCAGGCCGAAGCGGTTGGCCAGCTGCTGGATGATCCACCAGTCCGGGCGGGCATCGCCGGGCAGCGGCATGGCCGCACGGCCCAGCTGCACCTGACGGTTGGTGTTGGTCACGCTGCCGTCTTTCTCGGGCCAGGCCGAGGCAGGCAGAATCACATCGGCGAACTGGGCGGTTTCGGTCACGAACAGGTCCTGCACCACCAGATGCTCCAGCTTGCCGAGCGCCTCACGGGCGTGGGTGAGATCGGGGTCAGACATGGCCGGGTTTTCACCCAGGATGTACATGCCGCGAATGGTGCCTGCATGAATGGCATCCATGATCTCGACCACGGTCAGGCCGGGCTGATTATCCAGCGGCGTATTCCACAGTTCCTCAAAGGCGGAGCGCAGCTGATCATCGCCGACCGGCTGGTAGTCGGGCATCACCATGGGGATCATACCCGCGTCCGAGGCGCCCTGAACGTTGTTCTGGCCACGCAGCGGGTGCAGGCCGGTGCCGGGACGGCCAGTATGGCCACAGGCCAGGGCCAGCGAGATCAAGCAGCGGGCGTTATCGGTGCCGTGGGTATGCTGAGAGATGCCCATGCCCCAGAAGATCATCGCACGCTCGGCATTGGCATACAGGCGCGCTACCTCGCGAATGGTCTCAGCCTCTACGCCACACTGGGCGCTCATGGCCTCTGGGGTCATATCGACCACATGCGCTTTGAGGGCGTCGAAGCCTTCGGTATGCTCGGCAATGTAGGTCTCGTCATAGAGGCCTTCCGTGACGATGACATTGAGTAGCGCATTGAACAGCGCCACGTCAGCACCGGGTTTAAAGCGCACGCTCAGGTGGGCGTAGGCGTCCAGCGCCTGACCACGGGGGTCGATGATGATGAACTGGGTGCCGCGCTTGGCGACCTGTTTGAAAAAGGTGGCCGCGACCGGATGGTTTACCGCCGGGTTGCAGCCGGTGAGAATCACCACATCGGCGTTGGCGGCCTGCATAAAGGACGCGGTCACCGCGCCAGAGCCCAGGCATTCCATCAGGGCGGCGACCGAACTGGCGTGACACAACCGAGTGCAGTGGTCGACGTTATTGGTGCCAAAGCCAGTGCGGATCAGCTTCTGGAACAGCCAGGCTTCTTCGTTGGAACATTTGGCGCTACCAAAGCCCGCCAGCGCTTGCGGCCCCTGTTCCGCTTTCAGCGTGATCAGGCCGGTGGCGGCAAATTCCAGCGCTTCTTCCCAGCTGGCCTCACGGAAGTGAGTCAGCGGCTGGGCGGGGTCGAAGTCTGGATCAAGCCCCTTGGCCACACCCTCACGGCGGATCAACGGGGTAGTCAGGCGTGACGGATGGCGCGGGTAGTCAAACCCGAAGCGACCCTTCACGCACAGACGATTATGGTTGGACGGCCCGTTGCGGCCTTCCACATAGACAATCTCGTCGTTCTTGAGGTGGTAGGTCAGCTGGCAGCCGACGCCGCAATAGGGGCAGACAGAGTCGACCTGTTTATCAGTCGCGACACTGTCCCCCACGCCGTGTTCGTCAACCAGGGTGGCGGGCATCAGGGCCCCGGTGGGGCAGGCCTGCACGCATTCGCCACAGGCCACACAGGTGCTGTCGCCCATGGGGTCATCAAAGTCGAAAACAATTTTTGAGGCACTGCCACGATGGGCCAGACCAATGACGTCGTTGACCTGCACTTCGCGGCAGGCGCGTACGCACAGGTTGCATTCAATGCAGGCATCGAGGTTGACCGCCATGGCACTGTGCGAGCGGTCTTTGACGACGGCACTTTCGCGCTCGGCCACATGGTGCACGGTGGGCGTAGTTCGCTCGCTGCGCTTGGGTAAGCGCTCACTTACCTCACCGACATCAATCGCCAGCTGATCGGCCATGGCCCAGAAATGGCTGGAGGCGTCCGGACTCTGCTCGCGGGGCGGCTGGTCCACGGCGAGCATTTCCAGCACGCCTTCGCGGGCCACCCGCGAGCGTTCAGAGGTGGCACTATGCACCACCATGCCAGGCTTGGCCTCACGCAGGCAGCTGGCGACCAGGGCGCGTTCGCCTTGCACTTCGACCATGCAGGCGCGGCAGTTGCCGTCGGCACGGTAGCCCTCGGCATCCTTGAAGCACAGGTGCGGAATGGTTTCTCCGGCGCGCTTGGCGACCTGCCAGAGGGTGTCGCCGGGGTAAGCCGTCACGGCTGCGCCATCCAGCGTGAGGGTAAAGGTCTCTTGGTTCATAAGGTTCTCCTTACCCTTTGAAAATGACGTTCTGGGCGGCAAGCTCAGTGCGGAAATCGCGCAGCAGGCCCAGCACTGGATTGGGGGCGGCTTGCCCCAGGCCGCAGATGGACGCATCCATCATCACCTGGGAAAGCCGCTCCAGCGTGTCGACATCCCAGGTGCTGCGTTCCAGCAGGGTGAGCATTTTCTCGGTACCCACGCGACAGGGCGTACACTGGCCACAGGATTCATCGGCGAAAAAGCCCAGCAGATTGGTCGCTACATTACGCAGGTTATCGTGATCGGAAAACACCACTACCGCCGCCGAGCCGATAAAGCAGCCGTGCTCCTGCAGGGTGTCGAAATCCAGTGGGATATCGGCCTTGCTGGCGGGCAGAATGCCGCCCGAGGCGCCACCGGGCAGGTAGCCGGCAAGCTGATGGCCGTCCTGCATGCCACCGGCATATTCGTTGATCAGCTCGTTAAGGGTGATACCCGCCGGGGCCAGATGTACACCCGGGTTTTTCACCCGGCCAGAGACCGAAAAGCTGCGCAGGCCACTGCGACCATGGCGGCCTTGACTGGCAAACCAGTCGGCGCCCTGGGCATAAATGGCCGGAATCCAATAGACGGTTTCGACGTTATTGACCAGAGTCGGGCGGTCAAATAATCCACGCTGGGCCACAAACGGTGGGCGATGGCGCGGTTTGCCGGGTTTACCTTCCAGCGATTCGATCATCGCCGATTCTTCCCCGCAGATATACGCCCCCGCGCCACGGCGCACCACAATATAGCCCGGTGCCACCAGCCCGGCGGCTTCCAGCTCCGCAATGGCCTGATGCAACACCGTATGCAGCGCCGGGTATTCATCACGCAAGTAGATGTACAGGGCGTCTGCTTCCACGGCCCAGGCGCTGATCAAGGCGCCTTCGAGAAATTGATGGGGCGCGCGCTCCAGGTAATAACGATCCTTGAAGGTGCCCGGCTCGCCTTCATCGGCGTTGATGGCGCAGTAGCGCGGCCCGGCCTCGGCGCGGACGAAAAACCATTTTTTAAAGGTCGGGAAACCCGCGCCCCCCAGCCCGCGCAGGTTGGCCTTTTCCAGGGTGTCCATCAGGCTTTCAACACTCACCTCCCCCGCCCGGCAGGCGCTGAGCAGGGCGTAACCACCGGTTTGCCGATACGCGTCAAGGCGTGGCCAGTCCAAGGGTTCAGGGTGAATGTGATCGGCAGCGATGGCCGCCTGAACGCGCTCAACACTGGCATGGCCCAGATGGTAATGACCCACTTCCACCACAGGCGCCGTATCACAGCGGCCCATGCAGGGGGCGCGCAACACGCGCACCTCGGCGGGGTCGGTGCCTACCGCAAGTGCATTGCGCAGAGCGTCAGCACCGGCCAGCTGGCAGGACAGGGAATCACATACCCGCAGCGTCAGCGCTGGAGGCGGCGATTGATCGTCGTGGATGACATCAAAGTGGGCGTAGAAGGTGGCGGTTTCGTACACCTCAGCCATGGGCAGGTTCATGTAAGCGGCCAGGGCGCGTAGATGGGTCAGCGGCAAGTGGCCAAGGGCATCCTGAATCGCGTGCAGATGTTCGATCAACAGATCACGTTGGCGCCGCTGCGGCTGCTCGCGTTCATCACCGAGCAGTTGACGCAAGGCATCCAGGGCGTCCGGGGCAAGTGAGCGTCCGCGTGGCTTGCCGCGGGCTTTACCACGAAAGGGCGGGAAATGGGTTGGTTGCTGCGGAGCCATACTGTCAGTCACTTCGTTTCACCTTTCGTAGGCATGTCGGGGCAGAGCACCCTCGAGATAATCCGTAGATTTTCGAGCAAAAACAGCGGTGCCGACGGGCGACCCCACTGTTTTGTACGCGGATTTCTGTTGGAATAAGCAGAAAACGCAAGCCTCGCTAAAAAGGAGCTATAACGCCGCCTCGTCAGTTTCACCACTGCGTATGCGTATAACATTGGAAAGTGGATAGACGAATATTTTCCCATCTCCAATACGACCAGAGTATGCGGCTGTTTTAATCGCTTCGATCACTGTGTCGACCTGGGAATCACAGGCTCCCACTTCGACTTTCATCTTGTTCACAAAGTCCACAGTGTACTCCGCCCCCCTGTAAAGCTCGGTATGCCCCTTCTGCCTTCCAAACCCTTTAACCTCAGTCACAGTGAGTCCTTGAACATTGATATCAGATAACGCTTCTCTGACATCTTCAAGCCTATGGGGTTGAATAATAGCTGCGATCATATGCATGGTATGGCCTCTAGGTTTTCATCATCAGTTCACGAAAAGCCAAGACCCGTGTTTATCTAATGGGCCTTGGCCTCGGAGAATCATTTAACGTTGAACAGGTTTCCGGCTGGCCAGCAGGCCGTCGGCCGCTGCACTGCTCCGCAGGGGGGTGCCATCCATGTCCGATGTATTGGCCGAAACGAACTCAGGGTAGGCGTGCATACCGCATTCGTGGGCATCCATGCCCTCAAACTCGTCCTGCTCGCTGACACGCAGCCCCATTACGGCACGTATAATGAAAAGCACCACCAGACTGGCACCGAACATCCAAGCGAAAATAATCACGGTGCCGAGCAGCTGGATGCCTAGCGTGGCGTCAGGGTTAGTGAATACAACGGCGACAATCCCCCAGATACCCGCACTGCCATGTACCGAAATGGCACCCACGGGGTCGTCGATCCTGAGGCGGTCCAGCCCGAGCACAGAGAGCACGACCACCACACCACCGATCGCACCGACCAGCATGGCCATTCCCGGCCCGGGCAGAAGCGGCTCAGCCGTAATGGACACCAACCCGGCCAATGCGCCGTTCATGACCATCGTCATATCGGTCTTGCCGAACAAGGCACGGTACAGCAGAGCGGCCGCTACCATGCCCGAGGCTGCGGCGGTATTGGTATTGACGAAAATACGTGCCACTGCATTGGCATCATCCAGGCTGGCAATTTTCAGCATCGAGCCGCCATTGAACCCGAACCAGCCCATCCAGAGAATAAACATGCCAAGCATGGCAATCGGCAGATTGGCGCCCGGAATGGCCCGTACCTCACCATTGGGACCGAAACGGCCTTTACGTGCGCCAACCATCAATACAGCGGCCAGTGCTGCGGCACCGCCTGCCATGTGCACCACAACGGAGCCGGCAAAATCTTGGAAGCCCATTTCATCCAGGAAGCCACCGCCCCATTTCCAGAACCCGTTCACGGGGTAAATCACTCCGACCATGAAGACCGCAAACACCAGGAAAGGCCACAGTTTCATACGCTCGGCAATTGCCCCGGAAACAATCGACATGGTGGCAGCGGCAAATACCGCCTGGAAAATAAAGTCAGCCATGGAAGAGTAATAAGGTGAGCCTTCTCCCGCCGAAATATCGGCCATGCTGTTATCACTGCCCAGCATGAAATCCAACCCGGGAATAAAGCTGCTGACTGGGTTGGCGGGATACATCAGGTTGTAGCCAACCACCAGATAAACCAGGCACGCAACGGAGTACAGCATCGCGTTTTTGGTCAGTATCTCGACCGTGTTCTTTGACCGGACCAACCCTGATTCAAGCATGGCAAAACCACAGGCCATGAACATGACAAAGGCGGTACAGACTAGAAAATAGAAGGTATCGAGCGCATAACTCAGCTCTAGCGTTATCTCGTTCATGAGTGTCCTCTCGGCTAGCAGGTTTCAGGTTTGTGGTTGGAGTTCGTGGTCGTATTCGCTTAACCACTCCACGACAGTGTCGCGGTAGCGTGTCATCCCTTTGTAATCCACCAGTGCCTCGGGCAGATTGGCCAGCACGCGATGCAGCCGCTTGGCCCAGGCCTTATTGGTTGTGAGGTCGTCCATGCTGATCAGATAAGTGCGGATGCCAAAGAACAGCGCATGGCTTCGGGGCATACGTACCAGTGTCTGTAACTCGACACGCAGAAAGACATCCCTGCCTACGTTCTCGGGGGTAATCGTGGTTCGGTCTGCCCCCCATTGGTGATAGGTTTCAGGGGAACTGTCCATGCGTGGGTGGATCGTCATCGTCCAGTTCAAACGACGAATCGGGCTGCCCACCTGAATGGCGCACAGATATTTAAGGACCCGATCAAAAATACCCATCTCATGAGCCAGCGGCACAGGGCCATGCCACTGTTTGAAACTCATTCCGGCATCAAAGGCCAGCGACCAGTCAGCCGGTGATGTGATTACGCCTGCGTCCATGAAGAGGTCTGCATCACGTTGATCCAGTAACGCAAAATCCCCCTGCATCTGGCGTCCGATAAACTCCATCGGCGGCATGGGCAAAGTGCTTGCGTCGCCCATCACAAAGGTCTGATGAATGCCGAGGGGGCGATTAATCCACTCGCATTGATCGCCCTGTTGGGTGAAGGAAAAATGTTCGGGATAATCCTGGGCATAGTGGGTCATGACAAATTCAAGCAGGTCCCAGCACGCCTGTTCCATGTGGGGCATGGCAAGGCAGCGAGCGGGGTCCTCTTCCAGCACCATCGCCCTTTCTGCTGTTTCACACAGATAATGTTCATCGATATCGAGCATATGTTCGTAAACACTGCCCTTGGGGCCCGGCAGCGTATGCGGCTCAGTATTGACTGAGTACATATAATCATCTTCCGGAAACGGGAAGGGAAAGCGTCTCACGGCCTCGGGACTATTGCGGTAGGTAAACTGGCCTCGGAAGGCCTGGGTATCTCGCGGTGCAAGTTGCATGGTGTTTTCCCCCTTGATTTATAGATCCAGCACCAGGTAGTCGCTCGCTGAACGTGACACGCAAGGCATGATGCAGCGCTGGCTGGCTTTCTCTTGATCATCGAGAAACGCATCCCGATGCTCGATGTCACCGTCCACCACCGAGGTTTTACATTGGCCGCATACACCGCCACGACACATATTGGGTATCTCAAGGCCATGGGCTTCCAGAGCGTCAAGCAGAGGCGTATCCCCCGCGACGGCGACGTCCTGCTGCGAGCGTGAAAGCCTGGCTACAAAAGGCTTACCTGGCTGAGGAGCCGTGAAGGCTTCGTAATGAACCCGCTGAGGTGACCAGCCCAGCGCACTCGCTGTGGCTTTGACGTCCTGAATCATCGCCTCCGGGCCGCAAACATAGACGTGGGTGCCAAGCGGCTGGTGTCCGAGCAGAGTGTAAAAGTCGGGACGTTCGCCGGAATAGCAGTAAAGCCTGTTGCCAAAACGCTCCGTCAAGGCCTCACGAAAGGCCCCTGTTTCGGCATTGCGATACACGTAGTGCACTTCAAAGGAGGCCTGACGTTGTTCCAGCTCATAGCCGTAAGAAAGAAACGGCGTTATTCCGATGCCACCGGCAATCAATATGTGGTGCCGCGCCTGCCAATCCGGTAGAAACATGTTGGCGGGCGGAGAAATAAACAGCCTGTCCCCTGGGCGAAACTCACCATGCATGAACTGAGAGCCTCCTCGGGAGCGCTCCTGCAACCGCACCGCGATGCGATAATGACTGCTGTCAGCCGGGTTGCTGATCAAGGAATACGCATTGCGGAAACGCTTCCCCTCACCTTCCATCTGCACCACCACGTGACTACCGGCAGAAAACGGCGGCAGGGGCTTTTCATCAGCAACAAACGTAAACTGTTTGATAATCGAGCTGATCTGCTCGATCTCGGCGACACGTACCGGAATCAGGTCACTCATGAGTCAAACACCTCCTCGCGGGGAACCTCACCGGGCACCTCGGCATCTATCCGCACGCCCATATAGGCCCCCAGGCGACGTGAAAAATG
The DNA here is from genome assembly GCF_002078115.1 of Halomonas sp. BC2. Taxonomy (NCBI): domain Bacteria; kingdom Pseudomonadati; phylum Pseudomonadota; class Gammaproteobacteria; order Oceanospirillales; family Halomonadaceae; genus Halomonas; species Halomonas sp. BC2. Next base: position 17,337 of record NZ_LFGT01000004.1, on the reverse strand, counting down.
ATCGCGAACTTCCAACGTGAGCCCACACCCCTGGCAGCGGGTGGGTGACGCCGTGACAGGCTCGCTCATAAAACGGCAGTGCGTGCAAAACACGCGTCGGGCGTTATCTGCTGAAGGCAGCAAGGTGATTTCAGCGTCGAGCAGCCCGTGTGCCAGGGCCAGGGTATGTACATCCCATAAAAACGCTTCGCTGCCCGCCACAATCACATGGCAACCTTGGGTCAATGTTTCCAGCTGGGTCGCCAGCGTGGTGGAAAGTGCGTCACGGTCGCAGCATTGCAGTGGCACGTTCTGCCACTCAGACGGCAACCCCGCCGGGGGCGCGTCAGCGCGATCAGCACAGATAATGAAATGAAACGGCGTCCGGTGTTTATCAATCGGCGCCACATGTTTCATGATGAGATTTACCGCGTCTGGCTCAGCCACACACACATAGTAGTTAGCTGTTGCGGGATGCTCAGGCGTTACATATATCGGCCTGCTTTTTATCCTGTCATCATCAGGAAGAGCGTTATGCTGCATTGACTTTTTCCCCTTGATAAATACCCGGTTAATGGATGCCAGCACGACAGAGACGGAATCGAAAGACATCAAGGTTTTATATATGAAACCTAAATATCACCAGCGATACTTAAGCCGCTCCATTTAGTTCTTGTGGTGATATTTTATTTACTGTAGATAAAGCACGTTTCATGCCAAAAAAAAAATAATCTTAATTTCATAGGTTTATAAAAAAAGAACAAAAAGAGGCCGCGCTGTAATAGTGCAGATGACGCTTTAAAAAGCCTGTATTAGTGCATCCGCTGACCTTTATCTGGATAAAAATTAAATAGTGAATATTTCTTTTTATATATACACTAAAGAAACCACTCATCACGCCAACTAAACACACTGGGCGCGCGCTCTTTTTAAGCGATATCCTGCACAACAATTAAAAAGTTGTTTTTTAAAACCCTGCTTGGCATTTCTGTTTAACAGCACTTGACGCTACCGCATCGAAGGCTTGATAGGTGTTGCTGAAGAGCATAAAAAAACCCGAAGCCTGGAAGGGGTATCCAGCCTTCGGGATAGCGTTTAATGATGCAGGCAGCTACCTGTCACCAGATAGCAGATTGACCTTCCAATGCCAGCCTAAAACGTTTGACCAGGCACCCAGGTGGTACCCGCCAGGGGCACTCGCGCCATGGCAGCCGCTTCGATATTCAAGGCCACCAGATCTTCCGGTTCCAGGTTATGCAGGTGGGATTTCCCGCAGGCTCGGGCCAACGTCTGCGCTTCCAGGGTCAGCACACGCAAGTAGTTGGCCAGCCGCCTGCCACCTTCCACCGGGTCAAGGCGTTGGCTCAGCTCTGGGTCCTGCGTCGAGATCCCCGCTGGGCATTTTCCTTCCTGGAAGTCATCGTAATAGCCAGACGCTGAACCCAGCTTGCGGTACTCTTCTTCAAAACGTGGATGGTTATCCCCCAAGGCGATGAGGGCAGCCGTACCAATGGCCACGGCATCCGCACCCAGGGCAATGGCTTTGGCAACGTCAGCACCGTTACGGATCCCGCCCGAGACGATCAACTGCACCTCACGGTGAACGCCCATTTCCTGCAGGGCCTGTGTGGCTTGAGGAATCGCCGCCAGGGTGGGAATACCGACATGCTCGATAAACACATCCTGAGTGGCTGCCGTGCCGCCCTGCATACCATCCAGCACCACAACATCCGCGCCGGCTTTCACCGCCAGCTTGACGTCGTAATACGTGCGCGTCGCGCCAATCTTGATAAAGATGGGCACCTGCCAGTCGGTAATTTCACGCAATTCGGCAATCTTGATGGCCAGGTCGTCGGGCCCCGTCCAGTCCGGGTGGCGGCAGGCGCTACGCTGATCAATACCTTTGGGCAGCGTGCGCATGTGGGCGACACGATCCGAAATTTTCTGGCCCAGCAGCATCCCGCCGCCACCCGGCTTGGCGCCCTGCCCTAAGACCACCTCGATGGCATCGGCTTTGCGTAAATCATCCGGGTTCATACCATAGCGTGACGGCAGGTACTGATAGACCAGTTTGGATGACTGACCGCGTTCTTCTGCGGTCATGCCGCCATCACCTGTGGTCGTCGATGTGCCGACTTCCGATGCTCCGCGCCCCAGCGCTTCCTTGGCTTGTGCTGACAAGGCACCAAAGCTCATACCGGCAATGGTCACCGGGGTATCAATCACCATCGGTTTTTTGGCGTAGCGGGTGCCTAATACCACCTCGGTGTCGCATTTTTCCCGATAGCCTTCAAGCGGGTAGCGCGACATGCTCGCACCGAGAAACAAAAGATCATCAAAATTTGGCACCTTGCGCTTGGCACCCCAACCGCGAATGTCGTAGATGCCTGTTTCGGCGGCACGCTGAATTTCGGCGATGACATCTCGACCAAAGGTAGCGGACTCTCTCAGTGCCGGATTAATCGTGTTATCTGTCATGTCAGGCTCCAGATCAGTAGGCCGAGGCATTGGTGACTTTGAAGTGGTAGAGCTGGCGCGCTGATCCATAGCGCGTAAAGTCGCCAGGGTTTTCGTCGCTACCTGCCTGTTTGAGTAAATCTGCCAGCTCGTCCAGGTGCTCCTGACGCATTTCCTTGGCGACGCAATCCGCCCCCAGAGACGCCACTTCCCCTTTTACATAGATGTGCACTTCGTAGAGCGAGTCGCCCAGCGCCTCACCGGCATCGCCGCACACCACCAGCCTGCCGGCCTGCCCCATGAAAGCGCTCATCGGGCCGATATTACCCTTGACCACGATATCCACCCCTTTCATGGAAATACCGCAGCGCGCCGAGGCATTGCCTTCAATGACCAACAGGCCACCGTGAGCGGTAGCGCCCGCCGACTGGGACGCATCGCCTTTGACATGCACCTTGCCCGACATCATGTTCTCGGCCACGCCAACCCCGACATTTCCGTTCACGGTGACATGCGCTTTCTGATTCATGCCCGCGCAGTAATAGCCGGCATGCCCATCAATTTCGACGCTGATCTGTTCATTGAGCCCGCAGGCAATATTGTGCGCCCCGTTGGAATTACTGACACGCCACTCACGCTCGCTGGCGGTCATTTGCGGATCATGCAGTGCCTGGTTGAGTTCTCGCAGACTGGAACTCGCAAGGTCGTAATGTTTCATCATTTAGGCAGCCTCCACCTTTATACCGTCACGTTCCCATACATAGATTTTTGCCGGCTCCGGCTCCCAGACAGTTGCCTCCTTGATACCCGGAAGGTCAGCCAGGGCGCGGTACTCGGATGCCATTGCCACGTAGTCATCGGTTTCAGCAATAACGGCGGGTTTACAGGAAATCGGGTCGCGCACGACCGCAAATCCATCCCGTGTGCCGATCGTGAACGTGAAGAAACCGTCCAGGTCTTTGAGCGCTCCGGTCAGGGCCTGATTAAGGGATTCACCCTTGGCCATCCGCCAGGTCAAATAGCCAGCGGCAACTTCAGAGTCGTTATCGGTCTGGAAAACAATGCCCTGACGCTTGAGCTTGTCGCGCAGGCGATTGTGGTTGGACAGGGAGCCGTTATGCACCAGACACAGATCCAGCCCGGTTGAAAAAGGATGGCTGCCCTGCAGCGTGACGGCACTTTCGGTAGCCATGCGGGTATGCCCGATCGCGTGGCTGCCGCGCATGTTGCTCAGTTTGTAACGGGTTGCCACTTCACCGGGCAAGCCGACACCTTTGAGAATCTCGATGCTTTTTCCGGCACTCATCACGCGAAGGTCAGCCGCATGATCCGCCAGCCAACCCAGCACGCGGCTTTCTTCTTCGGCTATCTTGAACACCCCCACGTTGGCATTCTGAAACCATGACGCCAGGCTGCCGAAGGCGGTTTGCAGCCTGTCGGCGAACGCCTGCCAATCGTAATCGGCATTATCACATTGCAGGGTCAGCTTGACGCCATCATCATATTCGTCGCCATACACCGCAAAACCGGCACTGTCCGGCCCACGGTCTGTCATGGCAATAAGCATCGGCTCAAACAGCTCACCCAAGCGGCTTTCCAGCTGCGGGTTTTTCAGATAAAGCCCGACAATTCCACACATAGCATTACCTCGATAGATTCACGCTGAGGCGTCATGGGCGCCTAAGCACGCAAAGGAACTTATGAAAAAATAAAATGACGTTAGAAAAACTCTACATAGCGCTGAACTTCCCATTCACATACCTGGCGGCTGTACTCTTTCCACTCCTCACGCTTGACCTTGATAAACTCGCCAACGATCTCGGCGCCCATGCCATCGCGCAGATGGGTATCCGCTTCCAGGGCATCAATCGCCTCTTTAAGCGACTGCGGCAGAATCTCGATGCCTTGCGCTTGGCACTGCTCTGGCGTGAGCTCGTAAAGGTTGATGTTTTGCGCCTTGCCGGGGTCCAGCTTGCGCTCGATGCCATCCATTCCCGCCGCAATCAGGGCGGCGTGAACCAGATAAGGGTTGCAGCCAGCATCGGGGAGACGGAATTCAAGACGGCCATAAGGCACGCGCACCATGGCCGAACGGTTGTTATCACCATAGGCAATGAATACCGGTGCCCAGGTCGCCCCGCTCGCCGAACCGCCGGCCACCAGGCGTTTGTAGGAATTCACCGTTGGGGCAGCAAAGGCACATAGCGCCGGGGCGTGATGAAGTAACCCGCCCAGAAAATGGTAAGCCGTCGTCGACAGGCCAAGATGCTGGGGGTCGCTGTCATCGCCAAAGACGTTATTGCCGTCTTTATCAGCAATGGAAAGATGGATATGCATGCCGTTGCCAGGCCGATCAGCATGCGGCTTGGGCATAAAGGAACACACCATGCCAAGCTCGTTGGCGATTTCACCGGCAGCCATGCGCACAAAGGTAAAGCGGTCAGCAGAGGTCAGGGCGTCACTGAAGGTGTAATTGATCTCGAACTGGCCGTTGGCATCTTCGTGATCAATTTGGTAGATATCAAAGTCCACCGCCTGAAGCGCTTCGACCAACCTTTCCAGAAACTCGCGTGAGCGCGACAAGCCTTTATAGTCGTAGCAGGGCTTGGCCAGCGTATCGCTCTCATCAACCGGCAACAGCTCACCGGACGCTCCCCGCTTGAACAAGGAAAACTCAGGCTCCAGGCCGGTGTTCAACGTCCAGCCCAGCTCGTTTAGCCGCTCTAACTGACGCATCATGACAACGCGGCTGTCCAGCGCGTGCGGGGCATCATTGACGTAACCGCAGCACGCCATGCGAGCGTAGTGTTTCTGCCACGGCACCAACGACAACGAGTTCAAATCACCTTTGGCCATAAAATCCGGCCCATGGGGCTGCATGCCAAGGCCCGACACCGCAAAGCCAGCGAACCCCGCGCCTTTCTCAACGACATCCATCAGGCAGTTAGCCGGCACTGACTTGGTTTTGGCCGCACCGTGTATATCCACGAACTGGGCCAGCAGATAACGGATGTCATGCTCTTTGATCAACTCAACAGCAGCTTCTGGAGACATACTCAACCCTCTTAAAAATTCTTTTCAAGAAACTATATTTCCCAAAAAGAAAGGCACATAGCATGCCAGAATGTCTCGTCGACCGTTAAAAAACCTCCTCAAATACCTACAAAACACTGATTTAAATGAAATAAATATTTAATTCAGGATTTCAAGAAAGCATTTCCCATCTTTTCTCCTATTGGTTTCTGTGCCTTGACCGCGCCATAACGGTGCAAATTTGCCAAAAAGCGCACCCATAAAGAACAAATGACACGCATATAAAAACCTGGAGGAAAATATGGCGAATATATCGACCTAAAAATTCAAAAAATAAGTAACTGTTTTTTATATGAAATAAACCTGTGTCTCATGCATTTTCTGTATGCACTGACACGTCATGGCAAGCTTATTGCTTCACTGCAAGGAAATATAATTTCTTTTAAAGAATCCATAAAGGGCGACAGCCACTTCTGGTTTCTTTTGGAAAACCTGCCCTAACCGACTGGAAGGAGAATTGATATGACAACGTTATGGCGTACTTCTGCCCTTGCCGAACGCCACCATGCACTCGGTGCGACACTGGAAGACTGGAACGGCATGGGGACTGCGTTTCGTTACGCGGGAGCGGATACCGCCGATCACCACGCCGCCATTCGCACCCAAGCAGGCTTGATGGATGTCTCTGGTCTGAAAAAGATCCATTGCGTTGGCCCGCATGCCAAAGTGCTGCTAGACCATGCCACCACGCGGGATATGTCAAAGCTTTACCCGGGAAAATCTGTCTATGCCACCATGCTCAACGAGGCTGGCAAGTTCGTGGATGATTGCATTGTCTACTGCCTGGCGCCGAATGCGTACTTGGTGGTGCATGGCACCGGTCTGGGCCAGGAAATGCTCACTCTAGGTGCCTTGGGTCGTAACGTCAGCCTGATGTTTGACGATGATCTTCACGACTTGTCACTGCAAGGGCCATTGGCCGTCGACTTTCTTGAAAAGCATGTTGAGAGTATTCGCGACCTGCGTTACTTCCACCATTTGCAGACCCGCCTGTTTGGCTTTGATGTGATGATTTCACGCACCGGCTATACCGGTGAGCGCGGCTATGAGATTTTTTGCAAGGCCAAGGATGCTCCCTCTGTGTGGGACGAAATCCTCGACAAGGGTGCCCCCATGGGCATCGTGCCATGCGGTTTCGAGACACTCGATTGGCTACGCGTGGAAAGTAACCTGCTGTTCTATCCCGTTGATAACTCCGAGACATACCCCTTCCCCGACCAGCCCGCCGGCGACACGCTATGGGAGCTGGGGCTGGACTTCACCGTATCCAAGGACAAGACCGAGTTCCGGGGGGCAGGCGAACACTTCCGCCTCAAGGGCAAGGAGCGCTTCAAGATCTTTGGTGTATTGATTGACAGCGAGGAGGCGGCAAGCGCTGGGGACACCCTCTGGGCAGATAACAAGCAGGTCGGCATTGTTACCGAAGGCATGTTTTCAAGGCTTAGTGGCCGCTCCATGGCACTGGCGCGCCTTGATGTTCCTTATGCCGAGCACGGTGTGCCGTTGGAAATACGTGGCAGCCTGCAAGCCACTGCCAGCAGCCATAGCTTGCCTTTTGATGACCCTGACAAACAAAAGCGCATTGCCAAAGGCTAGATGAAACGATCAATAAAAAGGAAAATCCATATCGACAAAAGCCAAATATGAAGTCAATCTATTACATAGAGATATATTTGGCTTTAAATCGATAAATTTCTTATTTTTTATTTATATTTAAAATTTTAAATTTATATAGGAAAAAAAATGAAGGATTCTTGTGACAGTTACATCATCCGCGTTTCTTGCCCGGCTACCTCCGGCATCATTTCGGCGGTGACCTCGTTTTTGAGCGAGCATGACTGCTATATCAGTGAACTGGCCCAATACGATGATGAAGAGCTGCAAAACTTCTTTCTGCGTGCCAAGTTTCGCTTCAATGAAGGCGTGAGTGGGGATATCGAGACATTGCGTGATGAATTTGCCGCCATCGCCAAGGACTTTGAGATGGAGTGGCAGATTTACAGCAGTTCCAAACCCATGCGCGTTTTGCTGATGGTCAGCAAGTTCGATCACTGCCTGAGCGATTTGATGTATCGCCAGGCGCAAGGTGAGCTAGACATGGAAATCACCGCCATCGTCTCGAACCATCGCGACCTTCGCCCCATGGCCGAGCGCGAAGGCATCCGCTTTGTTTACCTGCCGGTCACTAAAGAGACCAAGGCCAAGCAGGAAGCCGCGCTGATGGATATCGTCGAAGAGACCGGTACCGAGCTTGTCGTGCTGGCACGTTATATGCAGATTCTGTCTGACAACCTGTGCCGCCAACTGTCCGGGCGCGCCATCAATATTCACCACTCCTTCTTACCGGGGTTCAAGGGGGCCAAGCCTTATCATCAGGCACATACGCGAGGCGTCAAACTGATTGGTGCCACCGCGCACTACGTGACCTCTGACCTTGATGAAGGCCCGATTATCGATCAGGAAGTTCAGCGCGTTAACCATACCTATCGCCCTGAAGACCTGGTCGCCGTGGGACGTAACACGGAAACCATCGCGCTTTCCCGTGCGGTCAAGTATCACCTGGAGCACCGCATCTTCCTTGATCAGAACAAAACGGTGATTTTCCAATGACCCTCACGACACAAACATCTGCCGCCTTGATTGACGGCAAAGCCTGGGCCGAGCGGGTACTGGTTGAAGTCGCCGACAGCGTGGCGCAACTGGAAGCGGAAGGCACCACACCAGGGCTTGCTGTGGTGTTGATCGGTGAAGATGCCGCCAGCCAGGTATATGTGCGCAACAAGATCCGTAAGGCTGAAGCGGTCGGGATCCGTTCGCTTGAGTATCGCTTCGACACCTCCTTGACCCAGGCCGAGCTGCTGGCACTGATCGACAAGCTGAACCAGGACCCTGAGGTCAACGGCATTCTGGTGCAGCTGCCGCTTCCCGACAACATCAGCGAGGACGCCGTGATTCAGGCGATTTCACCGCTCAAGGACGTCGACGGGTTTCATCGTGAAAACGTGGGAGGGCTGGCACAGGGCGCTGACGTGCTGACACCCTGCACGCCTACCGGCTGCCTGCGTCTTCTGCAGGAAACCTGCGGCGACCTGAGCGGTAAACATGCCGTGGTCGTCGGGCGCTCCAACATCGTCGGCAAGCCCATGGCCGCCCTGCTGCTTCAGGCCAACTGCTCGGTCACGGTGCTCCACTCACGCAGCGTTAACGCCGAAGCCATCGCGCGCCAGGCGGATATTGTCATTGCCGCGGTCGGTCGCCCGAAGATGATCAATGCCGACTGGCTCAAGCCCGGTGCGGTGGTGATTGATGTGGGTATTAACCGCATCGAAGAGTCAGCCAATGGCGAGCCAAAGACGCGTCTTGTCGGGGATGTGGATTTTGCCAGCGTCAGCCAGGTGGCCAGTGCAATCACCCCGGTACCCGGCGGCGTCGGCCCGATGACCATCGCTTACCTGATGCAGAACACGGTGGTCGCCACCCGGCTTCAGCAACACCACAAAGCGGCTCAGCCAGCACTTATCTGATCTACCACAGGAGGGCGTTGTCATGCCTTTTGGATTATTGAAATACGGTTTGTCCTCGGAGTATCCCGTCGATGTGGACTTGCCTCCCCCCAAAGAGCTCAAGCCCTCCTACGATGTGGTGATCATCGGTGGCGGTGGCCACGGGCTGGCCATTGCCTATTATCTGGCCAAATACCACAACATCACCAAGGTAGCCGTGCTTGAAAAGGCTTACCTGGGGGGCGGCAACACGGCGCGCAATACCGCCGTTATCCGCTCTAACTACCTGACCTCGGAAGGGGTCAGGTTCTATAGCGAGTCGGTCAAGCTGTTCCAGAACCTCTCGAACGAATTTGACTTCAATATCATGTATTCCGAGCGCGGTCAGTTAACCCTGGCACATACCGATGCCACGGTACGTGCCTTCCGCCAACGCGCAGAGGTTAACAAACATTTCGGCGGACGCACCGAAATGATCGACCGTCAGCAGATCAGTGAGTTGGTGCCAACGCTTAACCTCGACCCGGGGCACTTGCCGGTTCTGGCCGGTTTGTGGCACCGCGACGGCGCCACAGCGCGCCATGATGCCGTGGCCTGGGGCTATGCCAAGGAAGCCGCCAAGCGCGGCGTTGAAATCCATCAGCTCACTGAAGTGCAGGAGCTGATCATTGAAGGCGGGCGCATTACCGGGGTGAAGACCAATCGCGGCACTATCCAGTGCGGTTGCGCCGTGCAAGCGGTTGCCGGGCACAGCTCGATCCTGGCCAAAAAAGCCGGCTTCCGCCTTCCGATTATCAGCTACCCGCTGCAGGCGATGGTCACCCAGCCGGTCAAGCCATTCCTGAGCCCGCTGGTCAGCTCTTCCGCCCTGCATTGCTACGTTCAGCAAACCAGCCGTGGCGAAGTAGTGTTCGGGGGCGGCTCCGATCCCTACCCGCTTTACAACACGCGCTCTACGCTGGAAATGAAGGAAAGCCTGATTGCCAGTGGCATCGAGATGTTCCCGTTTCTGGCCAAGGCCAAGCTGATGCGCCAATGGGGCGGGATTACCGACATGACCCCGGATTACAGCCCCATCATGGGGGAAAGCCCGGTTGAGAATTACTACCTGGATGCTGGCTGGGGCACCTGGGGCTTCAAGTCAACGCCCATCTGCGGCAAGACCATGGCAGAGCTGGTAGCCAACGGCGGAAAAGTGCCGGCGCTGATTCAGCCATTCCGCCTGGAACGTTTTGCCAATTTCCAGCAAGTCAATGAAATGGGCGCGACAGCGGCCAGTCATTAACGTCAGCCGCTTATGTCAGCCACCGTCTCAGCGACTATGTGAAGGCACGCTCAATGAAAGTCATGAACTGCCCGCTCAACGGGCTACGCAATATCAGTGAGTTCATCTATGGCGGAGAACTCAAACCGATGCCCGGTCAATGCAGCGACCGGGAATGGGCCCACTATGTGTTTTATAGCGACAACACAGCAGGCGTTATTACCGAATGGTGGATGCATGCCGCCTCCAGCTACTGGTTCCTTGCTGAACGCCATACTGTTACCGATGAAATACTGCGTACGTTCGATCCCAAGGAAGTTTTCCAGGAACGTGTCGAGTTTTCCTCTGAGGAGACACGCAAATGAACCGCACCCAACCATCAGGCAATACACAGACGATGGATAACCGCCTTCCCGCTCCCATGGGGCTCTATATCGACCGTCAACAGCCTATCAGCATGACGTTTGAAGGGCAGACCCATCAGGGTTTTTGCGGAGACTCGATTGCCAGTGCGCTGGCGGCTGATGGCCGTTATCTGCTGTCCCGCTCGTTCAAGTACCACCGCCCGCGCGGCCCGCTCACCATGGCCGGGCAAGATGCTAATACGCTGGTGCAGCTGCCCGATGAACCGAACGTACTGGCAGATACCTGCCTTGCCTACGAGGGTTTGAACGTTACAGGCCAGAACTACAGCGGCAGCCTTGACCACGACAGCGACATGAAGCTGGGTAAGTTCTCGAAATTCATGCCGGTGGGCTTTTATTACCGTTCTTTCTATAAGCCTAAAGGTGCCTGGAAATACTGGGAGTCCCTGATTCGCAAGAAAGCCGGGCTGGGTCACTTTGACCTCAAGGCGAAGGGCGATTATCACGACAAAGCCTACCTGTTCAAAGACGTTGTGGTGGTGGGCAGTGGCCCCGCCGGGCTTAAGGCTGCCTTGACGGCTGCAGAAGGCGGCGCCCAGGTACTGCTGGTTGAGCAGGAACCCTTGCTGGGCGGCGCGCTGACCTACGCCCGCTTTGATGAACAGGGGGTGCGTGCCACGGCATTGCGTGATGAACTGGTGCCGGCCGTGGAAGCACACGCCAATATCCATGTGCTGTGCAACGCCATCTGTAACGGCTGGTTCACTGACAACTATTTGCCGGTCATCCAGGACAAGCGGATGTACAAGGTGCGCGCCAAGGAATGCATCGTCACCGCCGGGGCCTTTGACCAGCCGGTCATCTTCCGCAACAACGACCTGCCGGGTATCATGCTGGCCAGCGCCGTCCAACGCCTGATGCGCCATTACGCGGTGCGCCCAGGCAAGCGGGCCGTTGTGTTAACCGGCAATGATGACGGTTATCTGACCGCCCTCGACCTGCACGAACAGGGCGTGGATGTAGCGGCCCTGGTGGATATGCGCGCGGGGCCAACCGACAGCCAGCTAAGCCAGGCCATCAAGCAGCGCGGTATCACCCTGCATCTTGAGCATACCGTTTTCGAAGCGCTGTGCGACAAGACAATGCACCGCGTTAACGGGGTCGATATCCGGCGTATTACCCAACGCGGTGAAGTGGACAAAGAAAGCGTGACTCTGGAATGCGACCTGCTGTGCATGAGCGCAGGCTATATGCCTGTCTACCAGCTGTTGTGCCAGGCTGGCGGCAAGCTGACCTACAACGACGATGTCGCCGAGTTTTCGCTTTCCAACCTGCCCGAACACCTGCATGTAGCAGGCTCGGTCAATGGTTTGCACGACCTTGAGCAGGTGCTGCAGGACGGTATCTTTGCCGCCAGCCAGGCACTGGCTAATCTGGGGTTATCCGCACCGAAAGCCGACCCTGTGACCGAAGCGCCCAGGCAAGTGAACTTCCCGTGGCCCATTTTCGCTCACCCCAAAGGCAAGGAATTCGTCGATTTTGACGAAGACCTTCAGATCCGCGATATCATCAACGCCACCCGCCACGGTTACCGCGATGTCCAGCTGGTCAAGCGCTTCTCCACCGTTGGCATGGGGCCGTCGCAAGGCCGCCACTCTGCGCTGCCCACTGCCCGCCTGGTGGCTGATGCTACCCAGCGTTCAGTCAGTGAAACCGGGGTGACCACCGCACGCCCGCCGTTTACCGCCGAAACCCTGGCGCACCTTGCCGGACGCAGCTTCGACCCTTTCCGGGTGACCACCATGCAACAGCGTCACCTTGAACTGGGTGCCGTCATGATGCCTGCCGGCGACTGGCAGCGCCCGGCCTATTATCCCAGTGCCGACGGCCGCCTTGACCGCCACCACTCGATGCAGGAAGAAGCCCGGCACGTCCGCGAGCACGTTGGCCTGATTGATGTCTCGACCCTGGGTGGCCTTGAAATACGCGGCCCAGACGCAGCAGAATTTATCAACCGCATCTTCACCTTCGGCTTCCTCAAGCAGCCGGTTGGCCGCACGCGCTACGCGGCCATGACCAACGAACAGGGGGTGGTCATTGATGACGGGGTTTCCTGCCGCCTGGCTGACGATCACTTTTATGTGACCGCCACTACCAGCGGTGTCGGCCGCGTGTTTCAAAGTATGCTGCAGTGGAATGCTCAGTGGCGCCTGGACGTGGATATCGCTAATGTCACGTCTGCCTTTGCGGCGGTAAATATTGCTGGCCCCTTATCACGTCAAGTACTTGAAACCGTGTGCACGGGCGTCGACCTTTCCGCCCAGGCGCTTCCCTACCTGGAGTTGCGCGAAGGCTATGCCGGCGATGCGCCAGCTCGCCTTATGCGTACAGGGTTTGTGGGTGAGCTAAGTTATGAGCTACACGTGCCAGCGCGCTATGGCGAATATCTCTGGGATCTGCTGATGGAAGCCGGCAAGGCTTTTGGCATTCGCCCCTTCGGTGTTGAGGCACAGCGCCTGCTACGCCTTGAAAAAGGCCATGTCATCATCGGCCAGGATACCGACGGCATGAGCCACCCTGGCGAGATTGGCATGAGCTGGGCGGTTAACCGTACAAAGCCGTTTTTCGTCGGCCGCCGTGCGGTGGACATCCTTGACGAACAGCCCGCCAAACGGCGCCTTGTCGGCTTTCAGCTACCCGCTGGCAGTGCCAAACCGATGGAAGGGCATCTAGTGCTCGACGGTACGGATATCACCGGTAACGTGACGTCCTGTGAATACTCCACCACTCAGAACGCCATTATCGGCCTGGCTTATGCCGGGGCGGACAAGGCCCCCCCCGGCAGCCAGATCACGATTCGGGTCGAAGGGGGAGCAGAAGTCAGCGCCGAGGTCGTCAAGCTACCTTTCTACGATGCCAACAACAGTCGACAGGAGATGTAATTCATGGCGACCCTCAAAGACACGCTCACTCCCAAACGTACGCCGCTTTATCACCTTCATCAGGCGGACGCTTCCCGTGCCGAGGGATGGCAGGCGCTGAATGGCTATGCCATTGATGGTGGGGACAACACAAGCCTTGACGCTGACTTCACCTCGGCGGCGCATTGTGCACTGGTGGATGTATCGGCGCTGGCCCGCCTTGGCGTGCGCGGCAGCCATGCTGCCAGCTTTCTCGACGAACATGGTTATCAGCTGCCTGATGTGCCGAACCAGGCAACTCGCCAGCCGGATGGCAGCCTGGTCGCGAGACTTTCTGCCAGCGAGTATCTGCTGCTTGGCAGTCTCAACGCTCAGGAGCAGCGGATCAGCCAGCAGGAAGCTACCTGGCCACCCGCTCAGGCGGGCGTTTACCTGCTGCCTCGCCAGGATACCCATGCCTGGCTGGCCCTGACGGGCACCCATGCGAGCAACGTCATGGCCAAATTGTGTGGGGTTGACCTGAGCCCTGCTGCCTTTGCCCCCGGCCAGGTCGCACAGACCTCTGTGGCTCGGGCGAATGCCATCGTCATCAACGCCAGCCAAACGGAGCTTACCCGCCTGTATCTGCTGGTTGATAGCGCCTCGGCCAGCTATTTCTGGCCGGTGCTGCTGGATGCCATGCAGGAATTTGGCGGAAAGCCATTGAGCATCAAGGCATTTATGAACAAGGTATCTTGACGGATAATGCACCTTAACGGCCCGACGGTGGTTAACACCGGGGCCGTTAAACATCGATCCCTTTCAGCAAGGCCTTAACACGTATGGCGAAACCATCCACTAAAGACAACGATTATACGGTTCCCGCGCTTTACCGGGGTCTCAGAATCCTCGAGTTGTTCAACAGCCAACAGCGTATTCTGACGACTCAGGATTTTGCTGATGCGCTAGAGGTCAGCACCTCGTCGATCTATCGTATTGTGACCACACTGACCGAGATGCACTATCTCGATAAAGTGGCCAAGAATACCTATCAGCTTGGCCCCCAGGTGATTTCCCACGGTTTCAGCTATCTGGCCAGCCGCGATATTGTCGATATCGTCATGCCGCATTTGAATGCACTGCGCAACCGCGTATCAATGTCCTGCCACCTCAGTGTGCGTGAAGGCCAAGATACTGTGTATATCTACCGCTCGTTTGCGTCTCAGCGGCTGTCGGTGAACATCCCGGTAGGCACCCGCATCGCTTGCCACAGTTGCGCCATGGGTCGCATTCTCCTCACCGCTCTGGACGAAACCGAGCTCGACGCGCTTTATCACCACGTGCGCCTGGACGGCTATCCTGCCCCCGCGCCGCGCACCTTGCCAGAGCTTAAACACACGATTGCCAATGACCGTGACGCAGGCTGGGTAATGCATCGCTCCGACCACGCCACGGCCATCGCCACCGGGCTAAAAGATTATCAGGGGCGGATTGTCGCGGCGATCAACATCTCAGGCCCCGACGCCATGCTGGACAGCGATGCCCATATCCACGAACTCAAGGAGCAATTACAGGCCACGGCTGAACGTATCTCTTTTGAACTGGGTAGTATAGGACGGTGCTAACGCGCCGATGGGCCATGCCTATCGACCGCCGGGGAGGTCGCAAATAGCTTTACTTTTGCGCTTATGCTTTCATGTCAATATTGTCTAACTTTTATATCACCTCGGGTGGCTGGCACTCCTGCCCCCGAGGGCGGCAACATAATGGTTTCAATATCAACAGGCGTCATGAACACCAAAATCATAAGCGAAGGCACTCATGAGCGAAAAGATCACCACTGATAAACAGGACACGCGCCTAAGTCTGGAACAGCACATCGCCAGGGCACTGAAGCGTAAACGGATTTCGCAGGGATACAAAATATCAGACGTCGCTCGTATCGCAGAGCTTAGTCAGGGCATGATCAGTAAAGTGGAAAATGCCCAAGTATCCACTAGTCTGGACACGCTGAGCCGCCTCTGCAATGCCATTGACCTGCCGATATCCAAACTTTTCAGCGATTTTGATCTTGGAGGGCGTGGTGCCCAGCACGTCAAGGCTGGCGAAGGCATGGAAGTTGTGCGCACTGGTACGGAAGTTGGCCACACCTATCAGTTATTGAGTTACCGCCAGGGACCAAATAAGCGATACGAACCGTTTTTGATCACCATGGACGATGCCAGCGAAGTCTTTCCCAACTTCTGCCATGCCGGGCACGAATTTATCTACCTGCTCGAAGGCAAGCTCGTTTACCGGCACGGGGAGCATTTCTATACCATGAACGCCGGCGACAGCCTGGCCTTTGATGCTGCTGTGCCGCACGGGCCCGAACAGCTGATAGAAGTTCCCATCAAGCTGCTCTCGATCATTCATTACGACAAAGAAGATCAAGGGTAAGCCGACCCGGCGGACAGGTCACCTTACGGTGTCACCCGCCAGAGCTCAGCCCAGTACCGCGACGAAATCGACATTAATTTTTAACGATGTGTCCAAATCAGGTTGACAGGTTCCGGCCCTACCAGGAGACCCTGGCGGGGCGGTTTCGCGTAAAGAAATTGTGTAAATTTTTCTATATGCAGAAAGGGGCTGCCTCCTTTTCATGTTCCCTATAAAACAGGCATTCACTACTTTGGGCTTACCCACTCACCTCCAAAGTGATACCGCACTGATTTTCTACTGAGGCCTTAACAGCCTCGTAGCATGCCTCCAATAAATATGGGCTTGGCTCCTGTCGCTCTGGAGCTTGGCCATAGAGAAAAACATCACCGATACCGATGTCTCTATAGTGCTCTCGTGCGTCAGCGATCAGATTTTCTTCATCAGCCTCAGGATCAGCATCCAGATAATCGTTTATCACCTCGCTCGGTATAGACCCATCGATTAGTGCGATCAATTTTCCTGGCGCCGGGTATTGTCCGTAGAATAGATGGCCTTGCGGGATATCAACTCTGAGGCGCCAACCAGGGACGTTTTGATCATCGAAGACTACTGTGAGATGGCAGGAATTGAACCTGCGACCTTCGGCTTCGGAGGCCGGTTTAAGCCGCACAAGCATCGCCCTTCCCTACCGTCAAAAAACCAATAAACAATATTTAAAACAACAAGTTAATTAACATGCCAATGCATTTCAAATCTTCTCTATCACACCCATTAACGCCATTCTGTGCCCTTCATTGTCAAAACGTTGGCACACACCGTGACTTTTCTGTGTCCTGTTTTCTACCAAATTTGACCTCTGGTCACCGCGCACTACGGACTCCTTTAATTGATTCGGCTACGCGTAGAACGCCAGCAGTACCTATGCAAAAAAACACAGTTCCATACGCGCCACCTGCCCTTATCGCCACCGTGCTAAACTGTCCTGTGTTTCATCGGTTCAGCATTGGAGGCCAGCATGCCAGCTGCTCATCGTCGTAAGCTGCCTATAGGCATTCAAACTTTTTCGGATATCCGAGAAGGCGGCTATTACTACGTCGACAAAACGCCGTTCATTGAAAAGCTGGCGAACCAAAACAAATACTATTTTCTCTCCCGCCCGCGTCGCTTTGGCAAAAGCCTGCTGCTAGATACCCTGGGCTGCCTATTTGAAGGCCGCGAAGCGCTATTTTACGGGTTATATATTCACGACAAGTGGGACTGGCAGCAGCGGTACCCGGTGGTGCGTTTAAGCTTTGGCAATGGTGTGGCGGCTGACAGAGAGGACCTAGATGCGAACATTCGATATCAGTTGCAGC
>NZ_LFGT01000003.1:223979-243304 GCF_002078115.1 Halomonas sp. BC2 | reverse complement strand
CCCGTAGAGAGCCCCGAGCACACTGTGTTCGGGGCTTTTTGCTGTGCGTTAAATTTGTCGTTGGGAATGGTCGTGGGGAAGGGGCATCGAGAAACGTTGGTTGGGAAAATTCCTGAGCAAAAAAACACCCAGCCTGCGGCTGGGTGAGAGTGACTTTACAAGAGATCGGTTGCTAGGCGTCTCTGCGGTGTTGGCATACGCCTCCGGCCCAGGTTTCATAGATAGCGCGGTCATCGGCGAGCATCATCAATGCAAATAGCCGTTCACCGAGGGTGGTGCAGTGCTGGCTACGTCGCTGCAGCAGGGACGTGGCGTCAGGGTCGATCACGACAAAGTCAGCTTCGTAGGAAGGTGCCAACTGTCCAATGTGGCTATCCAGAGAGAGGGCTTTGGCGTTGCCGTGGGTGAGGCCATAAAATCCTTGCCAGGCGGTCAGTGGCTGACCACGCAGTTGGCCTACCTGATAGGCGCTTTTCAAGGTGCCGAAGCCTGAAAGATCCGTGCCTGCGCCAATGTCGCTGGCATAGGTAAATGCCATGCCCGTCTCTCGGGCAGCGTCTCGGTCGAACAGGCCGCTACCCAGGAACAGGTTGGAGCTGGGGCAAAAGGCGATATTGGCGCCGCGCTCTGCCAACCGTAGGCGCATGCCGTTGTCCAAATGAATACCGTGGGCAAAGGTGCTGCGTGGGCCGACGAGTCCTGCTTCTTCGTAAACGGCCAAATAGTCTCGACTGCCGGGAAACAGTTCCGCCACCCAGTCCAGTTCTCCGCTGTTCTCGGCGAGGTGGGTCTGCAGCCATAGGGTAGAGTCATTGCGCAGCAGGGCACCTGCCGCGTCCATTTGTGCTCTGGTCGAGGTGGGCGCAAAACGCGGGGTAACGCTGTAACCGAGGCGCTGCTTCCCGTGCCAGTCCTCGATGAGCCGCTCTGTGTCAGAGATACCCGAGACGCCATCCATCAAGGCATCGGGGGCATTGCGATCCATCAGTACCTTGCCTACCAGCATGCGCAGCTGCCGCTTTTGGCAGGCTGCAAAAAATGCATCCACGGAGCCTGGGTGGCTCGAGCCAAACACTTGCGCGGTGGTGGTACCTGCGCGCAACATTTCGCTCAAGAACGCTTCCGATAACGCCTTGGCGTGATCATGATTGGCGAACTGGCACTCGGCTGGAAACGTGTAGTCATTCAGCCAATCCAGCAGTTGGCGCCCATAAGAGGCCATGATGTCCAACTGGACATAGTGGACGTGAGTATCGATGAATCCTGGCATGATGAGCTTGCCGCGATGGTCGATCACTTCCGCTGCTTTCGGCAACTGATCAACCAGGTCGGCATAATGCCCCGCTGCATGGATATGCCCACCCTTCAGCCACAAGAGGCCGTCAGCGTAGTGTTCCAGACTGCCAGGGTGGGGCAGGTTGCCATCGCCGGGGTCATTGGGAAAGCTGATCAATTCAGCGCGGATAAGTGTATCGGTGGGCAAGGTCATATCAACTCGAGTGCGTTGCAGTAGGGGCAAAAAGCGCGCGTAGCGTAGCGCTATCCAGGCCACGGGTCTCGGTGGCATAGGGTTGGTCGGTCAACCAGAGTAATTCCGTCACCACGCTCAGCGCGATGGCGTAGGGGGTTTTATTGCTGAGCTTGGTATCCCTGACCGAGCCGATGGGGCAGCGCACGCGCTGCAGTATCGGCTGGTCGACACCTGCTCGGGAAAGGCGCCCTTTGAAGCTCGCCCACTTGCTGTCGGAACCTATCAGCCCAATGGACGCAATATCGGCGCGCTCCAGCAACCCCTTGATCAAGGCATAATCCTCATCATGATCGTGGGTCATGACCAGAGCATGGGTGCCAAGGGGTAAGCCTGCCACCGTAGCTCCAACGTCGCCTAGCAAATGACAACTCAAGCGTGCTCGAGGGACATCTGACTGGAAAGCATCGGCGCGGCTGTCATACCAATCGAGCTGCCAAGGCAGAGGAGCGCTGAGTTTGACGATCTCGCGTCCGACATGCCCCGCGCCGAACAGGGCAATGTGCGCGGTGGCGCCCAGAAATACTTCCAGCAGGACGTTGACCAGCCCGCCACAGCACTGCCCGCTACGACCGCCCAGCGAAAAGGATTCCAGTGAGAACCCCGCTTGGCGCTGGCTCAATAGGGAGCGAGCCTGCTGAATGGTCTGCCACTCGAAGGTGCCGCCGCCCAGCGTATCGAAGACAGCGTGTTCGGTAATCACCATGCGTGTGCCAGGCTCACGGGGCGTGGAGCCTGCGCTGGTCATCTGGGTGGCCAATACATGAGGCGTGCCGTGGCGTTGACAATGATCTAGGGCGGCATGCCAAGTCATGGGCGTTTCATGGCTCATAAGGCACTTTTCCGAATGGCATGCGCCGCCAGCATGACGCGCTCGGGCGTGGCCGGAGTATCCAGACGCGGCGAGCTGCGGTAGTCATCCAGGCTGGCGAGGGCATCGCGCAAGGCTGACCAGACGCATATCCCCAGCATGAAGGGCGGCTCACCCACCGCTTTGGAGCGGTACAGGCTGGCCATGGAGTTAGGGTGTCCTTCCAGCAGTTCGACATTGAAGACGCTGGGCAGATCCCCGAAGGTGGGAATCTTGTAGGTCGCTGGACCATCGCTGACCAGCGTTCCTTCACTGTTCCATTTGAGCTCTTCACTGGTCAGCCAGCCCATGCCCTGAATGAACCCGCCTTCAACCTGACCAATATCGATGGCTGGGTTGAGCGAGTTGCCCACATCATGAAGTATGTCAACACGGTCGACCTGGTATTCGCCGGTCAACGTGTCGACGCTGACCTCCGCCGCTGCCGCGCCAAAGGCGTAATAATAAAATGGGCGGCCCTGGCCAGTTGCGCGATTGTAATGAATCAGTGGCGTCGCGTAGAAGCCTTTCTCGGACAGCGAAACCCGATGTAGATATGCCGTCTGCACCAGCTCGCCCCAGGGAATGCGGCGTTCACTTTCGCCGATGCCTGCGATGAGCATGCCGTCCCTCAGCTCCATGCCTTCACGATCCAGCCCGCCCTCGAAGTGGTTGGCGGCAAAATCGAACAGACGCTCACGCAGTTTGATGGCAGCATCGCGGGCGGCCATGCCGTTCAAATCCGCACCGCTGGAGGCTGCCGTGGGGGAAGTGTTCGGCACCTTGTCCGTTCGTGTGGCGCTGATGCGCACGCTCTCCAGGTCCAGCCCCAGTTCCAAGGCCACCACCTGGCAGATCTTGGTGTGCAGGCCTTGGCCCATTTCAGTGCCGCCGTGGTTGATCAGGATGCTGCCATCGGTATAGACGTGTAGCAGCGCGCCGGCCTGGTTGAGGTGCTGGGCGGTGAAGGAGATGCCGAACTTGACGGGTGTCAGTGCCAGTCCTTTCTTGATGACGGAGCTGGAGGCATTGAAGTCTCGTACCTGCTGTCGACGCGTCCAGTACTCGCTGCGCTGCTCGAGGCGCTCGACGAGCGTATGAAGCAACTGCTTCTGGTCGACTTGTTGCCCGTAATGGGTCATGTCGCGTTCGGGGCGGTAAAAGTTGCGCTTGCGGATGGTCAGCGGGTCTTCACCGACATGGCGGGCAATATCGTCCATGGCCGCTTCGATGATCATCATGCCCTGGGGGCCGCCAAACCCGCGAAAAGCGGTGTTCGACGCAGTGTGGGTGCGGGCGCGATGGCCGGTGACCCTGGCATTGCCCAGTGAGTAGGCATTGTCTGCGTGAAACATGGCGCGGTCGACAATGGCATCGGAAAGGTCGGGGGAGTAGCCGCAATCGCCGATCACGGTAATGTCGCTGCCTTGAATCACTCCCTGTGAATCGATGGCCAGCCGATAGCGGTTGTGAAAGGGGTGGCGCTTGCCAGTGGCGCGCATGTCGTCACGTCTGGGCAGGCGAAGACGCGTGGCCTTGCCGGTGCGTCGTGCGATGAGGGCAGCAATACAGGCCCAGGGGGATGCCTGGGTTTCCTTGCCTCCAAAACCACCCCCCATGCGCCGTACTTCCACCGTGACGGCATGAAATGGGATACCCAGCACTTCGGCAACCAGCTTTTGGGTTTCACTGGGGTGCTGGTTGGAGGTGTGAACCATGACGCCTTCGTCTTCGCTCGGAATGACGACGCAAGCCTGGCCCTCCAGATAGAAGTGCTCTTGTCCACCAATGAACAGCGCACCTTCCAGCACGTGTTCAGCTTGCTCCAGTGTGGTCTGCCAGTCACCACGCTGTTGGGTGTGGCTGGGGCGAACGAACTCCTGTTGAGCAGTGGCTTGAACGGCATCCAGCTGTGCTGGCAGCTTGTCGATCTGCACATTGGCAAGCAGCATCGCGTGACGCGCCGCACTCAGGGAAGTGGCAGCTACAGCGAACAGGCACTGCCCTGAATAGCTGATCTCACGCTCGACGAAGATAGGGTCGCCAGGGAAGACCGGGCCGATGTCCGTGTGGCCAGGCACGTCGTGGAATGTGATCACGTCGACCACCCCGGGGGCGCTGCGAACGGCCTCCAGGTCGAGGTGCGTCAAGGTGCCGTGGGCCACCGGTGAGAGCCCCAGAGCCACGTGTAAAGCATCAGCAGGTGTCTTGAGGTCGTCGATATAGAGTGCTTTCCCCGTCACATGTTTTTCGGCGCTCTCATGAAAGCTGGAGGACCCCGCCTGGCGCTGTCCGCGGCTGTCCACGGTATGGCGCGCCAGGGGGGCCGCGCCATGTATACGCTGGTCGAGCTCATGCCGGGCCCGGCGACTGTCGTTGTCGAGTTTAGTGAGCGTACGCATGCAACATGACCTCCTGTTCTGGTGATGAAAGCGACAAGTAGAGTCGTTCCAGCAGATTGGCGGCCGCCAGCTGACGATACTGCTGGCTGCCTCGCACGTCACTCATGGGCTCGAACTCATCTTGCAGCGCTTGCCGGGCCGCTTGAAAGGCCTGTTTGCCTACCCGTTGCCCTTCCAGCGCGGCCTCCGTTGCCGGGGCACGTCGGGGCGTGGCGGCCATCCCGCCGAAGGCGATGCGCACGTCGCTTAACTTGCCGTCCTCCAGGCGGTAGCTAAAGGCACCCAGAACGGCAGAGATATCGTCTTCACGGCGTTTAGAGAGCTTCCACACTCTGAGAGAAGCACTCTTCTCCAGAGCAGGAATAAAGATACGTGTGATGACCTCATCGGCGGCCAGCGCCGTTTTCTTATAATCGATAAAGAACGCCTGCAGCGGCAAACAGCGGGTACCCGCATGGCTGGCAAGTTCGAGATGAGCGCCGAGTGCCAGCAGTACGGGTGGGGTATCACCAATGGGGGATGCATTGGCGATATTGCCGCCGAGGGTTCCCCGGTTACGCACTTGTTCCGAGCCCAGCCGATGGAGCAGGTGCGCGAAAGCGGGGAAGTGAGTTGCCAGCAGCGGAGCAAGCCGCGAATAGGTCACCGCCGCGCCGACCCACCATCCTTCCTGCCTCTGAAAGGTCGCTGGCGAGATCATGCCCAGCTCGGGCACGCGGGTGGTATCGATCAGTTGATCCAGTGCGGCCAGGCGCTGGGTCGTTTCCAGCCATAGGTCCGTGGCGCCAGCGACCAGTCTGGCATTGGGCAGGTCGAGCCGCAGCGCTGTCAGTTCTCTCAGCGACCTCGGCTGTGCAAATAGCGGACCTTCCTGAGGGGCTTGTGTGGCTGTGTCGCCATCCTGCGAGTCAGACAGTGTGGCATCCCACCATTGAGGCGGCTGCCAGTCGCTGGCGTGCATGGTCAGCGCGGCATCACGAATCGGGCGATAGCCCGTGCAGCGGCAAAGGTTGCCACCCAGCGCGGCTTCCAGACGCTCGGGCGTCAAGGGGGCCGGTTGACGCTGCTGCTGCGTATGCAAACTGAACAGCGACATGACGATGCCTGGCGTACAGAAACCGCACTGGCTGCCGTGGCAGTCGATCATGGCGCGCTGCGCAGGGTGCAAGGAGTTGCCCTGCGACAGGCCTTCTACGGTGACGAGATGCTGGCCATGCAGTTGATGGGCCGGGGTAATGCACGCATTGACCGTCAGGAACGGTGGCTGGTCGGGGTCGCTGCTTTTCAAGGCGACGGTGCAAGCACCGCAGTCGCCGGACGCGCAGCCCTCTTTTGTGCCCGTGGCCCCCAAATGGTCGCGTAACAGCGTTAGAATACTGGTCTCAGGGGGCACTCGACACTGTTGACGGATGCCATTGAGCAGAAACTCAATCGTTGCCATGCCAAACTCCGTTATGATTGTTCTGACCGATTGGTCAATAATGGTGAGCTTGGGACAAAAAAAGCGTGGCTTGCAAGACTTTGTTGTCAGCGCGTTTTGATGCCCTGAAACGATGCATGAAGAGCGAAAATGCCCCTTTTTGCAGCGTTGTCCGACGTTGGGCCTGAGCTGATCGGCACAACCCGAGCCTATATCAAGGAGCTTACTCAATGACGCTTGATACCGCTAACCATGAGAGCGCCAGCAGGGACCGCATCGAGCAGACGATATTGAATGCCGCCGAACAGGTGTTTGCTCAGCATGGTTATCGCGGAGCCAGCCTGCAGTCGATTGCCGACGTCGCGGGTTTGCCCAAGGCCAATATCCTCTATTACATGGGGAGCAAGCAGGCGCTCTATGTGCGACTACTGAATCGCATGATGAAGCGCTGGAACGCGGTGCTGGAAGACATTACCCCTGCGAGTGACCCAGCAGCTGTATTGAGCGATTTTATTCGCACCAAAATGGTGCTTGGTCAGCGCTATCCCGAGGGTTCCAGGCTGTTTGCGGCTGAAATTCTGGGCGGCGCACCTTTTCTGAAGGATTACCTGAACGGTGAGCTGAGAGAGTGGGTCAGTAGCCGTGCCGCTATCATGCGAGAGTGGTCGCGGCAGGGGAAGATGGATGATGTGGATCCTCGTTGGCTGATTTTTCTGATCTGGTCATCCACCCAGCACTATACCGAATATAGTGCCCAGGTGAACGGCATTCTCGGCCAGGAGACACTGGCCGAGGAAGACATCGACGCTATTTGTCGCTTCCTGGAGCATGTGATCTTGAAAGGCTGTGGCATAGAGCGCCCAGTCGTCGCCAACGCATGAGTTCGACGATGCCTGAACTGCCCATCGAGCAACACCTGGCGTCGATCGAAGACGCTCTGGACAGCCACTCTCGCCTCATCCTGGTAGCGCAGCCCGGCGCGGGCAAGACCACCCGCGTGCCCTTGCGACTCATCGAGCGCCCCTGGGCGCGTGGCCAGCGCCTGCTGATGCTCGAACCTCGGCGGGTGGCGGCCAGGTTGGCGGCAACCTACATGGCCGCTCAGTTGGGTGAGCCGGTGGGTAAGCGTATTGGCTATCGCATGCGCGGTGATCAACGGGTGGGACCTGACACGCAGCTGGAAGTGATCACTCAAGGGGTGCTGACGCGCATGCTGCAGGATGACCCGCTGCTGGAGGGGGTGGCTGGCATTCTCTTCGATGAGTTTCATGAACGCAGTATCGAGTCCGACCTGGGCCTGGCGCTGGCCCTGGACGTGCAGCAAAGCATTCGTGACGACCTCCGCCTGGTGGTGATGTCCGCGACGCTGGATATAGAGGCGCTGCGTACCTTGCTGGGCGAGCATACCCCGGTGATTGAGAGCAGCGGTCGCGCCTTTCCGGTCACCACGCTATATCGGCCACCTGTTGTCGGTGAGACCACCGCCATGACGGCGCGCAGCGTCGTGGAGGAGGCCGTGGCGCTGGACGATGCCCAGGACATCCTGGTCATCTTGCCTGGCGTGGCGGAAATCCGTCGGCTCGCCCAGGTGCTGGCGTCATCAACGCTGACGCTGGATATTCGCACGCTGCATGGTGGCATGACACTGGATGCTCAACAAGCCGCGCTTAGCCCTGGTACACAGCGGCGGGTGATCATCTCCACCTCGATTACCGAATCGAGCCTGACGGTCGACGGCGTCAACGTCGTCATTGACGCAGGCCTTGAACGGGTGCCTGAATTCAGTGCCCAAACGGGGCTTACGCGGTTGACTACCCGTCGCGTCAATCGTGCCAGCGCCGGCCAGCGGCGGGGTCGCGCGGGGCGCCAGCAATCAGGCTACTGCTATCGTCTGTGGGCACAGGACCAGCCGCTGGTCGCGCACCGTGAGCCCGAAATGCTGCAGGCTGATCTCTCGCGGTTGGCGCTGGAACTGGCGCTATGGGGCGTCAATGCTCCCGACGCGCTGGCCTGGCTATCTCCACCGCCCAGGGGCGCATGGCAGAGCGCGCGCGACCTTCTCCAGCGGCTGGGGCTGCTCGACCAGGCAGGCGGGCTGACACCGCTTGGGCAGCAGTGCGGCACCTTGCCGGTGGAACCTCGCCTGGCAGCGATGCTGGTGCGCTCCAAGGCGGGAGAAAATACCGCGCTGGCCTGTGCGCTGGCAGCGCTGCTGGAGGGCCGGGAGCGTCTCGAGGGAACACTGCAGGAAGCCCTGGTCGCTCGACTGAAAACGCCTTCTGCGTTCCCAACCTGGCACCAGGAAGCCAAGCGTCTGGCGGTGTTGATGGGCTGCACGGTACCGTCACGCCTGAATCTGGAGCCTCTGGAAGAGCTGCTTGCGGTGGCGTTTCCTGACCGAGTGGCCCAGCTCATGAACCTCGGGCGTTTCAAGCTGGCCAATGGCAAGACGGCAACGCTATCGCCGCAGCACCCGTTGGCCAGCGAGCCGTATCTGGTGGCCGTTCACCTCGACAGTGCTAGCCGTGATGCACCGATCCAGAGGGCAGTGCCCCTCTCCGAGCAGGTTTTGCGAGCCCTGTATCCGGCGACGGCGACGTGGCACGAACGGGTCGCCTGGCAAGAGCCGCCGGGCAAGCTGGTGGCCGACGCGGTGCAGTGTCACGGTGAACTGGTATTGGCGGTACGCCCGCTCCAGACGCTGCCCGCCGCCGCTGCCGAGAAAGCGCTGATGAGCGCTTTGCAGCGCCGCCCTGCAGCCTTGCTGAATGACGAGGTCAGGCGCTTGCAGGGGCGCATGGCGCTGCTGGAGCGTACTTTCCCGGGCCAGTGGCCCGACTGGTCTGATGCTGCGTTGGTGGATGATCTGGAGGCTTGGCTGGCGCCTTATGTGGCCGGTATGACTCGGCTGGGACAGGTCGAAAAGCTGCCCTTCGCGGGGTGCCTGCTGGAGACGCTGACGTGGGAAGCGCAGAGTGCGTTTGCCCGCCTGGTGCCTACCGGGCTCAGGGCGCCTAGTGGCAACACGATTACGCTGGACTATCTGCCCTGCCTTGAGAGCAGGCCGCCGGTGTTGGCACTGAAGCTGCAAGAGGCCTTTGGCTGGCAAGAAACACCGACCGTGGCCGAAGGGCAAGTGGCCGTGATGATTCACTTGCTGTCACCGGCACGACGCCCCCTGCAGGTCACACAGGACTTGCGTAGCTTCTGGCTGACCGGCTATCCGGAGGTGAGAAAAGAGATGCGCGGGCGGTATCCAAAGCACCCCTGGCCAGAAGATCCTTTGTCAGCCCAAGCCACGGCATTAACCAAGCGCCGCTTGGGCAACGCTTGAAGGTGCCAATGCGTGCTCTTTACTCTTGTGTGGATTCCGGTACTTCTCCGGGGCGTTGATAGCGTACCCCGTCCGCACGCGGCTCTTCGTAGCGTTTGTTTTCATCCTCGGAAACAACCCCAAAGACCGTTTCCTGTGAGCCATCTGGCCACGTGTAAGTGGTGCAGCCCGCCAGGCTCGATAGACCAAGAACAACAACGACACCAGACAGCGTGATACGACGCTTGGGCATGAAAAAACTCCCTAAAGTTGACACATGCTCATGAAAAAGGGGAATGACGAGTGCTGCGTAGTGTGAAGCGCACGATCACTGCTCGCAAGCTAATTTCCTCGGCCCGACATCAGCGCTGAAAAGACGGGCAGTGGCGAGTATCCATGCCTTGTGTCTATGCTGAACAGGCAGCCCGATTTTTTCAAAAAGAGCATTTGGCAGTCGATCAGGCAATCTGAGGCTGATAAGGGGGAGGGGTATGTGGTCAGTCTTGAAGTCGGTGCTGGCAGCGTTGATCGGGGTTCAGAATGACCGCCAACGTCGCCAGGATTTCTCCAGCGAGCGTCCCGGTGCGTTCATCGTGACGGGTATCGTCGTGACGCTCCTGTTCGTACTAGTCATTGCCTGGTTGGCCCAGTGGGTCGCTGGATGAGCCGTTGAGGTAAATCACACAGGGTTTGCGTGACGGATGGCATTTGTTTTCTATACTGAGATTGACGTCTTAATCCTGCTTTAATTAAAGCATGGGCGAGAACAACAATAATAAAGGAGGTTTCTATGCCCCCTATGTGGCGATGGCTACTACTTCTCTCATCGAGTCTTGCCGCTGCGCCAACGGCGTTTGCCAGCGGTTGGAATATGCCTGTGGGTGTCACGGATATCAGCCGCGATATTTTCAATTTGCATATGACCATTTTCTGGATCTGTGTCGTGATTGGCGTCATCGTTTTCGGCGTGATGTTTTACTCGCTTTTTCGCTATCGCCACGCCAAGGGAGCCAAGGCAGCCCATTTTCACGAACACACCACGGTGGAAGTGTTGTGGACGGCCATTCCTGTGCTGATTCTGGTCAGCATGGCAATTCCTGCCACCGCCACGCTCAAGAATATGTATGACGCCTCGGAAGCCGATCTGGATGTGATGATCACCGGGCAGCAGTGGCGCTGGCGCTACGAATACCTGGGCGAAGACGTTGCCTTCAATTCCAACATGAGCACCCCTTGGGAGCAGATCCGCGGGCAGGAGGAGCGAGGAGAGCATTATCTGCTCGACGTGGACGAACCGCTGGTCTTGCCAATCAATCGCAAAGTACGCTTTTTGATGACATCAGACGATGTCATCCACTCCTGGTGGGTGCCCGAGCTGGCAGTCAAGCAGGATACGATCCCCGGCTTCATCAATGAAAACTGGGTGCAGATCAATACTCCCGGTATTTATCGCGGACAGTGTGCCGAACTCTGTGGTGTCAATCATGGCTTCATGCCTGTCGTGGTACATGCCATGGAAGAAGAGGAATTCGATGCCTGGCTGGTAGAGCGGCGTGAAGCGGCCGAGCAGGAGGCCATGGGCGTCGACCGTGAATGGGAGATGGACGAACTGATGGCCAGAGGGGAAGCGGTGTACCGCGCCATCTGTTCTTCTTGCCATCAAGCCGAAGGGCAAGGGGCGATGCCGGCCTTCCCGGCATTGGCCGGTAATGATCAGTTGATCGAAGACCTGGATTGGCATATCGATAGGATCGTCAATGGGGTCTCTGGTGCGGCGATGCCGGCTTTCCGATCCACGCTCAATCCCGTGGAGCTTGCGGCGGTGGTTACCTATACCCGCAATGCCTGGGGCAATGACGCGGGTGATACGGTGCAGCCAGCCAGGATCGCCGAGCTGATTGCCCAGTAACACCAGGCTACCCATAACAATGAAAGCAGGCGGAGAAGCTCATGGCGCCCCAACTACCCCCTCAGCACCCGTTACAGCATAGTTCCACCACCCACGCTGGCGGCCATGGCAGTGCCACGCCTGCCCATCACCAGCATGCACACCAGCCCAAAGGGCTTATGCGCTGGCTACTGACCACCAATCACAAGGAGATCGGTACGCTCTATCTGATCTTCTCTCTGACCATGTTCTTCATTGGGGGCATCTTTGCACTGGTGGTCAGGGCAGAGCTTTTTCAACCAGGACTGCAGCTGGTACAGCCCGAGTTCTTCAATCAGATGACCACCATGCATGGCTTGATCATGGTGTTCGCAGCCGTCATGCCTGCCTTCACGGGACTGGCCAACTGGATGATCCCGCTGCAGATCGGGGCGCCTGATATGGCGCTTCCCCGGCTCAATAACTTCAGCTTCTGGCTGCTGCCCGTCGCCTTCACGCTGCTGCTTTCAACACTTTTCATGCCGGGTGGCGGGCCCAATTTTGGCTGGACCTTCTATGCGCCCTTGTCCACCACCTATGCGCCGCCCTCCACGACCTTTTTCATTCTGGCGCTGCACATTGCTGGTATCAGCTCCATTCTAGGGGCGATCAATATCATCGCCACCATCCTCAACATGCGTGCCCCCGGTATGCGCATGATGGACATGCCGCTGTTCGTCTGGACATGGCTCATTACCGCTTTCCTGCTGATTGCCGTCATGCCCGTGCTGGCGGGGGTGATTACCATGATGCTCATGGATATCAACTTTGGGACCAGCTTCTTCGATGCCTCGGGGGGCGGTGACCCGGTGCTGTTCCAACACCTGTTCTGGTTCTTTGGGCACCCCGAGGTCTACATCATGATTCTGCCAGCCTTCGGTATCGTGTCGGCGATCATTCCAACCTTTGCGCGCAAGCGTCTGTTTGGCTACGCCTCCATGGTGTATGCCACGGGAGCCATTGCGCTGCTGTCGTTTCTGGTATGGGCGCACCACATGTTCGTGGTGGGCTTGCCGTTGGCGGCAGAGCTCTTCTTCATGTACACCACCATGCTGATCGCCGTGCCAACCGGCGTGAAGGTATTCAATTGGGTAACCACGCTATTTCGAGGCTCCATCAGCTTCGAGCCACCCATGCTGTTTGCACTGGCCTTCGTGGTGCTGTTCACCATCGGTGGTTTTTCCGGGCTGATGCTGGCCATTGCACCCGCCGACTTTCAATACCATGACACGTACTTCGTGGTCGCTCATTTTCACTATGTGCTCGTGCCGGGGGCCATCTTTGCCATCATGGCAGGCGTGTACTACTGGCTGCCCAAATGGACCGGCCACTATCCCAACGAGCGTTTGGCTCAGTGCCATTTCTGGTGCTCGATCATTGGGGTCAACCTGACCTTTTTCCCCATGCATTTTGCCGGGTTGGCGGGCATGCCCAGACGGATTCCCGACTATGCGCTGCAGTTCGCCGACTTCAATCTGCTGTCTAGTATCGGCGCGTTCTTCTTCGGTTTCTCTCAACTGCTGTTCGTGTTGGTCGTCGTGCTGTGTGTCAGAGGCGGCAAAAAAGCACCGGCCAAGGCCTGGGAGGGGGCCGAGGATCTAGAGTGGAGCGTGCCCAGCCCAGCGCCACTGCATACCTTCGAAACGCCGCCTGTTTTCCATCGGCAACAGGCCCATGACTAATGGTTTGACAGGCGGGAGGGCTCGCGTATGGCGACCAGTAGTGAAAAGCAGGCGGTAGCGGTGAGGCGTACGGTCATTCGCACCGTAGCGGCGCTGGTGGGGATGTTCGCCTTCGCCTTTGCGCTGGTGCCGCTTTACGACGTTTTCTGCCGTATCACCGGGCTGAATGGCAAGGTGGATACGACCGCCCAGGCCATCGTTCATGAGGAGGTGGATACGTCGCGCTTTATTACGGTGCAGTTCATCACCCGGGGGAGTGCGGGCTTGCCCTGGCAAATGAGCGTAGCCACGCGTCAAATGCGCGTACATCCCGGTCAAACCGCCGAGGTCGATTTTACCTTCACCAACAATAGCCAGTCCCAGAATTGGGGGCGGGCAGTGCCCAGCGTGTCGCCTTCCAATGCCACCACACACTTGCGCAAGGTCAGCTGTTTCTGTTTTCAAGAGCAGCAGTTGCAGGGGCAGGAGCGGTTGACCATCCCGTTGGTATTTCAACTGGCTCGGGACCTGCCGCCGGATATCAATACCATCACGCTGGTATATACCCTCTACCCCGTTCATCGCGTCGCACTGAGTGACGCCTATGAAAGCGTTCCAGGAGGCAGCATATGAGCAGTGGCAGCTATTACGTACCTGCGACCAGCCGATGGCCCGTATTGGGCTCGATTGCGCTGGGTGTGATGATGATCGGAGCCGGTATTCAACTGGTCTATGGCACCGGTATGCCGGTCTTGGCGATCGGGTTGGTGGCCGTAGTGGCGGTCATGGGGCTCTGGTTCCGCGATGTCGTACATGAGTCGATGGGCGGTTTGTACGACGCCCAGATGGATCGCTCGTTTCGCTGGGGAATGGGGTGGTTCATCTTTTCGGAAGTGATGTTCTTTGCAGCCTTTTTCGGCGCGCTTTTCTACATCCGCACCTTTGCACTCCCTTGGCTGGGCGGCGAGGGCGCCAAAGGGGTTTCGGCGCTGCTATGGCCTGGCTTCATTCCCGAGTGGCCGTTATTGAATCCTCCTGATGCTGCCGTGGCAGGGCCCCATAGCGTGCTGAGCCCGTGGCAGTTGCCGCTGGTCAATACCCTGCTGCTGATCACCTCTAGCATTACCCTGACCGTCGCTCATGAAGCGCTCAAGATGGGCTATCGATCAACATGCCGGAATTGGCTGGCGGCGACGGTGGGGTTGGGCATTTGCTTCATCGTCATCCAGGGGGTCGAGTATTACGAGGCCTACCATCATTACGGGATTACCCTGGAAGCCGGTATTTTCGGGGCGACCTTTTTTATTCTGACGGGCTTTCATGGCATCCACGTGATCATTGGCACGCTGATTCTGGCCATCATGCTGGTCAGAATCATCAAGGGCCATTTCGCCAATGAGCAGCATTTTGCTTTCGAGGCCTCCTGCTGGTACTGGCATTTTGTCGATGTTGTATGGGTGGGGCTGTTCATCTTTGTCTATGTACTGTAGGGCGTCAGCCCAGTTCGCCTGACCAGAAGCCAAAAATGAGCAATGCCATGAGCAGACAGCCCAGGCCGACACGCCACTTCAGCGAGGTCAGAAGGCGCCGTGAAGCGCCGTGGTCTCGCAATAGAAAGCCAGCACCTGCGGCTAGGCTGACCAACATGCCTATGAACACCAATGCGATCAGTAATTTGAGTGCCATGCGCCGACGCTCCCGTGTCACCTTGCGGTTGTTGGTATGGGGGTGTTTTTGGACCGTGGTGGTCGTTGCTGGTGTGCTATTAGGACTATGGCAGTGGGAGCGTGCTGCTGACAAGCAGCGATCGCTTGATCAGCGTGCCGCCGCGCCCTCCCTGATAGCACCGGTCAGTGAGCCGGCTGAGGGTGCCATGCTACGCTTGCAGGGCGAGTATCTGGCGGAGCATACGCTCTATCTCGATAACCGAATCGTCAATGGACGGCTGGGCGTTGCCGTGCTGACGCCTTTGCGTGACGAGCATGGTCAGCTCTGGCTGATTCAGCGGGGGTTTATGGAAACCGGCAGTAGTCGCGAGCCGCCGGTCTCCTCGACCCCAGCAGGCCAGGTGCAGGTCGTCGGAGAGTGGCAGAGAGCCCATTCGGATGGCCTCCTTTACGGCAACAACCTGGAAGGGGTGAGGCTGCAACGGTTAGATCTGGCTCCCTGGGCCTCGGCGCTTGGGGCGTTCCGTTTTGCCGGATGGGTGCATGCTCACGAGGGGGAGGGTGTCCTGACCCCCTGGTGGGAAGCCAATGTGGTGCCACCGGCGCGTCATCAGGCCTATGCGTTTCAGTGGTGGGGCCTAACGCTGGCGGCTCTGGTGGTGATGCTGATCGGCGGTCGCCGCCTCATGAACGACCCAAGGGTCGAGAGAATCAGGAGTTAACCCGATGTCATCCAGCGCAAAGCGTTTCCCTCGCTTTATCCTGGTGCTACTGTTCGTGGCGTTTGCCGCGCCGGTGGTGATCGCATGGATCATGGTGACATGGCGAATCGGTATACCCACCCACTACACCGCCTACGGGGATGTTTCCGTGACCGCGCCGCCGCTGGAAGAGTGGCCACTAACGTCTAGACTTGAGCCTGGTGAGCAGTGGATGCTGGTGTTCGAATGCGTGGAGCCCTGTGACGCAAGGCAGGATGAGCTATGGCGTCTGCACCGGGCTCTTGGGCGAGAAGCGGGTCGCCTGCAGCGCCTCAGGATCGGCGGTGACCTGCAGATGTTGCCTGGCGAGACCGCCACGGCCTGGCACCGCTTGCCCAACTGGCGTGGCGAACAGCGTGTCTGGGTGCTGGACCCCGCAGGCCGCCCTGCGCTGGCCTACCACGCAACGGCCCCCGCGTCGGATATGCTGAAAGATATTAGACACTTGTTCAAAGTGAACGCTTTGTAATTCTCTCCCGGCGACTGATCAGCCGTAAGGACACGTGATGATTCATTCCGATAAGCACCGTTTGCGCCTGCTGGTAGCGCTGAGCCTGGCCGGTACGCTGTTGACGATGCTGGTCATTCTGGTGGGGGCCTGGACTCGGCTGGTGGATGCGGGGCTAGGGTGCCCCGACTGGCCTGGTTGCTATGGGCGATTGCTGGTGCCTGATAGCGAGCATGCGGCACTGCGTCATCCGGATGTGCCGCTCGACCCGTTCAAGGCCTGGGTCGAGATGGGGCACCGCTATGTCGCCAGTTTTCTCGGGCTGCTGGTGATCGGAACGCTGCTTCTGGGGTGGCCATTGAGGCGCCGAGAAGGCTACCCGTGGAAGGTAAGCGTCGCGCTACTGGTAGTGATCCTCATCCAAGGCGCGTTTGGCGCATTTACCGTGACCTTGAAGCTCTGGCCACAGGTGGTCACGCTGCACTTGTTGGGCGGGCTGAGTGTGTTGATGCTGTTTTTCTGGCTTCATCTGCGTATCCGGCGGTCGGCAAAAGGGGTGTTGGCGTCTCCCCGAAAGCCAAGCCTGCTTTGGCTGCTGGCTGGGGCGGCGCTGGTGCTGCAATTGGCACTGGGGGGCTGGGTAACGAGCAATTATGCCGGCATTGCGTGCCAAGGGTTTCCCACCTGCAACACCCAGTGGTGGCCTGAAATGGATTTGAGCGAAGGGTTTCATCTGACCCAGACCGTGGGCCCCAATTATTTGCATGGTCAACTGCATGCCGATGCGCGCACTGCCATTCACGTGGTACACCGTTTAGGTGCGTTGCTGCTGGGTATCGTGCTGTTGGCGCTCTGGTGCCGCCATCGCCGCCAGAGTGAGGTCGTGGGTGCCTTGTCCATGGTCGTGTTGCTGTACCTGCTACAGGCAGGGTTGGGCGTTGCCAATGTGCTGCTCTGGCTGCCGTTATGGCTAGCGCTGCTGCATACCGCGGGCGCCGTGCTGTTGTGCCTGGGGCTGGGGTGGGCCTGGTGGCGCTACCGTTATATGCCTGAGCGATCATACGCAGAGCATGTTCTCGATGGTCAGCCGTCATACGCGCAGGCCCGGTAATCCAATGATTGACCTTGAAAACAATAACAATCCATCAGGTGATCACTATGCGATACGCAACGCTGGATACCACGTTACCCACCATCCGTTGGGGGGTGTTGAAAGAGCTGGTGTTACTGTGCAAGCTCAACGTGGTGGTCGTCATGCTGGTATGCACGGCCGTGGGTATGGCCTTGGCTACGCCGGGGTTGCCGCCGTTGAAAGCCATGGTGTTTGGTCTGCTGGGCGTCGGGTTGGCCTCCAGCGGGGCCGCCGCTTTCAACCATATCATCGACCGCCATCTGGACGCTGTGATGACGCGCACGTCACGCCGACCGTTAGCGGCGCACCGCCTGCCTGTCTGGATGGCCATGCTATGGGCCGTAGGGCTGTCGGTGGTGGGCGTGGGGCTACTGGCCTGGCAGGTGAACACGCTAGTGGCATTTTTGACACTGGCATCGCTGGTGGGCTACGCCGTGCTGTATACCGCGTACCTGAAACGTGCCACCCCACAGAATATCGTGATTGGAGGCGTCGCGGGGGCGGCGCCTCCGCTGCTGGGCTGGGTGGCCGTAACGGGCAGCATTGCGGCGGAGCCTTTGCTGCTGATGCTGATCATCTTCGTCTGGACGCCGCCGCATTTCTGGTCGCTGGCTATTCACAAGCGTGAAGACTACGCCTGCGCGGGTATTCCCATGTTGCCGGTCACCCATGGCGTGGCGTTTACGCGACTGCAGATTTGGTTGTACAGCTGGCTGACCGTGGCGGCGTCGCTTTTGCCGGTGGTGGTAGGCATGAGTGGCTGGGTGTATCTGGTGATCGTCATGGCGCTCAATGCACGATTCATCTACTGGGGCTGGCGCGTCTGGAGGGGCGATGATCAGGCAGTGCCACTGCTGGCCTTCTGGTTTTCCATTCGTTACCTGCTGGGGCTGTTTGGTGCACTGCTACTGGACCATTATACTTTTCTGGCACCAGCAGTGTTTGGCTAGCGTGAGCGGATTAACGACAAAGTTGGTCTATGTTGTAGAAAGCAGTGTACAATTTCCGTTAAACTATTCTGGCTTGATATAAAGAGGTTTCATGAGCTCTACCGTCGCACTATTGTTACTGGCCGTCGCGCTGGTGGTCATTGCCGGTTTGGGGGGGTATGCGTACTCCCTGCGCCAAGAGGTGAAACGTCGTGAAGCTTTTCGCCTTGAGGAGGAGCAGCGAGCCCAGCAGAACAGTCTGGAAAACCTGGATTACGTGGTGAGCGCGCTGGTGCAGGAGCAGGTAGATATCACCGAAGGTTCCTGGCGGTGTAAGGTATTGCTGGAGATCGTTGATCCCAGCCTTGCGGAGAGACCAGAGTTTCAGGCATTTGCAGAAGTCTATAACCGCACTCGGCACCTCAAGACCCACTCTGCACGCAAGCAATTGACCCCTCGGGAGCGAATGCGTGAAGACAAGGAGCGCCTCGAAGTCGAGGCGGAAATGCGTCCTGCCGTACTCGCCGCTGCCGCGGCTGTGATCCAGTGGCGCGCCAAAGGTTCCAAAGCGTTACACTGATTTTTAGTGTCATTGGTGTCAGCTTTGCTATGCTAAACACGTCGGTATTGGCAAGAAGTTGATATCACGGCATTGTTGCCTTCTAGCGCTGAAACGTTAATGATAGGCACCTCGTTCGATTTCATGATGCGCCAAGGCGCCCATCCTGAAGAAGAACAGCGAAAAATGGATGCTCTCGCTAAAAGAAGCATTAGATAGATTTGGTCACTGACCATATCAGCATTGGATCAAGAAGGAGTCTTGCATGAAAAAGTCAACAACTGGCTTGCTAATCGGTTCTGCCCTCGTAGTAGGCCTCTCTGGCTGTGCCAGCTCTGCCTCCCAGTCTTCTGGTCAGGCGAGTGCAAGCAGCGACCGTAGCTGGTACCAGCACCCCGCCGTATGTGGTATCGCCGGTGGCCTGATCGGTGGCAGCATTGGTTATGCTACTAGCGGCAGCTCGGACGAAGACGCTGGCGCGGCTACTGGCTTCGCGGCAGGCGCTGCCATTGGCGGTCTGCTGTGTGCCGATCATACTCCTGAGCCGGTTGCGCCGCAGTGCCCGAGCTACGGTGAAGTGCCTGCTGGCGTCGCGGTAGATGCTGAAGGCTGCCCGCTGGACTCCGACGGTGACGGCGTGCCGGACTACCGTGACCAGTGCCCGGGAACGCCTGCTGGTGTGGCGGTAGATGCCAATGGCTGCCCGCTGGACTCCGACGGTGACGGCG
>NZ_LFGT01000003.1:210590-223736 GCF_002078115.1 Halomonas sp. BC2 | reverse complement strand
CTGCGTGACGTCAACTTCGAGTTCGACTCCGCACAGCTCACTAGCAATGCACAGCAAGTGCTGAATGGCGTTGCCGAGCGTCTGGTGAACAATCCTGACGTGCGTGTCAGCATCGAAGGTCACACCGATTCACGCGGTTCTGCCGAATACAATCAGAACCTGTCTCAGCGTCGTGCCGAGTCTGTGGCTGCCTACCTTGTCCAGCGTGGCGTAGAAGCTAACCGCATGCGCGCGGTAGGTTACGGCGAAGAGCGTCCTGTTGCCACCAACGACACTGACGAAGGTCGTGCACAGAACCGTCGCGTAGAACTGGATGAGTGGAACTAATCACTTGCCAGCATAATGCTCCTTGGCAGGCTGTACGCCTGACGCTGAAAGAGAGCAAAAGAACGGGAGGCCATGGGCCTCCCGTTTTATTTTACGAGATGCCAAAGTCTGTTAGGCTGTCGGCCGGTTTTGAGTCCGTTTTTCTACCGTTGATAGCGAAATGTGATCCCTGGTATGGATCACCACTGCGCTCAAGGAATATTTGAATGCCCATAGTGACACTGCCTGACGGCAGCCAGAGAACATTTGATAGCCCTCTTTCCATCATGCAGCTGGCAGAGTCCATTGGCCCTGGTTTGGCCAAGGCCTGCGTGGCGGGCAAGATTGATGGGGTGCTGGTGGATGCAGCGGATGTCATCGAGCAGGATGCCGATGTCTCCATCATCACGGCGCGTGACGACGAGGGGCTGGAGATCATTCGCCACTCGTGTGCACACCTGATTGGTCATGCCGTGAAGCAGCTCTACCCCAATGCCAAAATGGCGATTGGCCCGGTCATCGATGATGGGTTTTACTACGATATCGATTTTGGCCAATCCGTGACGCCCGAAGATCTGGAAGCGATCGAGAAGCGTATGCAGGCGTTGATCGATCGGGAGTACGACGTAGTGCGTGAATACGTCGATAGCGCCAAGGCCATGGCCACTTTCGAGCAGCGTGACGAGCCCTATAAGCAGGAAATCATCCGTGACATTCCTGATGGTGCCGCTATCCGCCTGTATCACCATGAAGAGTATACGGACATGTGTCGGGGGCCTCACGTCCCGAACACCCGGCATCTGAAAGCTTTCAAATTGACCAAGCTGGCAGGTGCCTACTGGCGGGGGGACGCTTCCAACCCGATGCTTACGCGTATTTACGGTACGGCCTGGGGTGATAAAAAGCAGCTCAAGGCTTACCTGAAGCGGCTGGAGGAAGCTGAGAAGCGCGACCACCGTAAATTGGCGCGCAAAATGGACCTCTTCCATCTGCAGGAAGAAGCCCCGGGCATGGTGTTCTGGCACCCCAATGGCTGGACCATGTATCAGGCGCTTGAAGAGTACATGCGTAATGTGCAGCGGGCGCATGGCTATCAGGAGATCAAGACACCCCAAGTGGTCGATCTTTCGCTGTGGAAAAAATCTGGCCACTGGGGGCACTACAGTGAGCTGATGTTCACCACCGAGTCCGAGAAGCGTGAGTACGCGGTCAAACCGATGAACTGCCCTTGCCATGTGCAGGTGTTCAACCAGGGGCTGAAGAGCTACCGCGACCTGCCTTTGCGTCTGGCCGAGTTTGGCAGCTGCCATCGTAATGAACCCTCTGGTTCACTGCATGGTCTGATGCGGGTGCGTGGGTTTACTCAGGACGATGCGCACATCTTCTGTACCGAAAAGCAGATTCAGGCAGAAGCCGAAGCGTTCATTGCGTTGACGTTGCAAGTCTACAAGACGCTGGGGTTCGATGACGTCGAGTTGAAGCTGTCCACGCGCCCTGAAGATTTCCTTGGTGAAGCAGAGATGTGGGATCGCGCCGAGCAGGGCCTGGAAGCTGCCTTGAATGCCACGGGGCTTGAGTGGGAGTTGCAGCCGGGTGAGGGGGCTTTTTATGGTCCCAAAATCGAGTTTGCGCTGCGCGACTGTCTGAACCGAGTATGGCAGTGCGGCACCCTGCAGCTGGACTTCAACCTGCCGGGCCGTTTGGGCGCCCAGTACGTGGATGAAGACGGGGCGCGCAAGACGCCGGTCATGCTGCACCGTGCCATTCTGGGCTCTTTCGAACGTTTCCTGGGTATTTTGATTGAGCACTACGCAGGTGCTATGCCATTATGGTTGGCCCCGCAGCAAGCGGTGTTGATGACGATTACCGATGCACAGCGCGATTTTGCTCTGGAAGTGGAGCGTCGGCTGCAAAAAAATGGCTTACGGGTCAAGGCGGACTTGAGGAACGAGAAGATCGGCTTTAAAATCCGTGAGCATACGTTACAGAAAGTTCCCTATCTTCTGGTGGTAGGAGATAAGGAAGTAGAAGCTGACTCAGTGGCCGTGCGTACTCGCAGCGGCGAAAATCTCGGCACCATGACCATCGATGAGTTCATCGAAAAGTTCAGTGCAGAGAGAGCAGCCCTGGCGACATCGTCAATTGCCTAAGGAGACAGAGCAATCAAGCGAAGCAATCAGCGCGGGCGTCCACAAGATAAACGCCCACCAATGAACGAGCGGATCACCGAAGAAGAAGTACGTTTAATCGATGCCGAAGGCGAGCAGTTGGGTGTTGTGCCCACCTCCGAGGCTCTTGAGCGTGCAGAAGCGGCAGGTCTGGATCTCGTGCAAATTTCGAATGCCGACCCCATCGTCTGTAAGATCATGGATTACGGTAAATTCGTTTTTGAGACCAAGAAGCAGAAAGCGGCTCAAAAGAAAAAGCAGAAGCAAATCCAGGTCAAGGAAGTCAAATTCCGTCCTGGCACCGACGAGGGCGATTATCAGGTCAAGCTTAAAAACCTGATTCGCTTCCTGGAAGGTGGTGACAAAGGCAAGGTCACATTGCGCTTCCGTGGTCGTGAAATGGCGCATCAGGACATCGGCCGCAAGCTGATGGAGCGAATCGCGGCAGACCTGGAAGAGATCGGAGCGGTGGAGTCTTTCCCGAAAATGGAAGGCCGCCAGATGATCATGATCCTTGCCCCGAAAAAGAAGTGATCCAACGGCGTTGTTAACGGGCCAGCGCGTGTGCGCTGGTCGGCCCTGGGTTTTCTAAAAAATATCGAGCGGAGTTATCTCATGCCGAAAATCAAAAGCAACAGCGGCGCTGCCAAGCGCTTCAAAAAGACCGCTAACGGCTTCAAGCACAAGCAGTCTTTCCGTAGCCACATCTTGACCAAGAAGTCGACCAAGCGTAAGCGTCAGCTGCGTGGCATGAAGCAAGTACATGCTGCCGACAAAGCGCTGATTCAGCGCATGCTGCCGAACCTGTAAGGTCGAATTTTCTTATCTGAGCATTGCCTCAGTCATAAAGTCAGGAGTGTGTTATGACCCGTGTTAAGCGTGGCGTAGTTGCCCGTCGTCGCCATAAAAAAGTTCTGAAGCAGGCCAAAGGTTACTACGGTGCCCGTTCGCGTGTTTTCCGCGTAGCCAAGCAGGCTGTCATCAAGGCCGGTCAGTATGCCTACCGTGACCGTCGCAACCGCAAGCGCCAATTCCGCGCTCTGTGGATTCAGCGTATCAACGCTGGTGCACGTATCAACGGCATGTCTTACAGCCGCTTCGTCGGTGGCCTGAAGAAAGCCGGTATTGAAATTGACCGTAAAGTATTGGCCGACCTGGCTGTACACGAGAAAGCCGCTTTTGCTGCTATCGTGGAAAAAGCCAAGGCTGCCCAATAAGGCACTTCTCGCTGGGCTAGCCTGGCGTGAAATGCCCGTGGTCATTTCAGTGTGACCCATGCAGGGGAAGAGCAGCCGCTCTTCCCCTGTTTTTTTGTCACCTTCTACATGCCAGCCATCCCCGTGGATGGAGCCGCTTAATTCGGAGTGAAATCGGATGGACCACCTTCCTACTCTGGTGTCAGAGGCCCGCGAAGCTATCCAGGCTGCGCAGAGTGTCTCGGCGCTGGATGAGCTACGCGTTCGTTACCTGGGCAAGAAAGGCGAAGTAACCACCTTGCTAAAAGGGTTGGGTAAACTGTCGGCGGAAGAGCGCCCTGCCGCAGGCGAGCAGATCAATCAGGCCAAGCAGACCCTGTCGGCGGAAATCGACGCCAAACGCCAGCAGCTGGAAAATGCCGCCCTTGATGCGCGCCTGGCAGCAGAGCGCATCGATGTCACTCTGCCGGGGCGTGGACAAGCCAGCGGGGGGCTGCATCCCGTGACGCGAACCCTGGAGCGTATCGAAGGGCTGTTTACCAGGATTGGCTACGATGTGGCGGTAGGGCCTGAAATCGAGGACGACTACCACAATTTCGAAGCGCTCAATATTCCTGCTCACCATCCTGCGCGGGGCATGGCGGATACGTTTTATTTCGATGCCACTCGGTTGTTGCGTACTCACACGTCGCCCGTGCAAGTGCGTACCATGAAGAGTAGCGAGCCGCCCATCCGGATCGTTTGTCCGGGGCGCGTTTATCGCAGCGATTCTGATCTGACCCACACGCCCATGTTCCACCAGGTAGAAGGGCTGCTGGTGGATGAAGGCGTCAGTTTTGCCGACTTGAAAGGCACCATCGAAGATTTTCTACAGGCGTTTTTCGAGCGTGACGACCTGTCGGTGCGCTTCCGTCCTTCCTATTTCCCTTTTACCGAGCCCTCGGCGGAAGTCGATATTCAGTGTGTGATGTGCAGCGGTGAAGGGTGTCGTGTCTGCTCTCACAGTGGCTGGCTGGAAGTCATGGGTTGCGGCATGGTGCATCCTGAGGTCTTTCGCCATTCGGGAATCGATACCGAGCGCTATACCGGATTTGCGTTCGGCATGGGCGCCGAGCGTCTGGCCATGTTGCGCTATGGGGTCAATGACCTACGCCTATTCTTCGAGAACGATTTGCGCTTCCTGCGCCAATTCACCTGATACTGCTGCTTACGACGGGAAAAATTATGAAGTTTTCAGAACAGTGGCTGCGTGAATGGGTCTCTCCGCAGTTGGATGCGCAAGCCATTGCCGATCAGATCACCATGGCAGGGCTTGAAGTCGACGCGGTCGAGGCCGTTGCTGCTGCTTTCAGTGGTGTCGTCGTTGCCGAAGTGCTGAGTAAAAAGAAGCACCCGGATGCCGATAAGCTGAATGTGTGCAGCGTGAATGATGGCACCGGTGCGCCTGTCCAGGTGGTGTGTGGTGCCGCCAAC
The DNA here is from genome assembly GCF_002078115.1 of Halomonas sp. BC2. Taxonomy (NCBI): domain Bacteria; kingdom Pseudomonadati; phylum Pseudomonadota; class Gammaproteobacteria; order Oceanospirillales; family Halomonadaceae; genus Halomonas; species Halomonas sp. BC2. Next base: position 218,593 of record NZ_LFGT01000003.1, on the reverse strand, counting down.
GTGGCAGTCGGTCAGAAAATTCCTTTTGCCCAGGTGGGCGGAGTGCTGCCGGGCGACTTCAAGATCAAGAAGGCCAAGCTGCGTGGTGTCGAATCCAACGGCATGATCTGCTCGGCGTCCGAGCTGGGGTTGGAGGAAGAGACCTCGCCAGGCATTCTGGTGCTCTCCGAGGCCGCGCCGGTCGGCGTCAGCTTCCGCGAGTACATGCAGCTGGACGACATGACCATCGAGGTCGATCTGACGCCTAACCGCGGTGACTGCCTGAGTATCAAAGGATTGGCGCGCGAGGTAGGGGTGTTGAATCGACTGCCTGTCAGCGGTCCGCAGATGACGCCGGTGCCCGCCACGATCGACGATACTTTCCCGGTGCGCGTGGATGCCGTAGAGCAGTGCCCCCGCTATCTGGGGCGTGTTATCAAGGGTGTCGATGTTCAGGTGGAGACGCCGCTATGGATGGTAGAGCGACTGCGTCGCAGTGGCGTGCGCTCGATCGATCCGGTCGTCGATGTCACCAACTACGTTATGCTAGAGCTGGGCCAGCCGCTGCATGCCTTTGACCGCGACAACCTTCATGGCGGGATTTGCGTGCGCATGGCGCAGCCATCCGAGCGACTGACCTTACTGGACGGGCAGGACGTAGCGCTGCGTCAGGATACGCTGTTGATTGCTGATGAGCGTGGGCCTCTGGCCATGGCCGGCGTCATGGGTGGGGAGAACTCTGGCGTCAACGAGCAGACGCACACTATTTTCCTGGAGTCGGCGTTTTTCGCGCCGTTGGCGATTGCTGGCAAGGCACGCTCTTATGGCCTCCATACGGATGCCTCGCACCGCTATGAGCGTGGGGTGGACCCTGAGCTGGCCAGCGTGGCCATCGAGCGGGCGACCCAGCTACTGCTGGAAATTTGCGGTGGCCAGGCAGGTCCGGTAACGGAGGCGGTTCACCAGCAGGCGTTGCCTGCAGCGAAGACCATCATGCTGCGTGAAGCGCGGCTCGAAGCGGCGCTTTCCAAGCAGCTGCCGGGCGATGAAGTGAGCGATATTCTCGAGCGCCTGGGGCTGCAAGTGGAGCGCTTGGAAGAGGGTTGGAAGGTCAAGGCAGCCAGCTGGCGTTTTGACATTGCCATCGAGGAAGACCTCATCGAAGAAGTTGCTCGTGTACATGGGTACAACAATCTGCCCGTTCGTCGTCCAGCTGCTCGCTTGGCACTGCGTCCTGCCAACGAGTCGACCCTGACGCTGGCGCGTCTGCGTAACCAGCTGGTGGCCCGTGGTTATCAGGAGGCGGTGACGTATAGTTTCGTCGCCCCAGACCTGCAAGCGGCACTGCTGCCCGACGCCGTATCACCCGTGCTGGCCAATCCGATTTCGTCGGATCTGTCCGTCATGCGAGCCAGCCTGTTTCCGGGGCTGGTGAGAGCCTTGGAACACAACCTCAACCGCCAGCAGACGCGCGTTCGCCTTTTCGAGACCGGGCTGGTGTTCAACGGTCCGCTGGACGAGCTCTCGCAGGTGCCCATGATGGGAGCGCTAGTGTGCGGTGGGCGTGAAGCAGAGGGCTGGAGTGGCGGCAAGGCAGCCGTCGACTTCTACGATCTCAAGGGGGACCTTGAGAGTGTGCTGGCACTCGGGGGGGCGGCAGAAGATTGGCGCTTCGAACCTGGCGAGCACTCGGCTTTGCATCCGGGGCAGACGGCCAGGGTGCTGCATAAAGGGAAGCCGGTTGGGTGGATTGGAACGCTGCATCCTCAGGTGCGTGCCAAATTGGGCCTGAAAGTGGATGCCGTGCTGTTTGAAGTACGGCTGGACGCCTTGAGTCAAGGTGCGATTCCCACCTTCGAACCGCTCTCCCGCTACCCGGAAGTTCGTCGCGACCTGGCGTTCACGGTCAAGGAAGAGACGCCCGTTCAGGCGCTGCTCGACTGTGCAAAGTCACAGGCGGGGGAAAGCTTGAAAGACATCAAGCTGTTTGATGTCTATGCTGGTAAGGGCGTTGCCGAAGGTTACAAGAGCATTGCGTTGGGCTTGACCTGGCAACACGCATCGCGCACGCTAAATGATGAAGAAATCAACCAGTTGGTTGATGCCATTGTGACTACCGTGCGTACCGAGCTGAACGCTGATCTGCGCGGTTGATGACGCCATGCCATGATATGACGCTTACCACGATCCTGGCAGTGCGTTTGCTACACCGTTTGCTACATGGAGGAGCCTTATGGGTGCGTTGACCAAAGCAGAGCTAGCAGAGCATTTACATAGCGAGCTGGCGCTGTCAAAACGAGAAGCAAAAGCGATGGTCGAAGCTTTTTTCGAAGAGATTCGCGCTTGCTTACGTGAAAACGAGCAAGTGAAGCTGTCAGGATTTGGTAATTTTGACCTGCGCGACAAGCGTGAGCGGCCGGGCCGTAACCCCAAGACCGGAGAGGAAATTCCGATTTCGGCGCGCCGGGTAGTGACCTTCAGGCCTGGTCAGAAGCTCAAGCAGCAGGTAGAGCGCTATGCGAGCGAAGGTGGTCTTGGTAGGCAGGATTAGCCTTCGCGACCCATGTCAAAAAGGAGTGCCGAGAAGCACTCCTTTTTTATGGCTGAACGATCATGGAGGCTACAGGCCTCGCCCTTCGATCAACCAGGTGATGATGACCTTGATGATGTAACCCATCATGCCTGCGCCGAGTACGACGAACAGCATGATCGTGCCGAATTTGCCTGCATTCGATTTTTTGGCCAAATCCCAAATGATGAAGCACATGAACACGATCAAGCCGCCGATCATGATAGGGGTGATCCACGTCTCAAAGGCTTGCTGCATAAGCGCTCCTGCAGATATGTAGATGAAAGAGTAAGAGAAAGAAGGGCGTGCGCAACGTGCGCGACTTTTGCCAGTCGTGTTAATATTTGACCAAATTCATCAGGTATTTGTCGACTGAACATTGTGAATCGGGAGTAAGCAATGCCCAAGATGACGATTGTGGTGGGCACCATGTACGGCGGTGCCCTCGATGTGGCCGAACAGGTAAAGCCACTGTTCGAGCAGGCGGGATATGCCGTGACCGTGTCTGAACAGCCCTCGCTGTCCGACGTGAGTGGCGATGATGATCTGACGCTGTTTTGCCTGTCGACCACCGGTAGTGGCGACTTTCCTGGCAACATCGTACCGTTCGTGCGCAGCCTGAAAGATCAGTCACCCTCGCTTACCGGCTTGCGCTATGGACTCATCGCCCTGGGGGATAGCTCCTATGGGGATACATTTTGTGGGGCGGGCCGCGAGCTGGATGAGTTGTTGGCCTCGATGGGGGCGCAGCGCCTTGGGGAGCGCCTGGAAATCGATGCCATGGAAACCTTCATGGCCGATGATGCTGCAGTGCCGTGGGTAGAAGAGTGGATTGTGGCTCAGCAGTTGAAGGTAGTATAGCCATGCAGCCAGCGGTTCACTCTCCTGAACGAGTCAGTATTGCCTTGGGTCTATGCGTGGTCATGCTGTCTGCACTGCCGCGCTATCTGGCGGGCGGTCATGAGACTCGTCAAACGCTCATCGTCATGGCTTTGGTGCTGGTGGCAGGGGCAGCGGCGGTGCAGTGGAAGATGCTGCCTGTAGAGGCACGCCAGCGGCTGCCCGGGCTGCTCAAACGTCTGAGCGTCATGATGGTGTTGGGTGCCATCCTCATGGGAAGCTGGCACGCCCTGTTCACTGCGTGGATAAGCTGGCAAGAGTTCATTTCCCATGCGACCACCTGTGGCTTATTGCTGCACGCTGTCACGCTTTGGTGGCGCGCGCGGGATTGAGAGCCGTGAAAGGACCGGATAATCGTCGGTTTTGGCGCTCGAACCCTTGAAATTGCAGGGCTAGCCCCCCATCTTGCGAGCATGGCGCTTGCCACCTTGCGTCAGGGTTCTTAAAATCGCCCTCTTGAATCAATGTTACATAATCAACCCAACGCCCAGCCGCTAGAGGACAATTCATGCAAGTTTCCGTCGAGACGACCTCCCAGATCGAACGCCGCATCACTATTCAAGTGCCGGCAGCAGAAATCGATGGGGCCGTCAGCGCTCGCTTGAAAGAGACGGCGAAAAACGTTCGCTTGAACGGTTTCCGCCAAGGCCGGGTGCCGATGGCCGTTGTTAACCAGCGTTACGGCGACAGCGTGCGCAACGAAGTGGTTGGCGAAGTCATGCGCGAGCGTTACGTGCGCGCCATTACCGAAGAAGGACTCAACCCTGCCGGTTTCCCGCAGATCGAGCCGAAGGTAAACCAGGCAGGCAAGGATCTAGAGTTCGTTGCCATCATGGAAATCTACCCGCAGGTCGAGCTGGCCTCCATCGAAGGCGCCGAGGTAGAGCGTCCGGTCGTTGCCGTCAATGACGCCGATGTCGACGAGATGATCGATACCCTGCGCAAGCAAAACGCTGCCTGGGAAGAAGTCGACGCCGCTGCTGCCTCTGGCGATCAGGTCACCATCGACTTCCAGGGCTTCCTGGGCGATGAGCCTTTCGAAGGCGGCAGTGCAGAAGGCCACGCGTTGGTCATCGGATCGAACAGCTTCATTCCTGGTTTCGAAGATCAGCTGATCGGTGCCAAGGCGGGTGACGAGAAGACGATTTCCGTGACTTTCCCTGCGGATTACCAGGCCGAGCATCTGGCTGGCCAGGAAGCGACTTTCAAGGTCACCGTCCACAAGGTCAGCAGCCAGAAGCTGCCGGAAGTGGATGCTGCGTTCATCGAGCGTTTTGGCGTTGAAGGCGGTGACGAAAGCCAGTTCCGCGCTGAAATCAAGAAGAACATGACCCGTGAAGCGGCACAGGCCGTGGATAACCGTGTCAAGCAGCAGGTGCTGGATGCGCTGAAGAAAGCCAACGACATCCCCGTGCCGAGCGCGCTGGTGCAGCAGGAAACCGACGCCATGAAGCGTCAGGCAGCACAGCAGTTTGGTCTGGGTGAAGACTTCGACGTCAGCCAACTGCCCAATGAACTGTTTGCCGATCAGGCCAAGAGCCGCGTGCAGGTTGGTTTGTTGCTGGCGGAGGTCATCAAGGCCAACGAGCTGGATGCCGACGATGATGCCATCAAGGCGAAGGTGGAAGAGCTGGCCGAGCAGTATCAGGACCCCTCTGAAGTCGTCGAGTACTACATGGGTAACGAGCAGCTCAAGACCCAGGTGAAATCGGCCATCCTCGAAGAGAAAGCGGTCGAGAAACTGCTGGAACAAGCGAACGTCAAAGACGTGGAAATGTCTTATCAGCAGGCACTGGCAGCTGCCCAGCAGCAGGCTGAGCAAGATGAGACCGCTGAAGAAGGCGAGCAGGCGGGCGCCTGATTCTCATCGAGTCGCGCACCTGTTCTCAGGTGCGCTTTTCCCTTAACGGACGCAAGGAATCACCCGAATGAGTGAGTTTGATATTCAAAACGCCGGCGGTTTAGTGCCCATGGTGGTGGAGCAAAGCGCCAAAGGGGAAAGAGCCTACGACATCTACTCGCGCCTGTTGAAAGAGCGCGTCATTTTTCTGGTGGGTCCTGTAGAAGACTACATGGCCAACCTGGTGGTCGCTCAGCTGCTGTTTCTGGAGTCTGAGAACCCCGACAAGGATATTCATCTTTACATCAATTCCCCGGGTGGCTCGGTGACGGCAGGCATGTCGATTTATGACACCATGCAGTTCATCAAGCCCGACGTATCCACGGTGTGTATTGGCCAGGCGGCCAGCATGGGGGCGTTACTGCTGACGGCGGGCGCCGCAGGCAAGCGCTACTGCCTGCCTAACTCACGTGTCATGATTCACCAGCCGTTGGGCGGCTATCAGGGGCAGGCCTCGGATATCGAAATCCATACCCGTGAAATTCTCGGTATTCGTGAGAAACTGAACCAGATTCTGGCCCATCACACTGGCCAGGATATCGAAACGGTGGCCCGTGATACCGACCGTGATAATTTCATGAGCGCCAATAAAGCAAAAGAGTATGGCTTGATTGACGCAGTGCTGGATAAGCGTCCTACATCCTGATAGCGTAGTAGGATTCTGCTTTTCTAAGAGCTTTTCAGGCGGCGTTGGCCGCCTTAGTGACAGAGGTACACGAATGGCCGACGGCAAAGGCAAGGACGAAGGTGGCAAGCTGCTGTACTGCTCGTTTTGCGGTAAAAACCAGAACGAAGTACGCAAGCTGATTGCCGGCCCGTCCGTTTATATCTGCGATGAGTGTGTCGACTTATGTAATGACATCATTCGCGAGGAAGTTCTCGAAGCCGATGCCGAGAGCGATGAGGAGCGGCTACCCACGCCCCGCGAAATACGTCATACGTTGGACGACTACGTCATCGGACAAGACCGCGCTAAAATGGTGCTGTCCGTAGCGGTGTACAACCACTACAAGCGTCTCAAATCAGAGGTGCGTGAAGGCGATGTGGAGCTGGGTAAATCCAACATTCTCTTGATTGGTCCTACCGGTAGCGGCAAAACGCTGCTGGCTGAAACCATGGCTCGGCTACTGAATGTACCCTTCACCATTGCGGATGCCACTACGCTGACCGAAGCGGGCTATGTGGGTGAGGATGTCGAAAACATCATCCAGAAACTACTTCAGAAGTGTGATTACGATGTAGAGAAAGCCGAGCGTGGCATTGTCTATATCGATGAGATCGACAAGATTTCTCGCAAGTCGGATAACCCCTCGATTACTCGTGATGTATCGGGTGAGGGTGTTCAACAGGCGCTGCTCAAGCTCGTCGAAGGGACGACAGCGTCCGTGCCTCCTCAGGGTGGGCGTAAGCATCCCCAGCAGGAGTTCGTGCAGGTCAATACGGCCAACATCCTGTTCATCGTTGGTGGTGCTTTTGCCGGACTGGACAAAGTCATCCGTGATCGCGCTGAAAAAGGTGGTATCGGTTTCAATGCCAGCGTGAAAAGCAAGGAGTCCAGTCGGGGCGTGGGTGAGCTGTTGGCCGACGTCGAGCCTGAGGATCTGGTGAAATTCGGCCTGATTCCCGAGTTCGTGGGTCGTCTGCCTGTCATCGCCACGTTGACCGAGCTCACCGAAGATGCCCTGGTACAGATCCTCACGGAGCCCAGGAACTCACTGGTCAAGCAGTACGCCAAGCTGTTCGAGATGGAAGGCGTGGAGCTGGAGTTCAGGGATGAGGCACTGCGTGCTGTGGCTGCCAAAGCCATGGAGCGCAAGACCGGAGCTCGTGGTTTGCGCTCGATTCTGGAGTCCGTGCTGCTGGATACCATGTATGAAATCCCTTCTCTGGAAGGCGTCAGCAAAGTGGTCATCGAAGCGTCTGTCATCGCCGGCGAGAGTGAGCCGCTGCTGGTCTATTCCCAGCAAGAGGCTGCCCGGGTTGACGGCACCGATGGCTAACCGCCCGAGGTTCCGCGCGGTCTGATGACCACCGCGTGCCAATCCAAGGGGTCGCCTAGGCGGCCCCTTGTTGTTCACACGTCTTGTATCATGAGCTGCTGGGCAAGGTATCTGGCTTGTTGAAAGCCGCTCGAGTACTCATCCGAAATTGAGGAACGTCTGCGATGCAGCAGAACGCCGATCAGACACAATGTCTACCCCTGTTGCCGTTGCGGGATGTGGTCGTGTACCCGCAGATGGTCATTCCGCTTTTCGTTGGTCGTGAGAAATCCATCCAGGCGCTTGAAGCGGCGATGGAAGCCGACAAACGCGTACTGTTGGTGGCTCAGCGTGAAGCCTCTCAAGATGAGCCGAACAATACGGATTTGTATGCCATGGGGACCGTGGCAGACATCATGCAGCTACTCAAATTACCTGATGGCACGGTGAAAGTGCTGATCGAAGGCAGCTTTCGTGCGGATGTCGTCCGTATCGAGGAGAACGAGGCCGGTTACACCCAGGCTCATCTTCTGCCCCGGGACAGTGAGCCACTAACCAGTCGTGAACAAGAGGCGCTGGTGCGCGTGCTGCTCAATCAGTTCGAGCAGTACGTCAAGCTGTCCAAGAAAGTACCCAACGAGGTGCTGAACTCATTATCAGGTATTGAAGATCCTAG
>NZ_LFGT01000003.1:194021-209016 GCF_002078115.1 Halomonas sp. BC2 | reverse complement strand
CTAGCCGTTTGGTGGACACCATTTGTGCGCACTTGTCGCTGAAGATTGGCGACAAGCAGGATCTGCTCGAAATGGACCGCGTGCGTGATCGCATCGAGCACCTGATGGCACTGATCGAGTCTGAAATCGACCTTCTGCAGGTCGAGAAGCGCATCCGCTCCCGGGTCAAGGAGCAGATGGAAAAGACCCAGCGCGAGTACTACCTGAACGAGCAGATGAAGGCCATCCAGAAAGAGATGGGTGAGCTGGATAACGTGCCTAACGAGGCCGATAAGTACGAGCGTGCCATCAAAGAGTCGGGCATGCCCAAGGAAGCCTCCGATAAGGCAACCCAGGAGCTGAACAAGCTCAAGATGATGTCGTCGAACTCGGCCGAAGCCACCGTGGTGCGCTCCTACCTGGATTGGCTGATTGCCGTTCCCTGGAAAAAGCGTACTCGCGTCAAGCATGACCTGGTGAAAGCCCAGGAAGTGCTGGATCAGGATCACCACGGTCTTGAAGAGGTCAAGGCGCGCATCCTCGAATACCTGGCGGTGCAAAAGCGGGTGCGCAAGATGCGTGGCCCGGTGCTGTGTCTGGTTGGCCCACCCGGGGTGGGCAAGACCTCGCTGGGTCAGTCCATCGCCAAGGCGACCAATCGCAAGTACGTGCGTCTGGCGCTGGGCGGCGTGAGAGACGAGTCTGAAATTCGCGGCCATCGCCGGACGTACATTGGCTCCTTGCCCGGAAAACTGATTCAGCGCATGAGCCGGGCAGGGGTCAAAAACCCGCTGTTCCTGCTGGACGAAGTCGACAAGCTGGGCATGGATCATCGCGGTGACCCGGCCTCCGCGCTGCTGGAAGTGCTGGACCCGGAGCAGAACAACAGCTTCAGCGATCACTATCTGGAGCTGGACTACGATCTTTCCGAGACGCTGTTCATCTGTACGGCCAACTCGATGAACATTCCTGGGCCGCTGCTGGATCGCATGGAAATCATTCGCCTGCCGGGCTACACGGAAGACGAAAAGCTGGCCATTGCCAAACGCTACCTGCTGCCCAAACAGTTGGAGGCCAATGGCCTGAAAGATGAAGAGCTGGCGTTGGAAGACGATGCCTTACTAGAGCTGGTGCGTTACTACACCCGCGAGGCGGGAGTGCGCGAGCTGGAGCGCCAAATCGCCAAGGTGTGCCGTAAAGTGCTGCGTGAAAGGTTGGAAGCAGAGCGTACCTCGGGCGCCAAAGCGGGCAGCCAGCTGCAGGCGAAGCAGGTGCTTCTGGCTGACGATATCGAAACTTACGCTGGCGTGCGCCGCTACAGCTACGGCCTGGCAGAGCAAGAGGATCAGGTAGGGCGCGTCACTGGACTTGCCTGGACCTCGGTCGGTGGTGAGCTGCTCAATATCGAGTCCGTGGTGACCCCTGGTAAAGGGCGTCTGCACAAGACCGGCTCGCTGGGCGATGTCATGAAAGAGTCGGTCAGCGCAGCACAGACCGTGGTCAAATCACGGGCCGTTGCCTATGGCATCGACCCGCAGCGCTTTGAAAATGAAGACCTGCATATCCATGTGCCAGAAGGTGCGACGCCCAAGGATGGACCTAGCGCAGGTATTGCCATGGTGACGGCCATCGTGTCGGCCTATTCCTTGCGTCCGGTTCGTTGCGACGTAGCCATGACCGGCGAGGTCAATCTGCGGGGTGAAGTGTTACCCATCGGTGGTCTGAAGGAGAAATTGCTGGCAGCCCGCCGCGGTGGTATAAAGACCGTCCTGATCCCTGAGGAAAATCGTCGAGATCTCAAGGAGGTGCCGGACAATATCAAGGGAGCGCTTGATATTCGTCCCGTACGATGGATAGATGACGTGCTGGCCGTCGCGTTAGCCGAAGCGGTGGAAGACAAGGCTGCGTTGAAAGCAGCAGATAAGTCGTTTAGTACCAATGCTGTTGCAAGCACCCATTAAGCGTTAAAGCAGCTGCTGCTTTAATTAACTTAATAAGTTTGCCCAATGCCTTGAGCGATGGGCATTTCACGGTGCGGTTGCTTGACAGGTGTTTCAAGGCATTGCTATAAAACGCAGCTATGCTTTGAGGTTGTTGCACTCGGTGACCGTGCCGTTCAGAGCCATTTTTTTGAAACAGTCAAGGGGTGAAGTGTGAATAAGTCCGAGCTGATTGAAGCTATTGCCGCATCTGCTGATATTCCGAAAGCAGCGGCAACCCGCGCATTGGATGCCATGGTGGAGTCTGTCACCGATAGCCTCAAAAAAGGCGAAAGCGTTTCTTTAGTAGGTTTTGGTACTTTCGCTATCAAAGAGCGTGCCGCACGTACGGGTCGCAACCCTCAGACGGGTCAGCCGATCGAAATCAGCGCTGCCAAGGTGCCCAGCTTCAAAGCCGGTAAAGCGCTGAAAGACGCCGTCAACTAATTGGCTCGCGTTTGCTGTAAGCTAATGGGCGCATCGCATCCGCGATGCGCCCATGTTCTTTTCTGGCCCATTGGTTTGGGCGATAAATGGCTTTGATGATCTGAGGCTAGCATGCTGCAAAGTATTCGAGATGGCTCCAGAAGCTGGGGTGCCAAGATAATCATTGGTGTCATGGTCGCGGCCATGGCGCTTTTTGGTGTGGAGTCGCTGTTCAGTGTCTTTGGTAGCGACCCCAATGAAGTGGCGAGCGTCAACGGCGAGCCCATCCTGCGGCAGCAGGTAGAGCTCGAGGTGCAGCGTGCGCTGCGCTCTGGGCAAGTGCCTCCTGAGCAGGAGCGGGCACTACGCAACGATATGCTCGACCAGCTCATCACCCAGTCCTTGCTGCGTCAGTATGCTGAGGAGGGCGGCTTTTATGTCTCCGATGCTCAGCTTGACCAGATGATCGTGACGCTGCCTGAGTTCCACGATCAGGATGGACGCTTCTCTGCAGAGGTATTCCGTAACCGCCTGGCAGGCGCGGGTTACACCCCGCTATCGTTCCGTGAAGAGCTGCGGGTGGATATCAAGCGTCAGCAACTGCAGCAGGGTCTAGCCTTCAGTGACTTCAGTCTGGCCAATGAAGAGCAGCGCCTGGCAGACCTGCAGGGCCAGCAGCGTGATTTCCGTTACGTGATGCTGGATGCCGATGATGCTGCTTTTGAGGTAGAGGTTACCGAAGAGCAGATGCAGGACTACTATGACGCCAATCAGCAACGTTTCGAGCGTCCTGAGCAGGTGCGCGTCGAGTACGTGATCATCGACCGTCAGGCCATGGCCGAAGATGTCGACGTGGACGAGAGCGAACTCCGCGCTGCCTGGCGTGAGCAGAATCGCGATGCCGACCGTCGTGTCTCCCATATCATGGTGACCTTTGGCTCCGAGCGTGGCCGTGAAGAGGCCCAGCAGCTGGCCAATGAGGCGCTGGCTGACCTGAACAGTGGTGAGCGTTTTGCCGACACTGCCGTGCGCTTTTCGGACGATACCGCCAGTGCCGAGCAGGGCGGTGACCTTGGGGTGATCAGTCGCGGCTTCTTTGGTGATGCCTTCGATGACGCAGCGTTTGCCCTTGGGGTCGGTGAGACGTCCCAGGTCGTCGAAATGGACGGTGCTTTCCATATCCTGCAGGTTACCGAGCTGGATGCGCCTTCTTTCGAAGAGCAGCGTGACCGTTTGGCCCAGGAAGTGGCGCTGCGCAAGGTCAACGATGACTTCAATCGCCAGGTACAGCGTCTGATCGATGAAAGCTTTGCCGCAGAAGATCTGCAATCCGTTGCGGACGATCTCGGCTTGACGCTTAACGAAAGTGACTGGCTGGCCCGTGGGGAAGGAGAGGGTGCGCTTTCCGAGCCGGGCGTACTGGATGAAGCGTTCAGTGCTGACGTACTGGGTGAAGGTTACAACAGCGAAGTCATCGAGCTGGACAACGATCGTCGACTGGTGCTTCGCGTGGCCGAGCATCGTGACGCGACGCTCTTGCCGCTGGACGACGTGCGTGATCAGGTAGAGCAGGCTGTGGCAGCTCAGCAGCGTCAGCAGGCGTTGCAGGAAGAGGCCAATGAGATGATCGCGGCACTGCGCGATGGTCAAGCGTTGGAGCTCGACTGGATGAATGCATCCAACATCACTCGTCAGTCGGACAGCACCTTGCCGCAAACACTGGTCCGTGAAGTGTTCCGCATGCCACACCCTGAAGAGGGTGACAGCGTTTACCGCGCTGTGGCCTTGCCTCAGGGCGTTGCCGTCGTTGCTCTGGACAGTGTCAGCGAAGGGCAGGCCGACGAACAGATGAATGCTTTCGTCGCGCAAATGGCCGAACAGCTGCGGGCTCAGGCGATCATTCAAGGGTTGATCGATGACCTGCGAAGCGATGCCAGAATAGAGCGCTGAAACGAAAAAGCCGATCCATGTGATCGGCTTTTTTAGTGGCTAGCGAAGTGCTTAGTCAGTGCTTGGGAAGTGCTTGGTGCGATTCGCCGTCGAACCCGGGCGGGTTGGTGAGCGCGAACTGGCGCAGTACGGGCTCCGGGTGGCGCTCGCTCGAGTGCTCCACGACAATGTCCCAGCCGTGCGTCTCGTCCCAGTCGCCCAGCACGAAACGCTTGGCTGGCACGTCTTCCACGGTGAGATCGTGGACCCTGGGGCGATGGGTGTGACCATGGATCATGATGTTCACCCCATGGCGCTGCATCGTGGCCACGACTTCTGCGTGGGTCACATCCATGATGGCCTCGGCCTTGTTGGCGTTGGCATCCCCAGACTGCATGCGCAGGCTCTTGGCCAACTCTAGCCGCTGCTCCAGCGGCATGGCCAGGATCTGCGCCTGCCACTCAGGGTGGCGAGACTGGGCGCGAAACGCCATGTAGGCCTCATCTTTGGTGCACAGGCTGTCACCGTGCAGAATGACGGCGGCTACGCCTTGCAATTCCACTTGCTCACTGTCGGGCAGCAGGGTGGCCTGACAGGCGTTGATGAAGCGTTCGCCGATCAAAAAGTCCCGGTTGCCGTGGATGAAAAAAATGGACGTGCCCGCATCGCTCAGTGCCCGCAGGCGCTTGATCACCTCATGGGCCACCCCGCTGAGGGGGTGAGGCGTATCCAGCAAGTCGTCTCCGATCCAGGCGTCGAACAGGTCGCCCAGAATGTAAAGATCCTCGGCCCCTTTGGCGGTATGCTCCAGGTAACGATAAAACCCCTGATTGAGCTCAGGGGTGTCGTTACTCAAATGCATGTCAGCGATCAGCAGCGTACGCATAAGACTCCCGACGGTTATTCCGCATCCTTCAGGTAGGCGCGCTCGATGACCACGTCCTCGGCGGGTACGTCTGCGTGCATGCCACGGCGCGTGGTGCTCACGGCCTTGATGGCGTTGACCACGTCCATGCCGTCCACTACTTCACCAAATACCGCGTAACCCCAGCCTTGCAGGCTTTTGCCGCTGTGGTTAAGGAAGCTGTTGTTACCGACGTTGATGAAAAACTGGGCGGTGGCAGAGTGGGGGTCCTGGGTACGGGCCATGGCCAGCGTGCCGATGGTGTTCTGCAGACCGTTGTCGGCTTCGTTTTCGATGGGGTCGCGTGTCGGCTTCTGGTTGAACTCCTGGTCGAAGCCACCCCCTTGAATCATGAAACCATCGATGACCCGGTGGAACAGCGTGCCGTCGTAAAAGCCATCGCGCACGTATTGCTCGAAATTGGCTGCGGTGGCAGGCGCTTTTTTCGTGATTGAGCGCAATAGTGATGTCACCGTGGTTCGTCTGTAATACGATCATGGATAAATTCCTGTTCAATAAAGGCGTTCGCCTTGGCGCTGTGCATCGGCGTCACGTTATAATAGCGGTTTTGCTCGGCACCGCGAAGCGCTAACCCGTTTAGCATAGGCATCGGTTGCCCGGCACGCCATCCACGATGAGGTTATCAACACCACCATGACCAACGAGACCACCCCAGCGCCGAACTTCATTCGCAACCAAGTACGCGACGAGATAGCGGGCGGCCAGGTCACCAAAATTGTGACGCGCTTCCCTCCGGAGCCCAACGGCTTCCTGCATATCGGCCATGCCAAGTCGATCTGCCTGAATTTCGGGCTCGCCGAGCAGTTGGGTGGTGAGTGTCATCTGCGGTTCGACGACACCAACCCGGCGAAGGAAGAGCAGGCGTATATCGATGCCATCAAGGAAGACGTCAGTTGGCTGGGCTTCGAGTGGGCAGGCCCCGTGCGCTTTGCCTCCGATTATTTCGAGCAGCTCTATGCCTGGGCGCAGCACCTGATCCGCGAAGGGAAAGCCTATGTCGACGACCTCTCTCCCGATGAGATTCGCGAGTATCGCGGCACCTTGACCGAACCCGGCAAGCCCAGCCCTTACCGGGAGCGCAGCGTCGAAGAGAATCTCGATCTGCTGGAGCGTATGCGCCACGGCGAGTTTGCCGAAGGCGAGAAAGTGCTGCGCGCCAAAATCGACATGGCGTCGCCCAACATCAATCTTCGCGACCCCATTCTGTACCGTATTCGTCACGCCCATCATCACCAGACCGGTGACGCCTGGAAGATCTACCCTTCCTACGACTTCACCCACAGCCAGTCGGATGCCATCGAAGGGATCACCCACTCCATCTGTACCCTGGAGTTCGAAGACCATCGCCCGCTGTACGAATGGTTCCTGAACAATCTGCCGGTGCCCGCCAAACCCCGCCAGATCGAGTTTGCGCGGCTGAACCTCGACTACACGCTGACCTCCAAGCGCAAGCTCAAGCTGCTGGTGGATGAGCAGATCGTGGATGGCTGGGACGATCCGCGTATGCCGACTATCTCGGGCATGCGCCGCCGCGGCTATACCCCGGCTTCGATCCGCAAATTCTGTGAAATGATCGGCGTGACCCGTTCGGATGGCGGCCTGGTGGACATTGCCATGCTGACCCATGCCATTCGTTCGGATCTGGAAGACAACGCCCCCCGCGCCATGTGTGTGCTGAAGCCGTTGAAAGTGGTGTTGACCAACGTGCCGGAAGGCCACGAAGAGGTCTATGAGGTGCCGGGCCACCCCGCCCGTGACGACATGCCCATGCGCAAGGTGCCGTTTGGTCGCGAGCTGTATATCGACCAGGACGACTTCATGGAAGATGCGCCGAAGAAGTTCTTCCGCTTGGCCCCTGGCAAGGAAGTGCGTCTGCGCAATAGCTACGTGATCCGCTGCGATGAAGTGGTCAAGAACGACGCGGGCGAGATCCAGGAGCTGCACTGCTCGGTGGACTTCGACACCCTGGGCAAAAATCCGGAAGGCCGCAAGGTCAAGGGCGTCATCCACTGGGTCAGCGCCACCCACGGTGTGCCGATGGAAGTGCGCCTCTACGACAACCTGTTCATGGTCGAGCAGCCGGATCGCGACAAGGATGTGGATTTCCTCGAGCACCTGAATCCCGAGTCGCTGGTCACCTGCCAGGCCATTGGTGAGCCAAGCCTGGCCAACGCCGCGCCGGAAGATCGCTTCCAGTTCGAGCGGATGGGCTATTTCTGCGCCGACCGCCACGCCTCCAGTGCAGAGCACCTGGTGTTCAACCGCACCGTGGGTTTGAAAGATAGCTGGGCGAAAATCAAACAGAAGGGTTAAGGAAACGTCATATGCACATTTACAATACGCTGACACGCCGCAAAGAGCCTTTTAAGCCCCTTGTCGATGGCAAGGTAAGCATGTACGTCTGCGGCATGACGGTGTATGACTACTGTCACCTTGGCCATGCCAGGGTGATGGTGGCCTTTGACGTGATTACCCGCTACCTGCGTCACCGTGGATACGACGTCACCTACGTGCGCAACATCACGGATATCGACGACAAGATCCTCAAGCGTGCCGAGGAGAACGGTGAGGCCATCAGCGCGCTCACCGAGCGCATGATCGCGGCGATGCATGAAGACGAGGCGCGGTTGAATGTGCTGCCCCCCAGCCAGGAGCCCCGTGCCACGGGACATATTGGCGACATCATCCGCATGATCGAAACGCTGGTGGAAAAAGGCTTTGCCTACGCCGCGGAAAACGGCGACGTCTACTATCGGGTGCGCAAGTTTGCCGATTACGGCAAGCTCAACAATCGCCAGCTGGATGACATGCGCTCTGGCGCGCGCGTGGAAGTGGACGTGCACAAGGAAGACCCGCTGGACTTCGTGCTCTGGAAAGCGGCCAAACCGGGAGAGGCCCATTGGCACTCCCCCTGGGGAGACGGCCGCCCAGGCTGGCATATCGAGTGTTCGGCCATGTCCACCTGCTGCCTGGGGGACACCTTCGATATTCATGGCGGTGGGCCGGATCTGACCTTCCCCCATCACGAAAACGAGATTGCCCAGTCGGAAGCGGCCACGGGTAAGACCTACGTGAACACCTGGATGCATGCCGGTGCCGTGCGCGTCAATCAGGAAAAGATGTCGAAGTCGCTGGGCAACTTTTTCACCATTCGTGATGTGCTGGCGGAGCATGACCCGGAGGTCGTGCGCTATCTGCTGGTGGCCAGCCACTATCGCAGCCCGATCAACTACTCCGTGGATTCGCTGGTCGAGGCGCGCAAGTCGTTGACGCGCCTGTATACCGCCCTTGAAGGTGTCGAGGTGGCATCTGAGGGTGAGCAGGGGGCTTACGCCGAGCGTTTCACTGCTTCCATGGATGATGATTTCAATACCCCGGAAGCGCTGGCCGTACTGTTCGATCTGGCAAGAGATCTCAATCGTGCCAAGAGCGACCAGCCGGAAGCAGCGCCACGCCTGGCCGCAGAGCTGCAGCGCCTGGCGGGAGTGCTGGGGCTCTTGCAGCAGACGCCGCAGGCCTTCCTGAAAGGGGCGCAGCATTCGATGGCGTTGAGTGAAGACGAGATCGAAGCCAGAATTGCCGAGCGTCAGGCGGCCAAGGCCAACAAGAACTTCGCCCGCGCCGATGCCATTCGTGACGAGCTGGCAGCGCTTGGCATCGTGCTGAAAGACTCACGAGAAGGCACGACCTGGGTCATCGAAGCGCCTTGAGGATGCAGGAGATCAGACGCCGTTGAGGCGGCGTCTGACTTCAACGCAGTTGCCTCGTATACTGAAGCGACACCCTCAGGATGCTCACTCAAAGGATGACCCCATGCGCCTATTGCTGAACCCCCTACTGACCGCCTGTCTGTCCACGGTGGTCGTTATCTGCCGACCAGGTGGCCCGCGAATATCTCGATAGCCTGGATGACTGATGAATGTCGTTGATCGACGCACTGCCATCGCCAGCGGCCATTCGGCGCCGCTGGCAACCTAATGTCGTACTGCTGTGCCTGAGTGCCGTCATGCTGGTGGCCGCCTGGTCTTTCCATCTGGTGACCGTGGCGCCCAATCGGATCGTCACGGGAACGGGGTTTGGGATGGTGGCAGCCATTGGCTGGCCCGGTGGCGCACTGGTATCGCTTCTGTTCATCGCCATGGCCGCCCTGGCCTGGCTGCCCAGCACGCGCCATTATCGGGCGCTGCTGGGGGTGATTACCCTGACGCTGCTGCTGATGCCGTTTGGCCTGATGGTCGCCGGGCACTGGCTGATACCCCCGGATGCGCCTCAGGCCAGGCTGGGCATCGGGACTGCCTACTGGACGGTGCTGTTCGTGCTGTTGCTGTGTCTGGTGGAAGTACGCCTGCGGCTTGGGCTATCCCGCTGGTGGACAGCGCTGCTGCTGCTCGGCATCGGCACCTTGTGGTGGCTGTGCGCTGCCTTCGGATTGCAGTCGCTGGCCCTGGTGCAGGAGTTTCAGGCCCGGGAGCGGCAGTTCTATCGTGCGTTGAGCCAGCATATCGTGCTGGTCAGCAGTGCCGTGAGCGTCAGCGTCGTGCTGGGCATGCTGCTGGCTATGCTGATGCGCCGCTACCGGCGCCTGCAAACCGTCGCCTTTGGGCTGCTCAATTTTCTGCAGACGATTCCCAGCCTGGCGCTGTTCGGTTTGCTGTTGGCCCCTCTGGCGTGGCTGGCGGCCAACGTGCCTGCCTTGGCAGCCATGGGCGTCAGTGGAATTGGCAATGCCCCGGCACTGATCGCCTTGATTGCTTACAGTCTGCTGCCCATGGTGCGTAATACTTACGTTGCCCTGGAGGAGGTCAGTGCAGAAACCCTGGAAGCGGCCAAGGCCATGGGAATGCGAAGCCCGCAGCGGTTCTGGCAGGTGCGACTACCGCTGGCGCTGCCGGTGTTGCTGGAAGGGGTAAGAGTCACCGCCGTGCAAGCCATCGGGCTTACGGCGGTGGCGGCGTTGATTGGTGCCGGAGGACTTGGCACCTTCATTTTTCAAGGGTTGGGGCAGGCGGCCATGGACATGGTGCTGCTGGGTGCGCTGCCAATCCTGGTGCTGGCGCTGATCGTGGATGCAGCATTAGGGGCGCTGGCGGAAGCGCTACGCCCCGGAGGACAGCAATGATCGAGCTTTCCCATGTCTCCAAGCAGTTTGGTGACGAAACGGCGGTGGATGATATTTCACTGCGGGTGGCCAAGGGCAAGTTCTGTGCCCTGGTGGGTACCTCCGGATGCGGTAAGTCCACCACGCTACGCATGATCAATCGGCTGATCGAACATACCCGTGGCGACATCATTCTGGATGGCCAGGCGATAGAGCACTACGACCCGGTCAAACTTCGCCGCCGTATTGGCTACGTCATCCAGAGCACCGGCCTGTTCCCGCACTGGACCGTCGCGCGCAATATTGGCCTGGTGCCACGGCTGTTGAAGTGGGCTCCTGCCGAGGTCAGCCGCCGTGTCGAAGAGCTGATGGGTTTGCTGGGGCTGCCGGTGGGCGAGTTTGCGCACAAATACCCGCATCAGCTTTCCGGCGGGCAGGCGCAGCGTGTGGGGGTGGCCCGCGCGCTGGCCGCAGACCCGGATATTTTGCTGATGGACGAGCCGTTTGGAGCCCTGGATCCGATCACCCGAGACAAGCTGCAGGATGAGCTGGCCCGCCTGCAGGCTCGGCTGCACAAGACCGTGGTGCTGGTGACTCATGATATGGATGAAGCCCTGAAGCTAGCCGACCACCTGGTCGTCATGCGCGAGGGGCGTATCGTCCAGCAGGGCACGCCTTTGGCGCTGTTGCAGCATCCCGCCGACCCTTTCGTGGATTCGCTGCTGGGCGGGCTGGAGCGGGGGCTCAAGCAGGCGGGGCTGACGCGTGTCAAGGATCACATGGCGTCTCTGGGCCCCACGCTGCCAGCCCAGTCGCGTATTCCCGCTGACTTTTCGTTGCGGCAGGGGCTTTCCATGATGCTGCGTGACCACAGCGACCGCTTGACCGTGGTGGACCAAAACGATGTGCCCATTGGTGAGCTGTCGCTGCGTAGAATCGTCAAGGAAGCCCAGTTGGACAGGGGCACCCCAACGTGATGCCGGATCCATCTCGCTCTGCGTCTTCGACCTCAGCCACCTCGAGCGCTGTCCCCGCGAGTTCCACCGCTTCGCGCTATGCCGCGTGGGGCTGGCCACTGGCCTGGGCAGCCCTGCTTCTGGCGCTGGTGTTGGCCATGCCCGCTCTGGAACCGCTGTTTCGCTGGGTAGAACCCAATGCACGGCAGGTGATCTACGGGCGTGCCGATTTTGTCGATTTGCTGGCCCGGCATCTGCTGGTGGTGAGCGTGGCCGCGCTGGTCACGCTTCTGGTGGGCGTCTCGGCAGGCATTGCCGTCACCCGGGCCAGGGGGCGGGATTTCCTGCCGCTGGTTGCTCAGCTTTCGTCGCTGGGCCAGACGTTCCCGCCCGTGGCGGTGCTGGCGCTGGCCGTGCCGGTACTGGGGTTTGGCACGCTGCCGATCATCGTGGCGCTCATGCTGTATGGGCTGCTGCCCATCGTGCGCAATACCTTGACGGGCATCATCGAAGTAGACCCCAGCGTCAAACAGGCGGCCATCGCCATGGGTATGACGCCCTGGCAGCTGCTGTGTCATGTCGAGCTGCCGCTGGCCCTGCCGGTCATTCTGGCGGGCGTTCGCACCTCGGTCACCATCAACATTGCCACGGCGGCGCTGGGCGCGACCGTGGGGGCCAGTAATCTGGGTGACCCGATCATCGCGGGAATCGTCAATGACAACATGGCGTATATCGTCCAGGGGGCGCTAGCGATTGCCCTGCTGGCGCTCACTGTCGATAGTGCCTTCAATGCCCTCCAACAACGCCTTGCACGCCGATCTGCGTCTTAAGTTGAATCCCTAACGGCGGGAGACTGCGTTACTGTCCAGGTGTTGCGTTGACGTGTGTCAGATAAATCCACTGGCACAAACGGTCATCACCAACAACACTGCCCTCAAAAGGGGTAAAAACAAGGACAATAACGATGACTCAGTTCGTACATCAGCCGGCCTTCATGACCGGCGACGAATTCACCATAGACACTTTCAGCGTGCTCAGCCCCCAGGGCGAGCTTTATGAAGGTGCCGATGAACCCACCTTGAGCCGCGATCACGCCCGCAGGCTCTACCAGGCCATGCTGGCCACGCGTATTCTCGATGAGCGCATGATGGCCGCGCAACGCCAGGGCAGGCTCAGCTTCTACATGCAGTGTACCGGTGAAGAGGCCGCGGTGGTGGGTGCCACCGCAGCCCTGGACGATGCCGACATGGTCATGGCGCAGTACCGTGAACAGGGCTCACTCGTGTATCGCGGGTTCTCCATCGACGAGTTCATGAATCAGCTGTTTGGCAACGAGCTGGACTATGGCAAGGGGCGGCAGATGCCGATCCACTATGGTTCCCGCAAGCTGCATTACATGACCATCTCTTCGCCGCTGGCCACTCAGATTCCCCAGGCGACCGGCTATGCTTACGGCCAGAAGCTCGCGGGTGAAGGCCACTGTACCCTGACCTTCTTCGGTGAAGGGGCTGCCTCGGAAGGCGACTTCCACGCCGCCCTGAACATGGCCTCGGTGCATCAGGTGCCGGTCATTTTCTTCTGTCGCAACAATGGCTATGCCATCTCGACGCCCGCCACCGAACAGTTTGCCGCCGATGGCATTGCCCCGCGCGCGTTCGGCTATCACATGCACGTCATCCGCGTGGATGGCAACGACGCCCTGGCCGTCTTCGAAGCCACCCGCCAGGCGCGCAAGATAGCCGTGGAGCAGCATCAGCCGGTGCTGATCGAAGCCATGTCCTATCGCTTGGCGGCGCACTCCTCCTCGGACGACCCGTCGGGCTACCGTGCCAAGAGCGAAGAGGAGGCGTGGCGAGTCAAGGATCCGCTATTGCGCATGCAGCGCTGGCTGGTGAGTAAAGGGTGGTGGAGCGACGATGAGGAGTCCCGCCAGCAGGAGAGCCTGCGGCGGGAAGTGCTGGAAACCATGAAGCGCGCCGAAAAGCGTCCGCCGCCGCCGCTGGACTCCTTGATCACCGATGTCTATGCCGACGTGACGCCTGCCTTGCAGCGCCAGTTGGATCAGTTGAAACGGCACATTCGCCGCTATCCCGATGCCTACCCGCGCGGCGCTCAGTCGCTGGACCCCAGCGTATCGACGGCCCACGACGCACAGGGAGATGCCTAGTATGAGCACCATGAACATGCTGCAGGCCATCAATAACGCCCTGGACATCGCCATGGCGGAAGATGACAAGGTCCTCTGCTTTGGTGAAGACGTGGGGGTTTTTGGCGGGGTATTCCGAGCGACCAGCCATTTGCAGGAGAAGTATGGCAAGGCGCGCTGTTTCAACACGCCGCTGGTGGAGCAGGGCATCATCGGCTTTGCCAACGGTCTGGCTGCCCAGGGCTCGGTGCCCGTGGCGGAGATCCAGTTCGCCGACTACATCTTTCCCGCCTTCGACCAGATCGTCAACGAAACCGCCAAGTTCCGCTACCGCTCTGGCGATCTGTTCAACGTGGGTGGCCTGACCATCCGCACGCCGTATGGCGGCGGCATCTCGGGTGGCTTGTATCACTCTCAGTCGCCGGAAGCCTACTTTACCCACACGCCGGGCCTCAAGGTAGTGGTGCCGCGTAACCCCTATCAGGCCAAGGGGTTGCTGTTGGGGGCGATCCGTGACCCCGACCCGGTCCTGTTTCTGGAGCCCAAGCGCCTCTACCGGGCCGCCGTGGGCGAGGTGCCCGAAGACGACTATCAGCTGCCCATTGGTGAGGCCGAAGTCGTCAGGGAGGGCAGCGATATCACCCTGGTGGGTTGGGGGGCGCAAATGGAGGTGATCGGCAAGGCCGCCGAGCTGGCCGAAGAGCAGGGCATTGCCTGCGAGGTCATCGATCTGCGTTCACTGCTGCCCTGGGATGTGGATACCGTTGCCGAGTCGGTCTTCAAGACCGGTCGTATGATCGTCAGCCACGAAGCGCCGCTGACCGGCGGTTTTGCCGGTGAGATCGCCGCCACGATACAGGAGCGCTGTTTTCTCTATCTGGAGTCGCCGATTACTCGGGTGACCGGACTGGATACACCTTTCCCGCTGATCCTGGAGAAAGAGTACCTGCCGGACCATCTGAAAATTTTTGAAGCGATTCGCGAAAGCGTGAATTTTTGACGCAAGGGAGAAC
Organism: Halomonas sp. BC2; assembly: GCF_002078115.1. Classification (NCBI taxonomy): domain Bacteria; kingdom Pseudomonadati; phylum Pseudomonadota; class Gammaproteobacteria; order Oceanospirillales; family Halomonadaceae; genus Halomonas; species Halomonas sp. BC2. The sequence continues at coordinate 194,565 of NZ_LFGT01000003.1, read as the reverse complement.
GGTCATGAGTGATTTTTTATTACCGGATATCGGTGAAGGTATCGTCGAGTGTGAAGTGGTGGAGTGGCGAGTGGCCGAAGGCGACACCATCGAAGAAGACCAGCCCATCGTCGAGGTCATGACCGACAAGGCGCTGGTGGAGATCACTGCGCCCGAAGCGGGCACGGTGACCAAACTGTATGTGCCCCAGGGGAAAATCGCCAAGGTGCATGCGCCGCTTTACGCGTATCAGGGTGCAGAAGAGGGTGCCAAAGAGAGTGCAGAAGAGGTTGCAGAAAAGAGCTCAGAGAACACCCGTTCCCCTGCCAGCGACGCTGCTGATACCAGTAAGCCGCCACCTTCTACGCCATCGCCCAACGTCGAACAATCGGCGCCACAGTGCCCGACGGAAGGGCCAGCCTGTCCGGTGAAAACCCCGGCTAGCCCGGCCGTCAGACGGCTGGTGCGCGAACATCGACTGGTGCTGGCGGACATTGCCGGTAGCGGCAAGGATGGCCGCGTATTGAAGGAAGACGTGCTGGCGCATGTGAAGTCCAGCCACACT
>NZ_LFGT01000003.1:189225-193547 GCF_002078115.1 Halomonas sp. BC2 | reverse complement strand
TTCATTATGGGGAAGAGGTGGATGTCACCGAACTGCTGGCGCTGCGCGAGCGCCTCAAGCCCCGGGTAGAAGCGCTGGGGGAGCGGCTGACGCTGATGCCCTTCTTCATGAAGGCGCTGGCGCTGGCCGTGGCCGAGCACCCCATCCTCAATGCGCAGCTCAATGCCGAGGGGGACGAGCTGCACTATTTTGCCCAGTGCAATATCGGCATGGCGGTGGACAGCAAGGCGGGCTTGCTGGTGCCTAACGTGAAGGCGGTGGAGCAGCTGAGCCTGCTGGACATTGCCAGGGAGGTGAGCCGATTGACTCAGGCGGCGCGGGAAGGTCGTGTGGATCAGGCGGACCTCAAGGGTGGCACCATCAGCATTTCCAATATTGGCGCTCTGGGCGGCACCTACGCCGCTCCCATCATCAACGCCCCGGAAGCGGCCATCGTGGCCATCGGCAAGACCCAGTGGCTGCCGCGTTTCGATGCCGAGGGCGCCGTGCAGCGACGCGCCATCATGACCGTGACCTGGGCGGGAGACCATCGATTCATCGACGGCGGCACCATTGCGCGCTTCTGCAATCACTGGAAAGCGTCTCTGGAAGCGCCAGAGACCATGCTGCTGCATTTGGCCTGATCCAAGGCCATTTCCCCCATGAGCCAGGCAGCGCTACAGCAGTTCTATATTCCAGAGGAGCAGTCGGTCTATCTGCTGAGCCATCACGATGCGCGCAAGCTGAAAGACTGGGTAGCGCTGTGCCAGGCTCAGCTGGTGCAGCTGGGGTACCGGGACATCGAGCTGATTGGCAAGGGGGCCTATGGTTTCGTGTTTGCGGGCAGCGCTCAGCAGCAGGGGCAGCCCACCCACTATGTGTTCAAGTTCTCGCGCATCACGCTGCCTACCCACTTGCAAGAGCGCCTCGAAGAAGAGGCGTTCATGCTCGATCAGGTCAGCCACCCTCTGATTCCCGGGCTGATCGCCTATCAGCGCGTGCGCGGCCAGTCCATTCTGGTCATGGAGCGCGCGCCCGGCTGGAATCTCGAGCAAGTATCGCTGCGCCAGGGGCGGCTCTCGCCGCGCCTGGTGGTGCATATTGCCGCGCAGCTGGCAGAGATTCTGGTCACCCTGCGCCGGGAAACCGGCCCCCATGCCCGCCCGGTGGTGCATGGCGACATCAAGCCTTCCAACCTGGTGTTCGACGCCAGCAGGGAAAGCATCGCCCTGATCGATTGGGGGTCGTCGGTCTTTGCCCAGCTGGATGCGGCGCTGCAGTTCGTCGGTGCCAACGTGATGGAGCTGATGTCGGATAACCTGCAGCAGACCAACGCGCGGTTGGGCGACGTCTACTTCATCGGCGAAGAGCAGCTCAACGGCGCGCTGTCATCGCCGCGTTTCGACGAACAGGGGGTGGCGGGTACCCTGTATGCCCTGGCATCGGCGCAGTCCTGCCGTTTTGGCTGCCGGGCGATTCCGGCCAGTGCGTTGGGCCTGCCCATCGAGTTTGCCCGCACGCTGGATGGGCTGCTGGATGCCGACCCGGCCATTCGCCGCCGCGCGGGGGATCACTTCATTCGTGAAATGCCGCGCATGGCTAGAACCGTGATGATCGACTTGCCTGCCGTACCGCCGCCGCCCCTGGTGCCGATCTGGGGGCATCGCCAGCGTCGGGAGATCGATACCGTGGTGTACAGCTCTCGCAAGGCCTTTCTGCGCGAGGCCAGCGTCGAAGAAACCCTCAATGACGTCAATGACGTGCAGCTGGACCGCTACTACAAGCAGTTCATGCAGGGCATGGGCGACACCGAGAAAGCCTTTCTGGCGTCGGTGAGCCGGTTGGGCAAATACCCCGTGGTGGGCGGGCTGGCCGTGCGCTGGGAGCGGGAGGGCGTCTATATCGACTCGTCGCTCAATCTGCACGACCCCGACCTGAAGCCCGCCTTTACCGAAGCGGTGAATAACATGGTGCATCTGGCGCGGGCCATCCATCGCCAGGGTATTTTCAAGAGCTGCCTGTTCAATGCGCGGCAGACGCTGCACCTGGAGCGGGAGAGCGCCGACGCATCGTTCGCTGCGCAGCCGGGCATGACCATCGGGTATGAGGTGAGCGCCGTGCCGGAGATGGAGGATCGCACCCGCCAGCACAGCTACTTCGAAGATGGTCCGGATCCAGAAGAGCTGCTGGTGTTGCCCGACAGCATCATGGCCCTGCTGGAGCAGCTCAATGACATTCACCATACCGGCATGATCATCTTCGAGACGCTGCCCAGACACCTGAAGATTCATAGCTACTACCGTCTGCTGGACCCACGCCGAGAGAAGGCGTTCTCTGCGCTGCTGGCGCACATGCTGGACAGCGTCAATCAGATCGAAGGTCTGGGGGTGTCGGGCTTCATGAAAATGCCCTACAAGGACACCCGGTTCTTTACCCACCTGGCGTGCCAGCCTGCCCACTACTACCCCAGAGACCCGCGCGACTATCTGCGCAAGCTGAGCGGTGGGGCAATCGACCTGCGTTAGCGGGTTACCTCGCGGGTCAGCCACTCGCCCAACTGCTGATTCAAATCATCGGACGCTGCGCCGAAGGCATCGACCACGTCGGCAATGGCGACGCTGCTGGCACGCTTGCGTATGGCGAAGCTGCTGGTCGCCAAGGGCGCGCGGTTGCTGTCAACCAGCTGCACATCCAGCTGAACGTTGACGCTGGGCGGCGTATCGTCGTATTCGCTCTGGAAGTGGCGCAGCTCGCTGAGCAGGGTCAGGTCGTGGGGCAGGCGATCACTGCCGACGCTCGCAAACCGCTGCTGGGCCTGTAGGCCTTCGATGAGCCGGGCCTTGAGCATGTCCGGAGCGTCCTCGTGCCAGCGTGCGCCTTCGTAGACGTTCACCACGTTGCCTTCCGGAAATACCACCATGCGGTTGCTGCCCAGCAAGTGCCCCGTTTCTGGCGTGGCGATGCCCAGCGTCATGGCGTGGGTGGCCGCTGCATTCGGCTGCCCTGAGGTGTCTACGGCCGGCAGCCGATAAAGCGTGGCCGGTTCGTTGTCGGGCAGGATCGAACAGGCCGTTAGGGTGGCCAGAATGATCAGCAGGGCGCCTGTACGCAGGGGGCTGATTCGAAGGGCCCCGTTGCGAAGGGGCCTGATGTGCAGGGCTTTGGCTCGCAGGGTCTTGAGCATCATGGGCGGAACTCCTCTATCTGGTCACGGCCCAGCAAAAAGTTGGTGGGGTTCTCTTCGAGCCGACGGGTAATGCGATCCAGGGTGGCCAGGGTGGCGCGCAGCGCCGCCAGGGCCGGGGCAATATCGCGGGTGCTTTGCAGCGTGCTTTCCACGGCACCGGCATTGTCCTCCACCAGCTGTTCGATGCGCTGGGCAGCATTGGCCACGTCGCGGCTGGCATTCTCGGCGCTCTGCATGACCTCTCGACCTTCGCGGCTGAGCAGCGAATGCGCTTCCTGGCTCAGGGTCTCGATGCTTTCCAGGGTGGCGGTGGCCTGACGCGATACCTCCCCGAACAGGGCCATGTTCTCGTCCAGAGCAGACTGCTGGGAGGCAATCATGTCGGTGATCTGGGCAACGTTGGTGAGAATGTTGCCTGCTTCCTGGCGATTGTCGTCGCTGAACAGCTCGTTGACGTTTTTCAGAATGGCGTTGATGTTGTTAATCATCTCTTCGCCCTCTTCGAAGAGCGTGGCAATCGGCGACGGGTCGGCGCGAATGAACGGCATGTCGTCATCGCTCTGGTCCAGCAGGCGCGGGCTCTCCGGCGTGCCGCCATGCAGCTGAACGGACATGCTGCCAGTAATGCTGGCAAAGGCCAGACGTGCCCGGGTATCGGTCTTGACCGGGGTGTCTTCGTACACACGGATACTGGCCAGCACCTGGCGGGGGTCATCCGGATTGAGGCTCAATTCGGTGACATCACCTACCTCGATGCCGTTGTACTGCACCTTGCTGCCCACCGCCAGGCCGCTGACGCTGCGCTCGAACAGGATGCGGTAGGGCTGGTAGTCGCGCTCGCCCGCCGCGTGGCTCATCCATAGGGCAAAGAGCAGGGCAGCGGCTGCCGTGAGCACGGTGAACAAGCCGATCATGATATGGTGCGCGCGGGTTTCCATGTGTCTCACTCCTCGCGGGAAGTCGGTTCGGCAGAGCGCTGCGCGGCGCGTCCACGGGGGCCATTGAAATAGTCCTGTATCCACTCGTCGTCGGTCTGGGCGACTTTCTCCAGGGTGTCGGCCACCAGCACGCGCTTCTGGGATAACACCGCGACGCGGTCGCAGGCGGCGTAGAGCGTGTCCAGGTCGTGGGTGACCAGAAAGACGCTGAACCCCAG
>NZ_LFGT01000003.1:169461-188766 GCF_002078115.1 Halomonas sp. BC2 | reverse complement strand
AACAGAATGTCAGGGTCCAGGGCCAGGGCGCGAGCCAGCGCGGCGCGCTTGACCATGCCCCCCGACAGCGACTCGGGGAACTGTCGCGCCGCCTGCGGGGGCAGGCCGACCAGCGCCAGCTTGATGCGCGCCAGGTACTCGGCTTCTTCTCGGGACAGTTTAGCGTGCTCGATGAGGGGGAGCGCGACGTTTTCCTGTAGCGTCAACGAGCTGAACAGGGCGCCACGCTGGAAAAGCACGCCAAACCGCCGTTCGACCTGGCTGCGCTCGGCATCGCTCAGCTCGTCGAGCCGGTTGCCTAGCACGTCGATGTGACCTCCATCGGGCTTCTTGAGACCGACGATACTGCGTAGCAGTACGGATTTGCCGGTGCCCGACCCGCCGACCACGCCGAGAATTTCACCGCGCTGCAGCGTCAGGTCGAGGTCTTCATGGACCACGTGGCTTCCAAAGCGGTTGACCAGCCCCTCGACGGTGATGGCCGCGTGGTCGTCGCTGGCATCGGGTGTCTTGTGGTGTTCCTTTACCATCCCATCTCCATGAAAAAGAGTGCCGCCAGGGCGTCCAGTAGAATCACCATGAAAATGGATTGTACGACGCTGGAGGTCGTATGGGTACCCACGGACTGGGCACTGCCGCTGACCTTGAAGCCTTCCAGGCAGCCAATCACGGCAATCACGAAAGCAAACACCGGGGCCTTGCTCATGCCCACCAGAAAATGCGTCACCGAAACATCGTTCTGGAGCGTGTTCATGAATTGGGTCAGGGAGATATCCAGCGAGAGGGTGGCGACCATGGCGCCACCGACCAGGCCACTGAGCATGCCGACGAAGGCCAGCAGGGGCAGGCTGATCAGCATGGCCATGACCCGGGGCAGCACCAGCAGCTCGATGGGGTCCAGCCCCTGGGTTTTGAGGGCATCGATCTCCTCGTTGGATTTCATGGCCCCCAACTGCGCCGTGAAGGCGCTGGCGGTACGCCCCGCCAGCAGAATGGCCGCCAGCAGCACGCCGAATTCGCGCAGGAAGGAAAACGCCACCAGGTCGATGGTGTACACCGTGGCCCCAAAGTCTTCCAGCACCGTGGCCCCGAGAAATGCCACCACGGCCCCCACCATGAAGGTCAATAGGGCCACGATGGGCACGGCATTCAGGCCACTTTGCTGCACATGGGCCACCGTAGCGGTGATGCGCCAACGGCTAGGCCGAAACAATAGTGGGACGAAGGCCGCCAGTACCAGACCGATGAACCCCAGCAGTTGACGCTGCTGAGACCACAAACCGCTCATCTGCTGACCGATGGAAGCCAGCGCTTCGCTGACGCGAGAGGCGCGCGGTTGGTCATTTTCCAGCGGGGATGCCATGGCCTCGGCCAGACGCATCAGCAGAGCTTGCTGCGCGTCCGGTAGCTCGCTGGCCCACTCATTTACCTGCTTGGCGTTGTCAACGCCTACCAGCTCGATGACCAGCGCGGCGCCCGCCGTGTCCAGTTTGTCGAAGCCGGGCAGCTGGATAGACGCTTCAGAGACCTCTCGCTGTCGATTCAGCGTGTCTCTCAAGGCCGAATAGTGGCGAAGCGTCCATTCCCCGTGCAGCGCTATGTGATCATCGTGTTGCGTGACCCACTCGTTTGGCATCCTTGCTCCCTATGTGTCGACAAGGCGATTAATGCTCCATGATGCATTCAAACGAGCGTTAATGAAAGGTCGCCGGCAACGGGATTAACGTGAAGCCCCATATTTGGGGGCGAGTTCCTGCTTGATGCGGGCAGCGACCTCCTTGAGTCGTGGGCCAAGATTGTTGACCAGGCGATCATGATCCAGCCGCAGGCTGGAGCCGCCACCGGTGCCGTAGTAGCTGGCGATACCGCAGGCGCACAGGTCGACACGCCCTTGTTTCAGGGGCGTCATGCGGGAAACGCCGTTGTCACCGGGCAGTATGCGTACCGAAGAGCCGTAATGGTTCTGCAGCCAAAAAAGCCGATTGCTAAACGCAAAAAGCCGAGCAATGGCTCGGCTTTTCAATTGATTTTCAATGGCTTGAAAGATTGGGCTATTGGGAGAATTCACGCCAGGCAGCATAGGTGCTCAAAAATACCCGGCCAGACAGTTCTTCGAGAAAGTCGCTCTTTTTCAGTTGGTCCATGACCGGCCCCTTGACCTCGGCAAGGTGCAGCTTCACATCGGAATCCTTCAGCCGTGCGTTGATGGCATCCAGACTTTCCAGGGCAGAGGCGTCGATCAAATTGACGGCTGAACAGATCAGTACCACGTGTTCCAGCTCGGGTCGGCTGGCCACCAGGTTGTAGACGGTATCTTCGAGGTAGCGGGCGTTGGCGAAGTAGAGGCTCTCATCGATGCGCAGCAGCGCTGCATTTGGAGCGGTTTCGACATCATGGCGCTCGATATTGCGAAAATGCTCGGTGTCGGGCACCCGACCTACCAGCGCGCTGTGGGGGCGGCTGGTGCGATAGAGAAAAAGCGCGATGGAGAGCGTGACGCCGCCAATGATACCGGCCTCGATGCCTTCGACCAGGGTCAGCAGAATCGTGACCGCCATGGCGGCAAAGTCACTGCGGGAGTAGCGCCAGGTCTGGCGCAGCATGGGAATGTCCACCAGCGTCAGGATGGAGACCGTGATGGTGGCCGCCAGGGTGGCGATGGGCAGGTAATAGAGCCAGCCGGTGAACGCCAGCGTCACCAGCCCAATGCCCAGGGCGGCAAAGGCCCCTGCGGCCGGGGTCTGTGCCCCGGCATCGTAGTTGATCACGGTGCGCGAGAGCCCGCCGGTGACCGGCATGCCGCTGGTAAAGCCTGCCGCCAGATTGGCGGCACCCAGGCCGATCAACTCCTGATTGGGCGAAATACGCTGGCGGCGTTTGGCAGCCAGCATCTGGCCCATGGAGACCGACTCCACAAACCCCACCAGACTGATCAGCAGGGCAGGAATCAACAGCGCCCGCCAGAGCGAGGCATCCCCCCAGGGCAGGCTGAACGCGGGCAAGCCGCTGGGAATCGTACCCACCACCGCCACACCCTGATAGGCCAGCTGCCAGTGCCAAGTGACCAGCGTCGTGATCAGCACGGCAAATACCGGGCCTGCCTTGGTCAGCAGGTCAGCCAGGGATGCAGGCACGCCTAGCCAGATCAACGAGCGTTTGCCGTAGCGGCGCAGCGCCACCAGAAACAGCAGCGTCCCCACGCCAATGGTTGCTGTGTAGGGATTGATGTCAGGCAGGTTGGGCAGCAGCGTCATGAGCCGTTCGACGAGCGTAAAGCCGCTGCTGGCAATTCCCAATAGGCCGCCCAGCTGGCTGACCGCAATCAGAATGCCGGAAGCCGTCAGGAAGCCAGAGATGACCGGGTGGCTCAGGAAGTTGCTGAAAAGCCCCATTTTCAGGCTGCCCATGACCAGCAGAATCATGCCCGAGAGCAGCGACAGCACCAGTGCGGCTTGCAGGTATTCGGCGCTACCGGGAGCGGCCACCGACGAGAGTGCCGCCCCCGTCATCAGCGCGATGATGGCCACAGGGCCCACCGCCAGGGTCCGGCTAGTGCCCAGCAGGGTGTAGAGCAGTTGGGGCAGTAGACTGGCGTAAAGCCCTACCACGGCAGGCAGCCCGGCCAGCAGAGCGTATGCCAGCGACTGGGGAATGACCATGACCGTCACGATCAGGCCCGCCATGAGGTCGGCCCCCAGCAGGCGCCGATGATAGTGGGGTAGCCAGGCAAGAATGGGCAAATAGCGCTTCAACATGAGCTCTCGCAGCGTTGGCCATATCAGGAAAAACGGGACCTGCAAAACGGAACATAGTTTAGCCTGTTTAGTTATAAAAATGTCATGTTCACTCGCCCAGGGGCCAAATATTACCTTTTGCTATCCCCCCAAAGTGCTACTTATTTCACCTGTGGAACTGGTTAAGCTGACTGAGTGGTAAACGCGGTCTGTATTGCGCCATGACTCGACGATCTCAACAATAAAAGAGTACTCATTATGCGACTGCTTCGCTGGCTGTTACCGCTGCTATTGATCAGTGCTGCCGTCGGGATGACCTGGCGAGGAGGCTTCTGGGCGTATGCTGGGCTCGCCAGCGCCCTTTTCGCGGGGGGCGCGCTGGTGGCCGCCGCCCTGTACGACGTGTACCGTGCCGATCATCAGCGTTTGGTATCGGTGCCCCGCAGTATCAGGCCGATTCAGGACTATGGTGCGCTACGTGGCATGGCGTATCGCCTGATGCATCGCGCCAGCAGTACTGCCATTGCCTCGGCAGAGGTGTCCCATTACGCCGACCTGATGGCCCAACGTCTCGCCAAACAAGAAAACATGGCCAGTGAGGCCTCTTCCAGCATGAGCGCCATCAACGCTGCCATCATGCAAGTCAGCGCCAGCGCGACACAGGTAGCAGCCCTGGCCGAGAGCGCCCAGCGGGCGAGTCATGACAATCATGATGCGCTGGCCGATATCATTCAGGACATGAGCGATGTTGCCGAGCGCTCCGGCCAGGCGTTGGATATGCTCACCGAGCTGAATGACAAGATCGAACGGGTGCGCAGCGTGACCTCGATGATCGAGGGGGTGGCCGAACAGACCCACTTGTTGTCGCTGAATGCGTCTATCGAGGCTGCCAGGGCCGGTGAGCATGGCCGAGGCTTTGCGGTGGTGGCGGGGGAGGTGCGCGACCTGGCGTTGAAAACGTCCACGGCCACCCAGAGTATCGATGGGCTGGTCAAGGATATGCACCAAAGCGGCCAGAGTGTCGTCAGCACCATGGGCGGGCTGATGACCCGGGTGCGTGAACGGGCTGAGGAGATGCAGCAGGTAGGGAGCAGCCTGGCCACCATTACCCAGGAGTTCGACCAGGTGCAGCAGGAAATCACCAGCGTGGCGGGGGCCATGGACAGTACACGTGCCCACAGCCAGACCGTGGCGGACAGCCTCGACCAGCTGGAACACGATGTAGATGAAGGGAACCGCCACATGCATGCCCTTGCCCAGCAAGCCCATGCCCTGATGGATGCGGCCGAGAGCGTTGATGCAGAGTTGGCCCAGCAGCGGCTGGAAGGGCGCCATCAGCAGGTATTCAAGGTGGCGCGTCAAACTGCCGACCAGATTGGCAAGCTGTTCGAAAAGGCCTTGAGCCGAGGCGAGCTATCGGAGGCCGCGTTGTTCGATCCGGATTATGCGGTGATCCCTGGGACCCAGCCGCCGCTTTATCATACCGGCTTCGATGCTTTCACCGACCAGCAGCTGCCCGCCCTGCAGGAGCCGCTGTTGGCAGGTCACGGCCTGAGCTACGCGATTGCCTGTGACCGCAATGGCTATGTGCCCACCCACAACGCGGCGGTGAGCCGTGAACCCAACGGCGACCCGCAACACGACCTGAAATATTGCCGCAGCAAGCGCATTTTCGATGACCCCACCGGTCGCCGCTGTGGTGCCCATGAGCAGCCGCTGCTACTGCAAACCTACAAGCGCGACACGGGCGAGATCATGCACGACCTGTCGGTCCCCATTCATGTGCACGGCAAACACTGGGGTGGCTTCCGTGTGGGCTATCAGCCCGAACAAGCCGCACAGGCTCAAGCCCCAGAGCAGGTGCCTGCCACGCTGGCCTCAAGCGGCCGCCTGGCGCGGGCGTGATTGCCAGGACGACCATGAATAGAGCGCCAGGCCTGTCCAGATCATCAGAAACGTGACGAGCTGAATCAGGCCCAGCGGCTCTCCAAACACGGTCAGTGCAATCAAAAACTGAATGCTGGGGTTGATGTACATCAAGAACCCCAGGGTGGCCAGCCGCAAGCGGCGTGCGGCCCCGGCAAACGCCATCAGCGGCAGGGCCGTAAGAATACCGCTGACCACCAGTAACGCCGACATGGGCACGTCGTGCAGAAAATGCGACGTGCCTTGCCAGCTCATCCAGCTCAGCGCCATCAGTGCCAGCGGGAAGAGCAGCAGTGTTTCCACGAACAGGCCGGACAGCCCATCCAGCGGCACCTGCTTGCGAAAGAGTCCATAACTGCCGAAACTCAGCGCCAGCAGCAGGCTGATCCACGGCAACTCCCCCAGCATGACGAATTGCACGGCAATCGCCAGGCTGGCGAGACCAAGTGCCACCAGCTGTAGCCGGGCCATGACTTCCCTGAGCACCAGCATGCCCAACGCAACGTTGACCAGCGGGGTGAGAAAGTAGCCCAGGCTGGCCTGCAGCACCTGCTTGCTCTCCACGGCATAGATGTAGATGCCCCAGTTGAACGCGATCAGCAGCGCGCAGGCCAGCACCCTACCCAGGCGCCTGGGCTCGACCAGCGCGGCCACCACCGGAGGCCAGTGGCGCAGGACGCTGATCAGCCCGACCAGGAACAGGCATGACCACAAAATGCGGTGGATCAGAATTTCAAACGCGGGTATTCCATCGAACAGCGCAAAGAACAGCGGAAAACAACCCCACATGGTATAGGCGGTCAAACCGAACATGACGCCCTTGACCGCTTCAGGGTCTCTGGGTGCAGAGGGAAGCATAGCAGCCTCATTAACTAAAAATGCTAATCTAGCACACAATCGACCAAGACATTGATGCAAAGGAGGCATGGCATGAGCCAGCTGAAAACCAGCCTGGTGCAGTGTGACTTGCGCTGGGAAGACCCCCACGCCAATCACACGCATTTGGCCAAACTGCTGGGCGACCTGGATAGCCGGGACACGGACTTGATCGTGCTGCCCGAAATGTTCGCCACCGGCTTTACCATGAACTCACGCGAGATGGCCCAGCCCATGGCCGAGAGCCAGAGCGTGGCCTGGCTGCAAGCGCAGGCGCAGGCCAGGGGCTGTGTGATGACCGGCAGCGTGGCCATCGTGGATGATGGCCACTACTACAATCGCATGATGTGGGCGACGCCCGACGGCGAGCTGCGCTACTACGATAAGCGCCACCTATTCCGCATGGCGGGAGAGCATCAGCGATACGGCATGGGGTCGGCGCGGCAGATCGTCGAACTCAAGGGATTCAAGCTGCAGCTCAGCGTTTGCTACGACCTGCGGTTTCCGGTGTGGATGCGCCAGCAGCCAGCAGAAGGCGAGCATTTCGAGTATGATGCCGTGCTGTGCGTGGCTAACTGGCCCGCCCCGCGTCGCCATCCGTGGCGTACGCTGCTGCAAGCTCGCGCGGTGGAAAACCTCGCCTATGTGATAGGCGTCAATCGCGTGGGCGAAGACGCCAAGGGGCTGGCCTATAGCGGCGACTCCATGCTGGTCGATTTCAAGGGCGAACCGCTCATCGACCATCCTGCCCATACCGCGTTCATCGACACCGGAACGCTCGACAAGACGGAACTGGATGCCTTTCGTGACAAATTTCCTGCCTGGCAAGATGCCGATCGCTTTTCGCTGCTGCCGGGAGTGGGCCAATAATGCGCCTTGATCGTTTTTTGAGTGAAACCTCTGCGCTGACCCGCAGCCTCGCCAAGCGCGCCTTGAAAAATGGCGAAGTGACGCTGAATGGCGAGCCCATCAAGCAAGCCGCTACCCATATCGACACGGCCCAGGACGAGGTGCGTTTGAATGGCGAGCGTCTCGAGCTGGTGGGGCTGCGCTATATCATGTTGCACAAGCCCAGGGACGTGGAGTGCACCGCACGCCGGGGTCTGTATCCGCGGGTCATCGATATCATCGATGAGCCCAAGGTAGAACGCCTTCAGCCGGTAGGGCGCTTGGATGTGGACACCACCGGACTGCTGCTATTGACCGATGACGGGCAGTGGTCCCACCGGGTGACCTCGCCGCGCCACCGCTGTGCCAAGGTGTATCTCGCCGAGCTGGCCGAGCCCATGGAAGGTGAGGCGGCTCAGCAGGCGGTCGAGCGCGTGGCCGAAGGCCTGCTGCTGGAAGGTGAAGAGACTCCCACCCAGCCGGCCACGCTGCGTTTCATTACCCCGCAGCAGGCGGAGCTGACCATTACCGAAGGCCGCTACCATCAGGTAAAGCGGATGTTTGCTGCCTTGGGCAACCACGTCGAGGCGCTCCATCGGCACTCGATCGGTAGCCTTGCGTTGCCCGACGATTTGGCACCGGGCGAGTGGCGGGCGTTGACTCAGGAAGAGATCGACAGCTTTTAAACGGGCCATATTTATACCGTTATCTTATCTAGCCTGAAAAAATGACCACACCTTTGGATGTTTTCAGACGCTGGCGGAGAGGCTCGGATCGAGCGCTATCCGCCAGCGATGGATTTTGCCAGAAATGCCCTTGGTGATCAGCTTTTCAGCCTGCTCACGAAAGGTGAGCGGCACTCAAAAGCGCTTGGGTATACGGGTGGCTAGGGTTGGCCAGCACGTCAAGACAATCCCCCTGTTCGACCACCTCGCCATCTTTCAACACCATGATGCGGTGTGCCATGGCGCGGACGACGGCCAGGTCGTGGCTGATGAACAGATAGCTGAGCTGCCGCCTGGCCTGCAGTTCTCGCAGTAGCGTGACCAGCTGCTTTTGCACGGTGCGGTCCAGGGCAGAGGTAGGCTCGTCGAGGACCAGCAGCTCGGGCTCCAGGATGATGGCCCGAGCCACGGCAATACGCTGGCGTTGGCCGCCTGAAAACTCGTGGGGGTAACGGTCGGCACAACTTTCGGGCAGGCCGACTTCCGTCAGGGTCTGGCGGACGCGCTCGCTGACCTCGTGGTCGCTCAGGCGCGGAAAGTGAAAGCGCAACCCTTCGCTGACGATGTCGAACACGGGCATGCGCGGAGAAAGCGCGCCGTAGGGGTCCTGAAACACCATCTGCAGCCGATGGCGCTGGCGCCGCAGGGCGTCTCCCGTCAGCTCGCTCAGCCGTGCATCGCCCAGGCTCACATCTCCCTCGCTGGCCACCAGCCGCATGATGGCCGAGGCCAGCGTGGTCTTGCCCGACCCGGACTCGCCCACGATGCCCAGGGTCTCACCGGATGCTATGTGCAGATCGGTGGCTTTCAGCGCTTCGAAAGCCGGGGGCTGGCGCTGGAACAGCCGCGTCTTGGGACGTTTGAAGCTGACGCGCAGCTGGCGGGCGCTCAGCAGGGCAGCGCTGCTGAGCGGCGCTGCAGGTCGGCCCTCCGGCTCGGCGGCGATAAGTGCTCGGGTGTAGTCGCTTTGCGGGTTGGCGAAGACCTGTGCGACGGGCCCGGTTTCTTCTACCTTGCCGCGATACATCACGCAGACACGATCGGCATGGCGACGCACCAGGTTGAGGTCGTGGCTGATCAGCAGCAGCCCCATGCCGTGGTGATCGCGTAGCTCCTTGAGTAGCGCCAGAATTTCCTGCTGTACCGTGACGTCCAGCGCCGTGGTGGGTTCGTCGGCAATCAACAGTGCGGGGTTGTTGGCGATGGCCATGGCGATCATGACGCGCTGGCGCTGGCCTCCTGAGAGCTGGTGAGGCCAGGCGTCCAGCAGCTCGTCGGGGCGGGGCAGTTTGACCTGCTCCAGCAGCGTTCGCGCCCGCTGCCTGGCCGCTTGTCCGCTCAACCCCTGATGCAGGTGCAGAGTTTCCCCTACCTGCTTGCCAATGCGATGCAGCGGGTTGAGCGATGTCATCGGCTCCTGAAAAATGAACCCGACGCGGTTGCCCCGCAGCGTGTTCCAGTCCCGCTCACGCAGCTGGCTCAGGTCACGGCCTTCCAGCAGGCGCTGGCCAACGACCTGGGCATTGCTGGGCAGCAAGCCAATGGCGCCCAGCGCGGAGACCGACTTGCCCGAGCCAGACTCTCCGACGATGGCCAGGGTTTCCCCCGCATTCAGCGACAGCGACAGTTTGTCGACCACCACCTGGCCATCGAACGCCACGCTGAAGTCGTTCAGGTGCAGCAGAGGGGTGGAGCTAAGTTCAGACATGGGCGGCTTCCCCGGCAGCAGTGGCGCCTTGCTTGACGTGGCGAGGATCGAAGGCATCCCGCAGGCCTTCACCGATGAATACCAGCAGTGACAACATGATGGCCAGCGTCATGAAGGCCGTGATACCGAGCCAGGGCGCATGCAGGTTGTTCTTGCCCTGTGCCGCCAGTTCACCCAGCGAGGGGGCGCCTGGGGGCAAGCCGAAGCCCAGAAAGTCGAGTGCTGTCAAGGTGCCGATGGCGCCGGTAAAGATGAACGGAATGAATGTAAGCGTGGCCACCATGGCGTTGGGCAGGACATGGCGCCACATGATGAGTCGGGAAGGAAGCCCCATGGCCTTGGCAGCCCGCACGTACTCCAGGTTGCGGGCGCGCAGGAACTCGGCGCGCACGATATCCACCAGGCCCAGCCAGGAAAACAGCAGCATGATGCCCAGTAGCCACCAGAAGCCCGGCTGCACGAAGCTGGCCAGAATGATCAGCAGGAACAGCACCGGCAGCCCGGACCATATCTCCGTGAAACGCTGGCCGATGAGATCCACCTTGCCGCCGAAATAGCCCTGCAGGCCACCGGCAATGACCCCGATGACCAGCGAGCCTGTGGTCAACACCAGCGCGAAAGCCACCGAGAGACGAAAGCCATAAATCACCCGGGCCATGACATCGCGCCCTTGATCATCGGTGCCCAGCCAGTGGCGCCCATCGGGTGGGGCTGGAGAGGGGCGGCTCATCTGCATGTCGAGGGTTTGATACGAAAAGGGGATGATGGGCCAGAGCGCCCAGCCATGGTCGCTAATCTGCTGTTGAATGAATGGATCGAGATAGTCGGTACGGGTGGGCAAAAAGCCGCCGAACTCGGTTTCCGGATAGTCGACCAGCAAGGGAACGTACCACTGGCCGTCGAACTGCATCACGATGGGTTTGTCGTTGGCGATCAGCTCCGCGAACAGGCTGATGATGAACAGTACGCCAAACAGCCACAGCGAGACGCGTGCCCGCCGGTTAGCCTTGAACGCCGCCCAGCGTCGCCGGGTAATTGGGGAAAGGCGGGAGGAGATGGCGCGCATATCAGGACTCCCTGGAGGCGAAATCGATACGTGGGTCGACCCACACGTAGGTCAGGTCAGAAATCAGCTTGAGCACCAGCCCGATGACGGTATACAGGAACAGGGTGCCGAAGATGACCGGGTAGTCGCGTTGCATGACGGCCTCGAAACCCAGTAGCCCCAGCCCATCCAGCGAAAAAATCACCTCGATGAGCAGCGCACCGGTAAAGAAAATGCCGATCATCGCCGAAGGTAGTCCGGCGATGATGATCAGCATGGCGTTACGGAACACGTGGCCATACAGGATACGCTGCTCGTCGGCGCCCTTGGCGCGCGCCGTCAACACATACTGCTTGTGGATTTCATCCAGGAAGCTGTTCTTGGTCAGCATGGTGAGCGTGGCGAAACTGCCGATGGCGGCGGCCAGTACCGGTAGCGTGATATGCCAGAAGTAGTCCTTGATCTTGCCCCAGGTGGAGAGGTCGGCAAAATCGGGGGGAAGTAAGGCCTCTCAGCGGGAACCAGTCCAGATACGATCCCCCCGCAAACNGCACGATCAGCAGGATGGCGAACAGAAAGCCGGGGATGGCGTAGCCGACAATGACCAGCCCTGAGCTCCACACGTCGAATCGAGAACCGTGGTGCAGCGCCTTGCGAATGCCCAGCGGAATCGAAATCAGGTAGACCAGCAGGGTGGTCCAAAGGCCCAGCGAGATGGAGACCGGCAAGCGCTCGACCATCAGCTCGATCACCGGGCGGTCGCGGAAGAAGCTGGTGCCAAAATCGAAGGTCAGATAGTCCACCATCATGCCGATGAAGCGCTCATGGGCGGGTTTGTCGAACCCGAACTGCTGCTCCAGCTGTTCGATAAAGCGCGGGTCTATACCGCGGGCGCCACGGGAGTCGTCACTGACCTGAATGTCGGCACCGCCCATGTCCAGGCGCGTACTGGCCATGGCGTCGGCCCCTTCGAAACGGGCCAGCATCTGGTCGATAGGCCCTCCCGGTGCTGCCTGAACGATCACGAAGTTCAGCAGCATGATGCCGAACAGTGTCGGGATCATCAGTAGCAGTCGGCGAAGTGTATAGCGTGCCACGGTGCACCCCATGAAATGAGAGTTGAGCCATTGTCTTGTTCTGCGTTCAGCGATTAACGGCGTCGGTTGCGCCGCTCCAGCGCCGCTTCACGCTCACTGTCGACCCACCAGGCATCCAGATCCATGGCGTAGGCCGGTGCTGGATCGGGGTAGCCAAACTTGTCCCACACGGCAATCCGGGTTTCTCCCGAGTGGTAGTGGGGAATCACATAGAACCCCCAGCGCAGCACACGGTCCAGCGCGTGGGTAATGGTATCGAGGGTTGCTCGATCCTCGGCGCGAATCAGCTGTTCCACCAGCGAGTCCACGGCCGGATGCGCCAGAGCCATGCGGTTACGGCTCTGTGGCGACTCGGCGGCCGCGCTGGTCCAGTAGTCGCGCTGCTCGTTGCCGGGGTTGTTGGATTGGGGGAAGTGGCTGATGACCATGTCGTAATCGTAGCTGCGCACGCGGTTCAGATACTGGTTGATATCGACGATGCGCATGGAGGTCTGGATACCCAGGCGCGCCATGTTACGCAGCATGGGCTGTACCACCCGTTCCATGCCGGTGTCGTACATCAATACTTCCAGACTAAGCGGCCGCCCCGTCTGCTCGTTGATCAATACGCCATCTTCCACCACGTATCCGGCGTCTTCCAACAGCGTCAGTGCACGCCGGAGTCGTTCGCGTAGCTCGGTGGGGTGCTCGATGGGCAGCGGGTCGGTAAACAGCCGCTCGGATCGATGCGACGCCAGCAGCTCGTCACGGAAGGGCTCCAGCAGCGCCAGCTCTTCTTCGGTAGGCAGGCCGACGGCTTCCATTTCGGAGTTTTGAAAGAAGCTCTCGGTGCGGTAGTACGTATCGTAAAAGATATTGGTGTTTAGCCACGGGAAATCGAAGGTGAGACTCAGCGCCTCGCGTACCCGTGGGTCCTGGAATTTCTCGCGCCGCAGGTTGAACACGAAGGCCTGCATCATCGAGGGATTGACGTCGGGCACGGTAATCCGTTTGATCTGCCCCTGGCGATAGGCCGGAAAGTCGTAGCCAATCGCCCAGGTGGCGGCGCGGGCATCGATACGAAAATCGGTCAAGCCCGCCTTGAAAGCCTCCCAGGCGATATCACGATCCCGATAGTACTCGTAGGTGATGCGGTCGATGTTATAGCGCCCGACATTGACGGGGAGATCCTTGCCCCAGTAATTATCGTCGCGCTGGTAGACGATACGGCGGCCAGGGTCGACCTCGCTGATGCGGTAGGGGCCAGAGCCCGGATGGGCCGCCAGGGTGGGGGCGGTAAAGTCACGGGGTTCCCAATAGTGGCGCGGCAGGATCGGCATCTGCGCGACGATCAACGGCAGCTCGCGGGACTGAGTGTCGTTGAATTCAAAACGTACCTGATGTTCGCTGAGCGCCGTGACCTTTTCTACCCCGGCATAGTAGCTGGCGTAGAAAGGATTGCCCTGTTCGCGCAGCAGGTCAAAGGTGAAGACTACGTCGTAAGCGGTGACCGGCTCCCCATCCTGAAAGCGTGCCTGCTCGTGCAGATCGAACTCGATCCACTCACGCTCAGGGTCCAGGCGCACGCCACGGGCCAGCAGGCCATACAGACTGAACGGCTCGTTGGGGTTGCTCTCCATCAGCGTGTCGTAAATTTGTGAGATGCCGGTGGCGGGAGTGCCGCGAATGATGAAAGGGTTGGTGGAGTCGAAACTGCCGCCCACGGCGGTATGGGTGATGGAACCGCCCTTGGGTGCCTGGGAGTTGACATGGGGGAAGTAGGCAAAGTCTTCGGGCAGCTCAGGGCTATCGTAAAGCGATAGCCCATGCACCGTGGGGACGGGGGCGCTACCCTCGCCTGGCGGTGAGGCCCATAACGTGGCACTCAGCAATAGGCCACCGACCAGTAGAACTGCTTTCGACAACAACTCACCGCGTGGCATTGGTAACGTCCTGTAGTGGCAAAACCGGGGTGGTCACGGGGTTCAGGCCGCCCTAGCCACCCGATAATGAGAGCAGCTGACCGGGCTGTAGGGCTTCCGGGCGATCCAGCCCATTCCACCTGATTAAATCTTGCTGATCAAGATTATAGCGTGCGGCAATTGTGGAAAGATTGTCGCCCCGTTCAACGCGGTGTACCGAAGGGGAGTCCGTTGCCACGTAGCTGCCGCTGGATTGTGATAGCTGTGCCAGCACCTGGGTGTCCACTTCCTCGGGTACCAGCAGCGTTTGTGCGCTGTTGGGATCGATGCTGCCGTTCAACAGGCCCGGGTTCAGCTCGGCCAGGGCCGACTGGCTGACATCCAGCATGCGAGAGGCCTGTGCCAGGCTGACGGGCTGTTCCAGCTGTACCTTGGCAAAGGCCGGTTCCGCGTGAATGTCAGGCAAGCTGACACCATAGCGTTCGGGGTTGTCGATGATAGTGGCAATGGCCTTCAGTTTGGGAACGTACTGCATGGTTTCGTTGGGCAGCGCCAGATCCCAGTAGTGGCCTGCCAGGCCCTGGTTCTGGGCCTGCTGGCGTGCGCGATTGACCGTGCCTGCGCCTGCGTTGTAAGCCGCCAGAGAGAGCATCAGGTCGCCTTCGTACCACTCGTCGGCCTGCATTTCCAGGTAATTGAGCGCGGCGTCGGTGGACGTCACCACGTCCAGGCGACCATCGTACTGGCCGTTGCGTACCAGGCCCAGTGCATCACCGGTGCCGGGCATGAACTGCCATAACCCGGCGGCGCCCATATGGCTGCGGGCGCTGGGGTCGAAGGAGCTTTCGACGAAGGGGATCAGGGCAATTTCACCGGGCAGGCCTCGTTCGGATACCTGCTGGGCAATCCAGGCAAGCCAGGGCGTGGCACGCTCGGTGATCGAGGCGATATTCTGGGGGCTGGCGCTGTAGAATTGAATCCACTCGTCTACCCGGGCCTGGGCATCGGCAGGCAGGTGCTTCTCCTGCCACTGAAAACTCGAGCGCAGGATGCTCCAGGCGTCCTGGGGCTGGAGTTCGAGGGCTTCCCAGAAGTGGTGCTGAAACGCAGAGGGTCGGGCCGTCAAGGCATCTTCGGCATTATCCAGCGCAGAGGAGGCGTCGTCGCTGCTGGCGTGGGAGCCCCACTGAGGGTCCGTGGCAGAGGCTTGAGTATTCGCGGCGGCGGCCAAAAAAAGGCCCATAATAACCGTACTGCCGGCGCTCAATAACAAGCGCTGGCGAAGCGTTCGATAAGTCATAGTGTATTCGTTTCTGTTCGATAGCGTTCTTAAAAACGGTTCTTCCACTCGCGCAGAGTGGTGAACGTAGCGAGTTCGTCGTCATTTGCCCCTTGCATGCCAGCGGCCAAGCGCACGCTTTCGGTGCCGACACGCAGGTAAGGGTTGATCGTCAGCTCGCGTCCTATCGTGCTGGGTAAGGTGGGCCTGCCTAGCGCCCTGGCCTTCTCGCACTCCTGTTGTGCGCGTGTTACAGCATCGTTGTCAGGATCCGCAGCACGTGCAAAGCTCAGATTTGCCTGAGTATATTCATGCGCTGCAAAGACCAGTGTTTCCTGGGGGAGTTCCGCAAGACGACGCAGTGAGTTCAGCATTTGCTCCGGCGTGCCTTCGAAAAGACGGCCGCAGCCAGCATGAAACAGCGTGTCGCCACAGAACAGAAGGGCGGGAATACCCGGTGTAAAGTAGCTGATATGATCCAGCGTATGGCCGGGGGTCTCCATCACTTCGAAGGCGCGACCCAACACTCTTACCTGATCGCCCTCGCCGACACGCTGGTCGATACCTTGAATATCCGGGTTATGGGGACCAATCACCAAGGGGGCGTAGCGCTCTTTCAGCGCCGCCAGCCCGCCGGTGTGGTCATGATGATGATGCGTGATCAAAATCGAATCGAGGGTCAGGGATTCTCGCTCGAGGAAATCGATCACGGGGGGCGCTTCACCGGGGTCCACCACGCAAACGCCTTGACTGTTATCCTGTCTTATCAGCCAAATATAGTTGTCGCTTAAGGCGGGTATCGGTGTCACGCTCATCATGGGCGAGATCCCTCGGAGTTTGTCAGACCTGCTCGAAAATTGCCGTGCGCCGCATCATGTGGCAGCGCGCCCTTCAAAAGCCCAATACTGTGGAGGCAAGAGTCGTTCATGTCAAATTCGCCGGATGTCACACGACTTGCCCGCTCTCTGGCTCAGGCTCGCGCCTATTGGCAAACGGATGCCGGGCGTTCGCTGTGGGAAGCCCAGCGCGCCTGCCTGGGGCCGGTGGTAGAAGGTCGAAAAGGTGGGCACAGCCTGGAGATGGGGATGGCCCCGCCATTGATGACCATGTCCAGTATTGCCCATCAGGTGGTCTGGGCGCCGAACAGAGAGAGCGCAGAGGGTGAGTCCACCCTGATTTGCCCCCCGGAACAGCTGGCGCTCCCGGACCGCTGTCTGGACGTCATGGCGATTCATCACTGGCTCGAATATTTGCCGGATGCGCACCATACGCTGCAGGAAGCCGCCCGTGTGACCGCCGACAACGGTGTGCTGGTGCTGTTTGGCTTCAACCCGGTAGGCCTCAACGGGCTCAGTCGCCGGTGGCGCAAGGCCGAATATCCGTGGCAAGGCCAGTGGCGCACGGTGAACCGCCTGCGGGACTGGCTCGCGTTTGTCGATTTCGAGGTGGAGCGCGTAGACTACTGCTGTTTTCGTGGCCCCATGAGCACCACTTGCCGCGAACGCTGGGAGCGGCTGGGCCGACGCCACAACATGCCGCTGGGTGAGAGTTACATGATTCAGGCGCAGCGTCGGCAGCGTCATGCCCCCATCCAGCGCGTCAAGTTTGGTTTGCGTACGCCGGTTTCGTCGTCTCTTGGCGTCACACGCACCAGCACAGCCGCCCGGCTACCCGCTGGAAAACGACGTATAGAAAAGGATAGTGAGCGTGAGTAACCAAGCAGCCAGTGAGCTGCCCCGTGTCACGGTGTATACCGATGGGGCGTGTCGTGGCAATCCTGGCCCCGGCGGATGGGGAGTGCTGCTGGTCAGCGGTACCCATGAGAAGACCTTGAAAGGCTTCGAGGCGAACACCACCAACAATCGCATGGAGTTGATGGCGGCCATCATGGCGCTGCGCACGCTCAACAAGCCCTGTGAAGTGGCGTTGTGGACCGATTCGCAGTACGTCCGCCAGGGCATTACCCAGTGGATTCACAACTGGATGAAACGCGGCTGGAAAACCGCTTCCAAACAGCCAGTGAAGAATGCCGAGCTTTGGAAATCACTGCACGAAGAGACCCAGCGCCATCGTGTCGAGTGGCACTGGGTCAAAGGGCATAGTGGCCACCCCGGTAACGAGCGCGCCGACGCCCTGGCCAACGAAGCCATCGATGAGCATCAGAGGAGCAAGACCCCATGCGCCAGGTAATTCTGGATACCGAAACGACAGGTATCGACCCCAAGGATGGCCACCGTCTGGTAGAGATCGGCGCCGTCGAGATGGTCAATCGGCGGTTCACCGGGCGCACCTACCACCAATACATCAACCCCGAGCGTCATATCGATGCCGAGGTGGTGGCCGTCCATGGCATCGATGATGCCAAAGTAGCCAACGAGCCGGTATTTGCTGAGATTGCCGACGATTTTTGGGCCTTCATCGACGGGGCCGAGCTGGTCATTCACAACGCACCGTTCGACGTGGGCTTCATCGACCACGAGCTGAACATGCTCAACAAGCGGCGCAAGTCGCCGGTATTGGGGCCGGTCAGGGAGCACTGCCGTATCCTCGATACGCTGGTCATGGCCCGCGAAATGCACCCGGGCCAGCGCAACAATCTGGATGCGCTTTGCAAGCGATATGACATCGATAATGGCCACCGGGTGCTTCACGGGGCCTTGCTGGATGCGGAAATTCTGGCCGATGTCTACCTGGCGATGACCGGTGGGCAAACGGCGTTAACCCTG
Organism: Halomonas sp. BC2; assembly: GCF_002078115.1. Lineage (NCBI taxonomy): Bacteria > Pseudomonadati > Pseudomonadota > Gammaproteobacteria > Oceanospirillales > Halomonadaceae > Halomonas > Halomonas sp. BC2. Next base: position 170,861 of record NZ_LFGT01000003.1, on the reverse strand, counting down.
GATGCCGAGAGTGACAATGGCCAGCGTAAAGAGCGCCAAGCCAACGAAGGGCTGTCGGTTCAGCGGCTGTCGCTGGCGCCAGGGCAGCTACGAGTGATTCGCCCCAGTGCAGAAGAGCAGGCCGCCCATCAGGCAAAGTGCCAGGCGCATCAACTGCGCTGGCTGTCGGCAAGCGGTGAGAGTGGTACGGCCGATGCTTAGACGTGAAATTCCGCACCATGCGCGTGAAGGCCGAGTGATTCGCGTCGCGCGCAGCCATATAGCACCGGCACCGCTGGTGGGTGAGCTGTCTCCGCTTCAGCCCCATCAGCCCTGGGACGAGCACATGCAGCCCCTGTGCTACTGGCATGACGAGCCCGTGGCTTTGCAGGTCGAAAGTGCGCCGGGGGATGGCTGGATAGAGGGGAGCCAGTGGCTATCAGAACTGCCAGCCTCATGGTTTAGCCTGCTGGCCACGGCCTTGCAGGTCGGTGCCTGGCTGGAAAACCACCGTTTTTGCAGCCGCTGTGGTGAGCGAGCCTCCAAGCTGGAAGCCGAATTCGCCATGCACTGCTATGCGTGCGGGCATCGCAACTACCCGCGAATTTCACCCTGTATCATCACGCTGGTGACCCGGGGGGAAGCCATGCTGCTGGCCCGCAGCCCGCGCTTTCCGCCCGGGCGCTACTCTACCCTGGCAGGGTTCATCGAGCCGGGGGAGTCAGCAGAGGAGGCGGTGCACCGAGAAGTGTTCGAAGAGGTGGGGGTGCATGTGGATCAACTGCGCTATCACCACAGCCAGGCATGGCCTTTCCCGCATTCGCTGATGCTGGGCTATTTTGCGGAAGCGACCACTCAGCGGATCATGATCGACGGGGTCGAAATCAGCGATGCTGCCTGGTTTTCGCCGCGGCAGCTGCCTGCGCTGCCGCCGCCTTACTCTATTTCACGGGACTTGATCGAAACGCACCTGGCCCGCTGGCGCTGAGGGCTTACCTGCCCGGAAACAGGCTAGTCAGCTTGGTGGCCAGCATGACATTGCCGGTCGCCTTGAGCTTGCCGGTCATGAACGCGGTCATGCCATTGATGTCGCCACTCATGATGCCCTTGAGGGTATCGGTGCTCAGGCTCAAGCTCACCGAAGGGTCGTCGTGTTCGCCTTCATGCACTCCCAGGCTACCGTCCTGAACCGAGAGATAGTGGCTGCCAGCATCGGAAAAATGAAACTGGAAAACTTCGTTCATGCCTTTGGCTGCTTCGGGGTCGAAGCGGGATTGCAGTTTTTCAAGGGTATTGGATGACATAAGGTATGCTCACGTAACAGTTGATGTGGATTGACGTTATCTCACGAGAGTATTTCAAACAGTTGTTTTAATCAAGCCTCGTTGACACTTCCTCACAATCTGCGGTTGACGTCCTCC
>NZ_LFGT01000003.1:161232-168554 GCF_002078115.1 Halomonas sp. BC2 | reverse complement strand
GCCCGTACACTAATACTTTCCAGCGTTTAAAAATACCTGAGGAGATGAGTCATGGCGGAATGGTTGGTGGAAATGGGCACTTTCCTGCTGCAAACCACGCTGGTGCTGGCAGCAGCGGCAGCGTTGCTGATGCTGGTGATGCGAAGCAAGGAGTCCCCGTCATCGGGATTGAGGCTACAGGTAGAATCCCTGAACGACCAGCGTCGAGCCCGTGGCCGGCGGCTGCGGGTCAACACGACCGAGCAGGGCGCCCGCAAGAAGCTGATCAAGGCCTTCCGCCAGGAAGAGAAGGCGCGGCAAAAGGCGGCCAAGCAGGGTAAGAGTCCTTCTGACGCTGTTCAAAAACTATGGGTGCTGGATTTCCATGGCGATATCAAGGCCTCCCAGGCTGAAACCTTTGCCCAGGAAGTGTCGGCGGTGATCGATGTGGCCAGCGCCAGTGACGAAGTGGTGGTGCGTCTGGAGTCGGCGGGCGGATTGGTGCACGCCTATGGGCTGGCGTCGGCTCAGTTGGACCGGCTGCGGGAAGCGGGGCTGACCACCACGGTGTGTATCGATAAAGTCGCGGCCAGCGGTGGCTATATGATGGCGTGTACCGCTCACCACATCAAAGCGGCCCCATTTGCGGTCATTGGCTCCATTGGGGTCGTGGCTCAGGTGCCCAACATCCACCGTTTACTTAAACGCAACGATATCGACGTGGAGCTGCTCACCGCTGGCAAGTACAAGCGCACCTTGACCATACTGGGAGAAAACACCGAGGAAGGGCGCGAGAAGTTCATCGACGACCTCGAGAATACCCATCGTTTGTTCAAGTCTTTTGTGGCCAGCCACCGACCCGACATGGATATCGAGCAGCTGGCGACGGGAGAGATCTGGTACGGCAGCGAAGCGCTGGAACACAAGCTGGTAGACAGCGTGGGCACCAGCGAAGCCTACCTGGTCGAGCGCATGGCCGATGCGCAGGTATACCGGGTGAAGCTGGAACCGCCGAAGACCATGGGGCGCCGGTTTGGCCTTGCGGTGTCGGCGGGCATCGAGAATGCGCTGGTGAAAGCGCTGGGGGTGGTCGAGTCAGCCGGTTGGTTGCGTCGTTGACCTGACAGCGTCAGGCCGCATAGTGCTGTGCCAGGGTACTGATGATCGCCCTGGCGCTGTCACTGTTGAGCGAGTAATAGATGGTTTGCGATTCACGGCGCGTATCGACCAGCTTGTCTCGGCGCAAAATGGCCAGGTGCTGGGAAAGCGCAGACTGGCTCAGCGACAGCTGTTGATTGATCTGCGTGACAGAGAGCTCCGTCTCTGCCAGCAAGCAAAGAATTTGCAGCCGTTTTTCATTGGCCAGAGCCTTGAGCAGCTGGGTGCCAGCCTCGATGGCGAGCCCATTGTGTTCCAGAAGGCGTGCAGCGGCGCTAGTAGAAGCAGACATGAAACTCTCCTTGCCTACACTGTGGTGACAGCGTTGTTATTGATTATGTAGCCATCGTCGCGTCGCGAGGATTGGGTTGTTGAATGATCATTAATTTAGCGCTTTTTGTCCAAATGCGCGATTAACGTTCTATCAATGGTAAGCGTCGATTTTTTGTCGACAATCTTTCTTTTCCATATTCGCTTTGGTCGAATTTAAGCCCATAGTATGAGGGTGAAAGCGCGCTTTGCTTTGTAGAGTGTCAACAATCAAGTTCACAACAATGACAAGGCCGCCATGAACCGTTACCACTCCATCTACCAGCAGTCGGTTGAACAGCCAGAAGCGTTCTGGGCCGCACAGGCTCGCAAACTGCCCTGGTATACGCCCCCCAGTACTATCCTCAGCTATGACGAACAGCGGCATGCCCGCTGGTTTGGTGATGGCGTGCTCAATATCTGCCACGCTGCCATCGATGTACACGTAGAGCAGGGCCGCGGCGAACAGGCGGCCATTTTCTGGGACTCGCCGGTTACCCGCGGCAAACAGACGCTCACTTACCGCCAGCTGCGCGACCGGGTCGCCAAGGTAGCCGGAGGCCTGGCGCAATTGGGCGTCACCAAGGGTGACCGGGTGGTCATTTACATGCCCATGGTACCAGAGGCGCTGATTGCCATGTACGCCTGTGCCCGCCTGGGCGCGGTGCACTCCGTGGTCTTTGGCGGCTTTGCCCCCCACGAGCTGGCGGTACGCATCGAAGATGCCGAGCCAAGGGTAGTCATTGCGGCTTCTTGCGGGGTGGAGGTCGACAAGGTGCTGCCTTACAAGCCCATCGTGGAGCGCGCCATCGAGCTGAGTAGCTTCAAACCCCAAGCGTGCGTGGTGTTCCAGCGCGACGCCCACCAGGCCGAGCTGCAGCCGGAGGATCACGATTGGGCAACGCTCGAAGCCAGTGCCCAGGCCGCTGACTGTGTGCCCGTCAAGGCGACCGATCCGCTGTATATCCTCTACACCTCCGGCACCACGGGCAAGCCCAAGGGCGTGGTACGCGATACGGGTGGTTACGCCGTGGCGCTGCACTACTCCATGGAGGCCATTTACGACCTGGCGCCGGGCGATGTGATGTTCACGGCTTCGGATGTGGGGTGGGTCGTCGGGCACTCCTATATCGTTTACGCGCCGCTGCTACGTGGCTGCACCACGGTGGTATACGAAGGCAAGCCCGTGCGCACGCCGGATGCCGGGGCGTTCTGGCGGCTGATCGAGGAGTACCGCGTCAAGAGCTTCTTTACAGCGCCCACGGCATTCCGTGCCATCAAGAAAGAGGATCCGGATGCCAGGCTACTCTCACAATACGATATCAGCAGCCTGAAACATCTGTATGTGGCGGGGGAGCGGCTCGATCCACCCACGTTCCATTGGCTGGATGACCTGCTGGACGTACCGGTGATCGATCATTGGTGGCAAACCGAAACCGGCTGGCCGATTGCCGCCAACTTGCCCGGCATCGAAGCCGTGCCCACCAAGGCCGGTTCGGCCACGTATCCCGTGCCCGGCTTCGACGTACGCATTCTGGATCGCGACGGCGAGCAGGCCGAGGCCATGCAGCAGGGCAGCGTGGTGATCAAGCAGCCGCTGCCGCCAGGCTGTTTGATCGGCGTATGGCAGGACCCGCAGCGTTTCCACAGTGCCTACATGGCGGCTTTCCCAGGTTTTTACCTGACCGGGGATGGTGGCTATTTCGATGAGGAGGGCTACCTGTTCATCATGGGGCGCACCGATGACGTGATCAATGTGGCGGGGCATCGCCTCTCTACCGGTGAAATGGAGGAAGTGGTGGGTGCTCACCCGGCGGTGGCCGAATGCGCGGTGATTGGCATTCATGACGAGTTGAAAGGGCAGCTCCCGATAGGGCTGGTCATTCCCAAGGATGGCTTCCAGGGCGACGAAGCGACGCTGGAAGCCGAACTCATCGAGCGGGTGCGTGAACATATCGGCCCGATTGCCTGCTTCAAGCAGGTGCTGGTGGTCAATCGGCTACCGAAAACCCGTTCGGGCAAAATATTGCGCAAGCTGCTGCGCAATATCGCCGATGGCAAGTCCTACGGTATTCCATCGACCATCGATGACCCCACTAGCCTCGATGACGTGCATGACGCCATGTGTCAGCGTCAGGTAGGTGCCGCAGAGCAAGCGAAACCTCAGCAGAGCTGAAGCTTCGATGGCCGCCCCGCGCGTCTGGGCGGCTTTCATTACCAGCGAGAAGGCGTATAATGCGCGCCCCAGTAGCGTCATTACGCTGTTCACGAGGGTTCCCTAACCCCTCTTGCCACCAAAAAAAGGTCTCGCTCCATGTTTGCGCTCACCGATCTTCAGCATCGCCGTTGCCTGACGGTAATGGTTCTCTTTCATATTGCCATCATTGCCGCCAGCAACTATTTGGTGCAACTTCCCTTTACGCTGTTCGGCTTTCACACCACCTGGGGAGCCTTCAGCTTTCCGTTCATCTTTCTGGCCACCGACCTGACCGTACGCCTGTTTGGTAAAGGGCCGGCACGCGCCATCGTATTACGGGTCATGTTTCCCGCGCTGTTGGTATCCTATGTAGTGTCAGTGGTGTTTCCCCGAGGCAGTTTCGCGGGCCTTGAGGCGTTGGACGAGTGGAACCTGTTCGTGGCGCGGATTGCCCTGGCCAGCTTCCTGGCCTACGTGCTGGGCCAATTGCTGGATGTGCAGGTCTTTGACCGGTTGCGCCAATGGGCCTGGTGGGTAGCGCCGGTCTGCTCCACTATCCTGGGTAACCTGGCGGATACTTTTGCCTTTTTTGCGACCGCCTTTTACAACAGCCCCGATCCGTTCATGGCCGCCCACTGGGTGGAAATTGCCACGGTGGACTACGTCATCAAACTGGCGATCAGCCTGCTGTTCTTCCTGCCGTTGTACGGCTTATTGCTGGCGTGGCTGACGCGTAGGCTGGTGGTATGGACCGGCCAGACAGATGCCGAACCACGCACCGCTTAATCATCAAGGAGCCCCCATGACCGAACAGGCCACTGTCGACCTGCACGTGATCGATCTGCCCGCCGAGGTGGAAGCGCCTGAGCAAGCGCCGCTGATCGTCATTCATGGATTGTTGGGAAGTGCCGACAACTGGCGCTCGCATCTCAAGGTGTGGCAGCGCCAGCGCCGGGTGGTGGCGGTGGATCTGCGCAATCATGGCCGCTCGCCCCATGCCGAAGGTATGCGCTACACCGCTATGAGTGATGACGTGCTGGCCGTGATGGACAAGCTCTCCATCGAGAACGCGCATATTCTTGGCCACTCCATGGGCGGAAAAGTGGCCATGACGCTGGCTCGGCAAGCCCCCGAGCGCTGCTTGTCGCTGATGGTGGCCGATATCGCCCCGGTGGCCTACCAGCATGGTCATGACGATGTGTTCGCGGCGCTGAATCGCGTCAGAGACGCCAAGCCTGCCAATCGCCGTGAAGCCGATGCGCTATTGGCCGAGCATGTCAGCGAGCGGCCCACGCGACTGTTCCTGGCCACCAACCTGGTACGAGACGAGCAGGGGAGGATGAGCATTCGCGTGGGGCTGGACGAGATTCAGCGTGGCTATGAGCACATCATCGGTGAGCCGGAAGGAGAGGCCGCCTATGAGGGGCCAGCGCTGGTGCTGCGTGGGGCCAACTCTCACTACGTGACGGATGAGATGCTGCCCAAACTACGCGAAGTGCTGCCACGGGCCCGCCTGGTGACGCTGAAGAATGCTGGGCATTGGCTGCATGTTGACCAGCCAGAAGCGTTTCAACAGGGGATCGACGCTTTTATTGCGGCGCACTCCTGACGCTAGCCCACTCAATCCAACCACCAATCCAGCCACTCAACCCAGCGGCTCGATCGACAGCCCGTGCTGATCGGCGTCGCGGATGAAGCGGTTGAGAATGCGGTAGGTATCCATGTCGAACTGCCCGGCAGGTGTGTTCAACGCCAGTGCTGCCTGCGGCTCCCGCCTGGGCGCGCTTATGGCTCGGCCAGGGTATGCGGATTAATGGCCAGCCGCGAGGCAGGCAGCGTGGCCTCTATCGTGCCGGAGGCCAGCAGGTAACGTTCGAAGGCGCTGTAACGACGCTCATCCAGGGCGGCCGGGCTCAGCGCTAGGCGGCGCACGATATTTGCCCAGGCGCCCTGGTTGACCGGGTTGTCGAGCACTGGCTGAGTGTTGATCACTAGTTGCCAGGCCTCGTCGGGGTGGTCGACGATCCAGTTGCTGGCCTCTTCCAGTGCGGTCACCAAACGCGACCAGGTGGCTGCCCGCCGCGCGACAGAATCGCTGTTGGCCAGCAGGATCAGGCCATCATGGCGGGGAATGTCGAGCGCTTGATAACGCACCGTGTGGGTTACGATACCGTCTGAGGCCAGCTCTTCCGGCAGGGTCAGATAAAAGCCGTCGGCAATGGCGTCGACGCGCCCTTCGCGCAGAGCGCCGGCCGCATCGAAGTGGACGTTTTCGGCGGGCGAGAACTCATCGATTTGCCGCAGGGACAGGGGCACCAGCGGTTCCGCCAGTAGGTCGCGCCCTTCGCGGGTCGAGAAGCCATAGTGGACTCTGCCCAATCCCTGGAGGGGGTCGGGCGAAGTGGCGGTGCCTGCCACGATCACGGCATTCAACGGGGTTTCGACCAGCGTGGCAATCCGCACGATGGGGGCGCCATCATGCACATTCAGGTGCAGCAGCGGCTGGCGTGAGAGTGCCAGGTCTACCTCGCCGGCCGCCAGCAGCTTGATGGCGATAGCCGGGTCGGCGGGCGTCTGTAGTTCCACCTCCAGCCCTTGTAGGGCAAATAGCCCGCGCTCCCTGGCAACGATCAGGGGGGCGTGCTGGGGGCTCAAGTACCAATCGAGCATCAGGCTCAGGTGCTTCATGGGCGGTGGGTCCAGAGGAGGCGGTGGTACCAGCGCCATACTGGGAGCATCGTCTTCACTGGATGCTTGTTCCGGGGAAGATGTCTCAGGCTTGTCGCTTCCGACGGGCGCCGCTTCTACCTCGGGGGGTGGAGTGCTTGGCCACAGCCCTTCAGGCAGCACTAGATCACTTTCAAGCTGCAAGGGCGCGGGGCGAGTGTCGGGTGTTTCTGTATCATTTGCGTAAGTGGCTGAAATTGAAAATAATAAAAAAACGACTAAGACTAGGGTAAGTATGGAACGGGCACGCAATAATGCGTTCAACATAACCTGAACTCCAGAGGGTACGACGGCGGAGTTTAGCTGTCTGGGGAAGTCTCTGGCTAGCCCTGGGGCCATCTGGTCAACTCGCCCAGTAAAATTCGCTTGGACATGCAATAATAGAAAGGCATTGATGTAGAGACGGAGACTCATGGACACTATTAATACCTTCTTTCTGGTAGGCGGTACCCTCATGGCGCTTAGCATTCTAGCGAGCCGCTTGTCCTCCATGATGGGCGTACCGCTGCTGCTGATCTTCCTGGGGCTGGGAATGCTGGCCGGGGAGGAGGGCTTATTGGGTCTCGAGTTCGATGACTACTCCATGGCCTTCATCATCGGCCATCTGGCGCTGGCCATGATTCTGCTGGATGGTGGGTTGCGTACACGACTCAAGACGTTTCGCGTGGGGTTTCGTCCAGCCCTTTCGCTGGCAACGCTTGGCGTGTTCATCACCAGCGCCATCGTGGGCGTTATCGCCATGTGGGTCTTCGACCTCACCTTGATTCAGGGGCTGCTGGTGGGGGCTATTGTCGGCTCCACCGACGCGGCGGCCGTGTTCTCGATGCTCAGTGGCCGTGGGGTAAACCTCAACGAGCGGGTTGGGGCAACGTTGGAGATCGAGTCAGGCACCAACGACCCGATGGCGATTTTCCTGACGCTGATGCTGGTCGAGATGCTGGTGGGGGATATT
>NZ_LFGT01000003.1:145972-160704 GCF_002078115.1 Halomonas sp. BC2 | reverse complement strand
GTGGCATCAGCGAGACGCTGCTGTTCTTCGTTTCTCAGTTCGGCATCGGCCTGCTGGTGGGCGTGGCGGGCGGCTGGGGCAGCGCCAAGTTGTTGCGCTGGCTGGACCTGGCGCCAGGCCTCTACTCCATGCTGGCGCTTGCCTTGGGGTTCAGTGTCTTTGGCCTTACCAGCGTGCTGGGCGGCAGTGGCTTCCTGGCCATTTACCTGGCTGGGTTGATGATCGGCAATCAGCCAGGCAGGCACCTCAACTTTATTCTACCGGTGCATGACGGGCTGGCCTGGTTAAGCCAGATTGGCCTGTTTCTGGTGCTGGGCCTGCTGGTCGTGCCCAGCCAGCTCTGGGAAGTGGCGCTGCCGGCCAGTTTAGTGGCGTTGGCATTGATCTTTGTCGCGCGGCCGCTGGCGGTACTGATCACCATCAAGCCGTTTTTCAAGTTCCGCTGGCGCGAGACCTTCTTTATTGCCTGGGTAGGCTTGCGGGGTGCCGTGCCTATCGTGCTGGCCATTTTCCCGGTTATTGGCGGCGTCGAAAATGCCTCGCTCTACTTCAATGTGGCCTTCGCCGTGGTGTTGATGTCGCTGCTGATTCAAGGCGGTTCGCTCAACCTGGTGGCCCGCTGGCTGAAGGTGCAGGTGCCGGTGGGCACCACGCCTAATCGTCGCGGCCCGCTGGGCATCCTGCCGGAAAACGATTTTGAAATGTTCGTCTACACGGTGGAAAACCAGGACCTGGACGATGTGCCTATCCGGCTGCTGCGGTTTCCCTCGGGCGCCTTGATCTCGGCGCTGTTTCGCAACCACGTCATGCTCCACCCCAAAGGCAGCACCCGACTGAAGCTGGGCGATGTGATCTGCGTGATTGGTCGCAGTGAAGACCTGGTGGCCCTGAATCGCTTGTTCAATGGCGATGCCAAGCTCAAGCAGGAGCGGGCGTTCTTCGGTACCTTTACCCTGGACGGCACCGCTCAGATGCAAGACATTGCCCAGGCCTACGGCCTGACCCTGAGCCCCGGCGAGCAGGAGATGACCCTGGCCGAGTTCGTCTCCCTGCGGGTAGGCGGCCACCCAGTGGTAGGGGACGACGTGGACTGGCACGGCATTCACTGGGTGGTCAGCGAGATGGAAGGCGGCGACATTACCCGAGTAGGCTTAAGACTCTACTAATTGATTCAAAAGGCGTTGACTTCCAAGGGAAAGCTGTTATTATACGCACCCATAAGCCGGAGGGATGGCAGAGCGGTTGAATGCACCGGTCTTGAAAACCGGCATAGGTTAATAGCCTATCCAGGGTTCGAATCCCTGTCCCTCCGCCAGATCTGAAAAAGCCCCGCAAATCAACAGGTTGCGAGGCTTTTTCTTTTTCGATTTGTCCCAACCTTTTGTCCCAAAATCTCCCCCGTCTAAAAGCGGTTCTGAGCCGTTTCCTAACCCAACCCTGCCCGCTTCCATACCTTCACACACAAAACCGCTCAGGCGAGCTTCTGGAGGCTTCTAGCCGAAGCCCGGCTTGGTCGCTACCACCACGAAACCGGAAGGCTAACGATAGAGAAAGCCAATTCCTCCTTACTCAATAGCCCCAACCGAAGGGCGGGAGGTGAGTGAGCGAAGCGAACGAGAGCCCGATAGGGCGGTAGGGTCGAAAACAAAGAGATGCCCGCGAGAGCGGGCTTGGTGTGGTTTTCAATAAAAAAAATGGCTCATAAAAGACTATATAAATAGGTCGTTTTTGAAAAAAGTCATTCTTTGAGCACTTCTATAGGAAATATGAAAATCAAGGCTTGAAAGACTTTCAAGTTCTCTTGAAAGATTTACAGGATAATCACAGCATAGAAGACCATATATATAAATAGGTCGTTTTTAAAAAAAGTCATTCTTCAAGCATTTTTGCGGGACATATGAAAATCATTACTTGAAAGACTTTCAATATATCTTGAAAGTCTTTCAATATAAACCTTTTTGTGTTATAATAAAAAAGCACTCCTGCAAGAGTGCTTTTAACTTTAATCTGAGTAAAAAGGAGATCCTTTTATATGGACAATTATAACACAGAACTAGAAAATAACAATAGTGAAGATGAAAGCAACAATAAAATAGGTGGTTTTTACCGTGGCTTTTTTCTTCACGGACAGAACAAGGGGAGTTACACTATGGGATTAGAACAATATGAGACAAAAATCAGAAAAAGAATACTTCAACTAAAATCTGAAAAGAAAAGCACAGAAGACGAAAAGCAAAAAAACAGAATTGAAAAAGAGATTTTGTTTTTAAAAACAAAGCTCATCAACAATACTGATAATGCAGTTTATAACTACTTAACAAATAGGGTAAGCAAGCATAATGTAGTTAATATGAATAGAGTTAAAAAAACACAAAAAGCAATAGCTGAAGAGTTGGGGCTTGATGCAACAGTGGTTTCAAAGTCTTTCAAAAAACTAAAGGAATTACATATAATAGACTTTAAAAAATCTGGTTCAGCTTTTGAAAGAATTGAAATTTCTCCTCGCATTTTGTGGAAGAAGGATGTTAATTTCCACAGAAAAGTGATTGGGGAATTAGACAACTTTGGCGGGAATGCTAATTTTAGAAAAGACCCGTTTGATGTTGATTCAGACTATTTGAAGCCACCTGAAAAAAAGAAAGCAGCATAGGAGGGCGATATGGAAAATATGCTTTGCGATTTATTCAGTGGAAATCCAAGCGATACCGCCAAAGTCATAGAGGGCGGTATAGTGCTGAAGGTGGAAGGTAATGGCTTCGTGTATTACAACAAGCAAGCCATTCTTGAAAGCAAAAATGAGTTATTGAAAGCGGAAATACTTAACATAAGGGGCGAATAATGCCCCTTTTACATTGAAAAGCCTTTGTCGTTTTTTAGGCTTTTCTTCTTGGCCTTTATTTTAAGCGAGTCGTTAATCTCTCTAATTCGTTCAACAATTCGGTTGAATGGGTTAGATGTGCTTCTAAACTTCTCGACATTTCGTTCAAATCTTTTGAAACTGCCATTTTGAAGTCGTTCAGCTTGTTCTCGTAAAGCATTGTGGCTTTCGAGAAAAGCTCGTTCGTTTCTGTCAATTCTTGACTCAATGCTTGATTCTCTTCTTCTAGTTTCTTCATTCTCGCTTCTTGATTCATTATGAAGTTTGAAATCATTTCTTTGATGTGCTGTTCCATAGCCATTCTCCTTGTTATATTTGCTTATAAGGTATTTTCTTTTTTTCATCCATTTTCTCTTCGTATATTTCTTTTTGTTTGTTTATTTTTTCAAGTCGCTCTTCTTCGTATCTTCTCATGAGTTCATTTCTGTAATCTTCGCTTGAAAAGTGCTTGTAGTCCGCTCCCTCTTCGAAGATAGCCCCTGCAAGTCTTGCAGGTTTGCCAGTTTCGGGATTTATAACTGAAATAGACTTCTTTGTGGCTCTTGAAACTTTATATTCTGTCGTGTTTAGCGAGTCGATAAGTTCGTCCCTGTTTTTGTAAAATCCGTCTTCAACAAGTTGGGAAATATATTCAGTCAAAGCCTTTTTGAAATGCCTTCTGCTACTCTCTGGGCTGGCTCCATCAACTGGCTTGTATTCATTAAAAAACTCAGGTGTTGATGCCCTTTTCTTGTCTGGGGTCCCAGGGTCGCTTAAATCATACTCGTGGTTGATTATGTTTTTAAAAGCATTGACTCGCTGTAGGTCGTCTTTATGAAAATAAGGATTTAATCGCTTTCCGCTTCTAAGTTCTTCTTTTGCAAATATGAAGTTTAATTCAATATTGCTTTTGTCTTCATGAAGAATCCAAACACCGCAATACTGGTCCTTGTCGAGACCTGGGAAAAGGGTTTCTTCAAATCTTTCCATTATATCTTTAAATATTTTATCTACTGCTTGATTACTTCCGTGCTTCTCAACTAGCTGTTCTCTCGTTTCCTCGAAATACAAGCCACCGCTCGTATACTGACCGGCTCTATTGCCAAAACCCACAATCTGCTCGAATTCATCGGGCGAACCAGCTAGCAGAAGGGGCTTAAAAGCTCGCTCACGGCCTTTATGGTCTTTGTTGCCTAGCAGATAGCCTGTGGCACCTTTCGCCGCCCTGAGCGGGTTTTTAGGGACACCTCGCTTTTGTTTTCTAAACTTAACTATCATTTGACACTTCCTTGTGTTGCTGTTGCTCCTTGAGTTTTCTGTTTCTGCTCTTATGCCGTGAAGAACATCAATCAATTCCAATACGTTAATAGCATCTCCAGCTTTAGCTGTGCTATTAACTTGTTTGGCAATTTGATTTAAGTTGTTGCCGATTCTTGCTATACCCCTTATTAAAGCAGGGTCCGCTCTTTGAGTTTTTCGACCACCCTTATGTGATTTTGAAACAGTTAAGGCTGACTCCCTAAAAATGTCAGCCATAGGTTTACCGTATAGGTAAGCCAGTTCTTTAATTTTTTTATACTCAATATCATTCACACGAACCTTCATTTCAATGGTTCGCTTTAGTTGGTTTTTGTTTTTATCAATAACGTCCATGTCATTTCTCCTTTATTATTTTTTTGGTTTTGGGGGATTGAAGGGGGCTTGCCCCCTCACCAGCAGTGTAGTCCCCGGAGGGGACGGAGCGGTGTGCTGGCTTAAAACCACTCACCAATAACTACATTATAACATACAACTTAATTATAAGCCTGTTAAGTATCTCTCAGTGGACTTGAGGTTTGGTCAATGGTATATTTACTAATCAAAACTGGAGGGTGTGGCCAATGTCAGATAACAAAAGAGTGGGCTTGATAATAATTATTGTTTCAGGTTTTTCGATTTTTGCTTGGTTGCTTCTTTCTTCAAATTATTATCCTGACATTGGATTGTTAGCTAGCCTTTATTATGGTATGGACTTGCTTTCGATTAACTTTGATCGCCCTTTTTTCCATGAAACTTTTCTATGCGACACTTCAAGCTTTCGCCCTGACTGTTTTTCTTTAATCGTAAAAGCAAAGTATATGATACTTCTCTCGCTTTGTTGTATGTGCTATGGGGCTCTCGTCTATAAGGGCCTAGTAAAATACCCTAAGTTCTCAAAAGATAATGCGGAAAATAAAAAATAACCGAGTCAATATTATGAATACAACCACTTTGCAGAAAAACATAAATAAATTAGCCGTTCCCACCCAAGAGTGCCTAGCTAAAAAAATCGACATCCCTGGCATAGACCAACGTTATATAAGCTATGTGGTCTGTGGCCAGAAAAGCTTTTCTAATAAAATTACGAGGGAGATAGAAAAGAGATTGCTCATCCCTGCCGGCTGGCTTGACCGCTACCTGTTTAATTACAAAACCATACCACTGTTAAATAAATACAGAAGCCTTGATGAAAAATCACGATTACTATTTGACGAGCTTTCTCTTCATATGATTGAAAATGAAAAAAGTTAAAAGCCGACCAGATTATACAATGGGCGAGTTATAGGTTTGGTAGAGTTTCTATTGCATCCCGCTTTTGTTTGGCACTCGCCCCTTCGCTATATATATCAAATGTGACAGTGCCCGTTTCGTGACCAACTATTGATGCAATAACAAGGGGCTTAACGTCGTTATGCTGTAATGACGTGATGACAGTTTTTCGGATACTGTGAAATACATAGCGAGTATCATAGCCAAGGTCTCGCTTGATTCGTCCAAATGCCTTACTGATTGAGTCCGAGCGGATGCCGTATTGATTACCCCCAGAGCTATGGATTAAATAACCACCATCGTCGGCATTTTTAACTAACTGATCAATCAGCGATTTAAGGCTTGGATGGATTGGAATTTTTCTGATGCTCGCATCTGTCTTGCCTTCCTCAATATACAGGCTTAAAACCCCATTTTCAGCCACAATATGGTTTTTTGTTAGCCTACATATTTCTTCGATACGACAACCTGTTAAACCGGCGATTTTTATAGCATAAGCGACCTGATGCTTTCGCTTCGATATAGCGAACTCATACAATTTCTTGACCTCTTCAGTTTTGAAGGCTAGTCGTTTCTCTTCCTTCTTTTTGCCTTTCTTCTTATCATTTGGCAACTCGTGCCCTAAGAACGGGTTGTCTCTTGTGTCATATCGACTTTTATAGTCTTTGTCGTATTTTGAAGCCCACTTGTGAAAGCTTGAGCCAGCATGGATGTGGTTTTTCTTTGTGCTTGTGCTTACATTCAAGCTGTCTAAAAACTGCTGGTAGCTTTCAAATGATAATTCAATCCCTTCTTTTTCAAGATAATTTTTAAGCACTTTCAGTTTGGATCTAAAAGTGTCAACAGTTTTTTGAGCCAGCCCTTTAATTTCGACTTGATGTTTAGCGAAAGCATCGAGCCGTTGCGAAGTGAAAGGGGATTTCGGCTTAAAGTCTTCAGGATTGTTTATTGTGCTGATTAACTCGTCAGCCTGCTTTTCACTGAATCCCTTATCTTTGAAGCCCCAGTGGTTAATGAGGTTGCGGATATCTTGGCTGATCTGCTGATATTCAAGCACAAGCTCAGCACTAGCCCGCTCATTTTCAGGGAAGCGGTTTTCTATATCATCTAGCTTATCATTCCACTTTTTAAGACCATCCGCATCATTTTCAAAAATATATACAAGATGTTTTTTATTCAGCTCGTTGTTGTTTTTGACAATTTTCTTGTTAAAGTCGATCTTGCCATAAATGTGATTCATAAGAATATCTTGATATATTCTTCTCAGCCCCAGACCTGCCGAGTGATACGAATACAACTCATTATCAAGAATGTCTTGCTCAACACCTCGTCTGGCTTGGCGGACCCGTGCCTTCCACTCACTCAGGACAGGTAGCTTTCTGATGTGTGCTTCTACTTTGTTTCCAGTCTTGAGCGATTTCGTTAGCTTCCTACGATTTCCAAATGCATGTCGCACATCAGCAGGCAGTTCGAGGCGAACATGCCAAGTGGAACCTTTCAAAACCAGATTGTCAGCCATGCGATTCCCGCTAATTTGTCCCAAAGATTTGTCCCAAAATAGCAGAAATCCGCTGTATGTCAAGGATTTCAAAGGCTTGGGTGGCGAATCGGATAGTCCCTGTCCCTCCGCCACTTATTTGAAAAAGCTCCTGATTCGTCAGGGGCTTTTTTCGTTTTAAGCCCTGCGCTTCCTCCCTGGTAAGCCCTCAATAAAATGCACCGGTCTTTCACGGTGTCCAGATTGCGCCTGTAAATCCTGAGCCACCTCAGGCGGGGAGCCTCCTTTTATACGTTTGCCCAGCTGGTTTACTGCATCGCGTGACCGATGCGGCGCCAAGTGCGCCTATTTCTTGGTCATCTTCACGGTGGAGTGCCCGAGCACTTCTTTGACGTACATGAGGGGCACGCCTTCGCTGATCATCCAGCTGGCGCACGTGTTTCTCAAATCGTGGATGCGGAAGTCCGTGACCCGTGAAGTGCTGGTTCTCTTGCGTCATGCGTGTAAGGCCTCAAAGTTGGGTCGCTTGGTTTCAGGCACCTGACTGGTGTTCTCGCCGCATAACACTTGCTCAACGTGGCGACGACCCACGATCAGCGCGCCGCTGGCGCTGAGCTTCCAGCGCACCCCCATGGCATCAAGCGCGGCGCATTGCTCTTTAGTACGCTTTCGGCCAGTCAGGGTTTCTATCTCACCCACCTTTTTCACAGTGCTCCATTGACTTAATTCGAGAATTGTGGTTCCTTCAAGAAGGATTAGGAGAGATTTCGATGCTGAAAATTATAATTTTTTTGTGCTCGGTTTTGTTGCTAGGCAATTATGCATTAGCTCAACAAACTCAACACCCAGGGTGTGAAGGAAAAGACAACAATGTCTGTGATACACTGGGGCTTATGATTAACTCTAAAATGATGGGTTGTTTTAGGGTGATGAATGTAGATTATCGCTCCCAAGATTTTTTTCGTATAACATGCGAATTAGCTTCATATGACAGAAGCTTGATTGAATACGATCTTAGGTTTCACGATAACAGAAGTCGTTATTCTGTAACTCCTCGCTAGTAATTTTGTTTGCTAAACATCAGGTGACCTGACATGAAAGCATGTATAACAACTCTCTTATTATTGTCTGCCTTTGGCATTACTCCACTAGCATCAGCCAATGAAGGCCGTCAAGAAGACAATATAGTTGCCATTGCATGTAAGTTTGAGCATTTGCCATTGATGTTATTAGTAGACCGAGGTGGTATGGGAGGCGAAAATAATACATTGCAAGTTGGCACTGCTTCTCCTGTCCCACTTAGCACCGGATCTGGCCTTATGTCTGCGAGCTTTCAGGGGCAAAACTATACATTTTCCTTGCGCATACCCTCAAATGTCACAATATCTTCTTCCGGAAGCAACTCCATCACTTACCATGGCGAGTGTGTAAGTTCTTTATCCACCAGATAATAAACCACGTAATTTTAATAGGGTAAATATTATTTATAACCCAATAGAGCTTTATGACGCACAATGTCGTGAACTACTAATTCAGGCCAATGTAAGAATTTTTGTTTAAGGTTTTCTTTTGCTGACTTAAGCAAGCTGTTGATTTTTTCTAACTCGTTCAATAATTCGCTTGAACGGGTTAGACGTTTTTCTAAACTGCTTGATATTACGTTAAAAACTTTTAAGGCTGCTATGTTGAAGTCGTCCAGCTCGCGACGCCCCCCCGGAGTGCGTTGCACTTGCTCCTGAGGCAAAGTTGGTGTCTAGTGCGGCTTAATAAAAGAGAGCCCCCCCCCCAAGGAGATTTTTGCATGAAGAAACATTCTGAGTCTCAGACAAACCAAGAAACTAAAATCCGGGCCCGATACCCGCGTCTATTGAAAGCGCTCTCAACAGAAAGCTGGATTTGATAGATGCATCTACCTCGGAAGCTGACCTCAGAGTTCCTCCCGGCAACCGATTCAAGCATCTGGATGGAAATATGTCCCACTTATGCGCAATCCGTGTAAACAGGCAATATCGTCTGATTTTTGAATGGTCAGATGGCCATGCTTGAGATATTTATTTGGATCCGCACACCTATAGGTGACGTCATGATGATGACAGAGCGAAAGCCCACAACCGTCGGTGAAATGCTCATTTATGAATTTTTGGAGCCGCTTGAGATGACTCAATCGGCGCTTGCCTGCCAAATGGGCGTTGCGCCGCGTGTTGTTAATGAAATCTGTAACAACAAACGCGCATTGTCTGCTGAAACCGCCATTATGCTGGCCACTGTGTTTGGTAACACGCCTGATTTCTGGCTCAACCTTCAACAGAAGGGTGAACTCTGGAAAGCCTACCATACCTTCCGATAGAACACGTAGCCCATAGAGTCTGGCCGCATGTTGTCCTCGGCATCCAGGATGCCCGACCACAAAGCGACCGCTATAGTGCAGGGCCTTCGCCTGCTTTTCCACACCATACAGCTTGCGGATCTGGTTCAGCTTTCAGTCTGCCTTGCCGCTCTTGCCTTTGGGTTGCACTTTCTGGGCTGGACGAAGACGTGGGGCCCATAAGCCAAGCATCAAAACTGATCGTAGTGACCACCAATAGCAAAAATATAAATGGACCGTTCGTCGAACCGATAGATCAAACGATCCTTTTGCGATATGCGCTTAGACCATAGCCCAGCGAGGTTGTGTTTCAGTGGTTCAGGCTTGCCAAAGCCGGAAGACGGATCCTCAGATCGCAGCATCTCCTTGAGTAGTTTGCACAAGGCCTTGTGTAATCGTTTGTTATTTTCGCGCATGGCCTCATACGCTTCCCAGGTGTTGCCCTCAAAGACCAGTGATCTCATTCATCTGCTCGACAGTCGGTTGATAGCCTTTGCCACGTGTGTGGGTCTCAAGGGAGTCGGCTATCTGCTGCATGAGATGTTTGCTTTGGAGAACGTGAAGCGTTTCCTGTTCCTGTTCCCAGTCGTCGGCGCTCATCACAATAAAGGCTTCTCCGGCTCGTCGCGTTACCTTGAGAGGCTCATGCCTGCTCACCACTTGCTCTACGACGCTTTTCAGATTATCTCTGAATTTGTTGACACTGATGGTATCCATAGCCACCTCTTGGTGTACGGGTTCTCCGTACGATTATAGGCTAATGGTTCTAACAAGACCAAGCCCAAAACCACCCAACGACGCGCTCCTCTCAACCAGCCCTCGCGACCGAGGCCCGGCGCAGTTTGCACGGGTTGAGTGGGCCGCAAGTGCTGGCTCTGGCAGCACGCCGGTGATCGAACTTCGAGTGACCAACAATACGGGCGAACCGGTGGCACAGGCCCATTTTCGAGGCGTACTGCAAAGCCCGGGGCGGTCGACGCCCTGGATGGATGAAACCTTCTTCTATACCATTTCCGGGGGCATCGAGCCCGGTGAAACGCTGGAGTGGAGCCTGGCCCCGGATAGCACCGAAGCATGGGGGAGTCCGTCGATCAGCGACGATGCGCAGTTGAGTATCGAGGTTCTGCGCCTGGACGGCCCCACCGGTGACATGCTGTGGGAAAGGCCTTGAGAAAGCGCCTGACATGACGCATCAAAACCCGCCAAGGCGGGTTTTGATCGAGGTATCACTTGCGCAGGAGCGCACTATGGATAAAGTGTTTGCCTGGGATCATCGCCGAGAGCGGGTGGTCTATCGAATACCGGGGCATCGTCATGACGATGGGCGAGAGGATAGCGACCTGTCGCCCGTGTGGCTGGCTGCTCAGCCCGACGATTTGCCGGAAGGTGTGGCCGTGAAAGACTTGCGCAAGGTCGACGTGGATGAGTAGCCTTATGGCTGCTCGTCGTGTGTTTGCTCGTTGAGAGTATTGGCCACATCGTCGGCTTCTGGCTTGGTGGCGCCTCGATGGCGAACCAGCTCGCCGTCGCGTTCGTTTTCATCCCTCGTGTCGACCACCCGCCACTCGGGCTGGTCGTCGATTTCGGCACCTTCCTTTACTGCACGGTAGACGGCAAAACGTTCCATAATCCTCTCCTTGGTCATGATGGGTACGTTAACCCTAGCGCATATCGGCAACGGTTGCCGAAAGTTTGTTAAGCTTATCGGCTACTTGAGCGTGTAACAGGAGCCCTGCCTGTGTTTCAGCCGTCCCGCTGGCTGGTCAATGGCCATCTTCAAACTGTTTATAGCCCGCTGTTACGTCGCCGTGCGGCCCTGTCGCGCCACCGTGAACGCCTGACCCTGCAGGATGGGGATTTCATCGACCTGGATTGGTATGGGCCTGAAGGGCCACAGGTGCCTTGTGCTTTGTTGCTGCATGGTCTGACGGGCAGTGCTTCTTCTCACTATATCGTTGGCCAGCAGCAGGCCTTGGCGGCCATGGGCTGGCAAAGCGTTGCGGTGAACTGGCGTGGCTGCTCAGGTGAGCCGAATCATCGAGCCCGAGGGTATCACTCCGGGGCCAGCGAGGATCTGGCCGATATCGTAGCCCAACTGGTGGCACGGGCGCCGCAGAAACCGCTGGCCGCCGTCGGTTACTCTTTGGGTGGCAATGTGTTGCTGAAGTACCTGGGAGAAACCGGCGAGCAGTGCCCTTTACAGGCCGCCGTGGCGGTGTCGGTTCCCTTTCGGCTCGACCACTGTGCCGACCGTATCAGCCAGGGGGCGTCCAGGGTGTATCAGGCGCGCTTTCTGCGTGACCTGCGCCGCTACGTGGAGAACAAGCGTCACGCGTTCGAAGCCCAGGGCCGCGAGGAAGAGTTGGCACGTTTGAGCGCTTTGCAAAGTCTGGAGGGGATGCGCACCTTCTGGGACTTCGATGGTCGCGTGACGGCGCCTTTGCATGGGTTTGCCAGTGCGGCCGAGTATTATCGCCGTTGCAGCAGTGCTTACTTCATTGGCCGCATCGCAAGACCCACGCTGGTGATTCATTCGTCGGATGACCCTTTCGTTTATCCTCATAGCGTGCCGCCGAGCGGTGAGTGGGCGTCTTGCGTCACGCTGGAGCTGCATGCACAGGGGGGTCATGTGGGATTTATCGAAGGCACGCCATGGCGGCCACGCTATTATCTCGAACACCGCGTGCCACACTGGCTCGCCGAACAAATAGCCGTACACGCCGCCGTGTCCTGATCACTTGAATAGGCAAGTCGAGGTTATTCATGTCTGGATTTCTGAAGCGTTTGAACGAGGTCGGGTCACCCCGCATTGGCCTGGGCTGCATGAACCTGTCCCATGGGTATGGCCAACGCGTATCGGACGCCGAGGCCATCCGTGCCCTGGAAGAAGCCTTCGAGATGGGATATCGCCATTTCGATACCGCCACGCTGCATGGCGGTACGGCCAACGAGCGGCTGCTGGGGAGCGCCCTGGCCAACAAACGTCACGCGCTGCTGCTGGCCAGTAAAGGCGGAATGGCCATGGACATGGAGCGCGGCCAGCGGGTGATCGACGGTCGTCCCGCTACCTTGCGCAGACAGTGTGAAGAGAGCTTGGCGCGCCTGAAAACCGATCATCTCGATATCTACTATTTGCATCGCCTTGACCGTCAGGTGCCGATCGAAGAGAGCGTGGGCGCGCTCGGGCGCCTGGTAGAGGAGGGCAAGCTGGGCGCGGTGGGGCTATCGGAGATTTCAGCAGCGACGTTACGCAGGGCTCATGCCGAGTACCCCATTGCGGCCGTTCAGTCCGAGTATTCGCTGTGGACCCGCAACCCCGAAATTGCCCTCAAGCAGGCCTGTGAAGCGCTTGGAGTGACGTTGGTAGCCTTCAGCCCCCTGGGCAGAGGCTTCCTGACGGGAACGATGGACACGCATACGACGTTCCCTCAGGGCGACATGCGGGCCAACATGCCACGCTTCACGGGCGATAACCTGGTGCAGAATGTACAAGCACTGGCTGATGTCAAGGCGCTGGCCGCACGCCAAGGGTGGACGCCTGCCCAGTTGGCGCTGGCCTGGGTCTGTGCACAGGGGGAGAACG
Source organism: Halomonas sp. BC2 (assembly GCF_002078115.1). Lineage (NCBI taxonomy): Bacteria > Pseudomonadati > Pseudomonadota > Gammaproteobacteria > Oceanospirillales > Halomonadaceae > Halomonas > Halomonas sp. BC2. The sequence continues at coordinate 147,833 of NZ_LFGT01000003.1, read as the reverse complement.
TCGTACCGATACCGGGCAGCTGTTCTACCCAGCACATGCGTGAGAACCTGGCGGCAGAGAACCTTCGCCTCGATGCGGATGTATTGGTCAGCCTCCGCCAGATGATGGGCTCAGAGACGGTAGCAGGCAGCCGTTACAGCGATGCACAGCAGGCGGATATCGATACCGAAGAGTTCTGACGCGCCTGGGGCATTTTATTTTTTCGGTGCCGTTGCATTCTTTCAGCATTTGACTAACATCCAAATTATGCTAACAGGCTGTTAGCCCCTAAGGAATACCGCCATGTTGAAAGGTCTGATTATCTGCTTCGCTGTACTGTTTGCCCAGTTGGCGGTACTGAACGTGATCGATGCGCGTCTCTACAGCGCTCAGGATGCCCGCCAGTCTGCTTCTATCGTGGTGACACCGCATCGGGACGAAGAGGGCGATAGCGAATCGTCCGTGTAAGGGTCAGGGTTGTTCGTTGACCGTGGTTTTTTGGGTGCTGATTAAAGCATCTCTGCCAGCCACTGTTGAAACGTGGCCCAGGACTGCTGGTAGGCGCGTTCGTGATAGCGGTCGCTGCCGAATACGCTGAAGGCCACACCATCGACCTCATAGCGTGTGGCCGCCAAGGCGAAACAACCCACGGAAGAGATGATAACTGGGATCTTGTGGCGCATTGTCGTGTCCAATGTACGTTGGAAAATATCAGCATAGTGGAATCGCCACTCGAGGCGACAGCGCAAGACACTCGTTGCGTTTAAAGACAAAAACTTGCGTCTGGAACCTGAGGACGGCATTCTTGTCCGTTGTGAGTATGACCATATAGGGAGCACTGATAATGGCTTTTAACGATTCCAACCTGGCGAGAGCACAGACCACCACGGTGAGTGGTGCCAGTGCCAACAAGGTTCTGCGCAACACCTACGCGCTGCTGGCGATGACGCTACTGTTCTCTGCCGTCATGGCAGGGGTGTCCGTGGCCATGGGTATTCAGCAGCTGAATATTTTCGTGTTCTTCATCGGCGCCTACGGCCTGATGTTCCTGGTGCACAAGACTGCCAATTCAGCCGCGGGCCTGCTGGCAACCTTCGCGTTCACCGGTTTCATGGGCTTTACGCTGGGCCCCATCATCTCGGCCTACCTGACACTGCCCAACGGTGGCGCGCTGATCATGAACGCGCTGGCCATGACGGGGCTGACGTTCATTGGTCTGTCGGCCGTTGCGCTGACGACCAAGAAAGACTTTAGCTTCCTGGGCAACTTCCTGCTGGCTGGCGCGATCGTGCTGGTGTTGGCCATGGTCGCCGGGCTGATCTTCAACATTCCGGCGCTTTCCTTGATGGTGTCCGCGGGCTTTGTGCTGTTCGCTTCGGCGGCAATCCTCTACCAAACCAGTGAGATCGTTCACCGGGCGGGCGAAACCAACTACATTCTGGCGACCGTCACTCTCTACGTATCGATCTACAACCTGTTCATCAGCCTGCTGTCCATTCTGGGCATCATGAGCAACGATTGATGTAGCAGGGATGCTCACTGAATGAGAGCATCATGCAAGTACCAACAGACCCTACCCAGTAGGGTCTGTTTTTTGGCTTCGCTAAAACGAGAGGTGAGCCATGCAGTATGGCCTGTTAGTGATGGGCGCTCCGTATTCAAGTGCCGCTCCTCATTCAGCGCTGCGCTTTGCCCATCAGGTCATTGTGAGTGGTCATCGGGTTGCCGGTGTGTTCTTCTACCGCGACGGCGTTCATAATGCGTCGTCGTTGATGACGCCGCCTCAGGATGAGCTCAACCTGCGCGAGGCGTGGATAGACCTTCACCAGACCCACGGCGTGATGCTCGATGTATGCGTGGCTGCGGCCTTGCGTCGGGGTTG
>NZ_LFGT01000003.1:100316-145666 GCF_002078115.1 Halomonas sp. BC2 | reverse complement strand
AGCAGCAGTGTGATCGCCTGATCACCTTTGCCTAGGAGCCATTGATGAGCACTTCTCAACGTCTGGTGATCATTCGTCATGGGCCCCATGCGTCCAACGCCTTGCGTGAAGGGCTGGATGTGGCCCTTGTGGCGGCGGCATTTGGTGAAGAGGTGGGTCTGCTGTTCATGGGGCAGGGGGTGTTTGCGCTGCTCAAGGAGCAGGGGGCTGGTGCGCCGGGCCAGAAAGCGACGCTGCCGACGATGAACATGCTGGAAATGTACGACATCAACGACCTGTGGGTGCCCCAAGAAGCGCTGGACGAGCTGAGCTTGACGCCCGATCACCTGCGGGAAGGGGTCAAGTGCTTGCCAGCAGCGGAGCTGCCTGCGCTGTTGGCACGTCATGAACAGGTACTCACCTTTTAATGGGCGACATACGATGCTGCATATAGTCAACAAACCACCTGAGCACAGCGCCGCACACCAGATGCTGGCAGTCGTTTCCCCGGGTGACACGGTGCTGCTCATCGAAGACGCCGTTCAGGCCGTGCTGCACGATGCCTGGCAGGGCTGGCGCATGGAAGGCGTGGAAGTGCTGGCGCTGCATGACGATGTGGTAGCCCGCGGGTTGAGTGGATATGCATCTGCATCTGACAAGCCGTTGGCAGATATGCCAATGTTTGTCAGCTTGACCGAACAGCACCCGCAGATCTTGACGTGGTATTGATATGAGTAATGAAGATTTATACCGTTATCTTGATTCGGCTAAAACAATCCAACTCGACCCTGAGGGCTATCTAGTAGAGCAAAGCCAGTGGTCAGAAGAAGTAGCGGAGTGGCTGGCTAACGACGAAGGCATGTCGTTGACGGAGGAACACTGGGAAATCATCCATGTGGTACGAGACTTCTATGCCCGTTACGAGATGGCACCTGCCATGCGCCCGTTGGTCAAGGCCACCACACAAGCACTGGGAGCAGAAAAAGGGCGCTCGATCTATCTGATGACGCTCTTTCCCGGCAGCCCGCCGAAACGTATTGCGCGGATTGCTGGCTTGCCCAAGCCGACCAACTGTCTTTGAACGAGCGCCTGCTGATCATGGCAGGCGCTATACCAGGTCTCCTCGCGTACAAACCGAGAGCACCACGGCATCGTCCTGGCTGGTCGACACCAGCGCGTGGCCCATGTCGCTATCGAAATAGATGCTGTCACCCTCTGCCAGTACCAACGGAGCATAGAACTCGGTGTACAGCATGATATCGCCATGCAATACCATCAAAAACTCTTCGCCGTCGTGACGCACCCACTGATGATATTCGTCAAAGCTACGGGCGCGCACGATGGTCTTGAACGGGATCATGCGCTTTTGCGCCAACTGATGCCCCAGTAGCTCGTGCTCGTAGGTGGGGGTGGGGTGCAGCTGCCCTTTGCCTTTGCGGGTAAGATCACGACGGCCCATGGTGTAGCGCTCACGCTTGGGCGGCGTAAACAGCTGCGGCAGATCGATATTCAAACCGCTGATCAGCTTCTGGACCACGCTAAAAGTTGGCGAGACCTGATCATTTTCGATCTTGGACAGCGTCGAACGAGCAATGCCGGTACGTTGGCTCACATCTTCCAGCGTCCATTGGTTGGCCAAACGGATCTGCTTCAGCCGCTCACCCAGGCGCAGCGGCTCGACAAAAGGTTTTCGCCCTGAGGCAATGCGCAGCGCGGCATGCTCTTCGGAGGTCGCGGTCATAAAGGTCACGTAGTGAGAGCGTCAATGAGTGAGAACGTCAACGAGAGCCGCATGGTACCACAGCCGAAAGGGGCACGGTGGCGCCCTAGGGCGTATCGGTGAAAGGTAACCCCAACAGGGCCTTGAGATGCGCTTCACTGCTGCTGGCCAGCGAGGTCAGGTTATAGCCGCCTTCCAGCACGGAGACCACGCGGTTGTCGGCATACAGGGCGGCTATCTCCATGGCCAGGTGCGTCACCCAGTAAAAGTCCTCGTCTTCCAGGCATAGGTCGCCCATGGGATCCTCGCGGTGAGCATCGAACCCCGCCGAGAGCATCACCAGGTCCGGTTTGAACGCATGCAGCGCTGGTAGCCACTGGCGTTCGATGGCAGTGCGAAACGCCGCGCTGTCGGTACCGGCCTCCAGCGGGGTGTTGACCACGTTCTGCCACTCGCTACGCAAGTAACGCCATGGATAGAAGGGATACTGGAAGCTGGTACAGACCAGCACATCGGGGTCATTCTTGAAAATATCGATGGTGCCGTTGCACTGATGGACATCGAAATCGAGTATGGCGATACGCCGAGCGCCATATTTTTCGCGGGCATGGGCAGCGCCCACCGCCACGTTGTTGTAGAAACAGAAGCCCATGGCGTCGGCAGCTTCCGCATGGTGCCCAGGGGGGCGGACCGCACAAAACACATTGTCTGCCTGTCGTTTGTAAACCTGATCGACGCCACGAATCACCGCTCCGGCCGCCACTCTGGCCGCTTTCAAGCTATCTGGGTTCATCATGGTATCGCTGTCCAGCGTCACGATTCCCTCATCGGGCACGCACTTTCCCAGCGCTTTCAGGTGGCGTAGGGGGTGCACCCGTGCAAGCACCTCATCATCCGCTTCCTTGGCATCCCCCTGCATGGTTTGCTGCAGCAGCCCGCTCAGTGACAGGCGTGCACGAATGGCTTCCAATCGCTCAGGGCTTTCGGGATGTTCCGGCCCCATATGGTGCAATACGCAGTGGGGGTGGGTAAGGTAGGCGGTAATCATGCAAGTGCTCCGGTGACAGTAAAGCCACCTTAATCGCCCCGAGGGCTTGCGCAACAGTGTCAATAAGTCGTACACATGTAGGAACCCATGCCAGAGGAGATGCCTTCGTGAGCACACGCTTTCTGCACCATTTTTTCGAGCCTCGCTCCATTGCCGTGTTTGGGGCGTCTGAAAAGCCTGAATCGCTGGGTGGGCTCGTGTTGGGCAACGTGCAGGAGGCGGGCTTTAAAGGTGCGCTATGGGCGGTGAACCTGAGGGGCTACGACAGCGTGTTTGGAGTCAAATGCGTCAGAAATGTCGACGAGCTGCCGGAAGTCCCTGACCTGTGTGTCATCTGCTCGCCTATCGAGGGCGTGCCTCGTTTGATCCGTAAGCTGGGCAAGTTTGGCGCCAAGGCCGCGCTGGTGCTGTCAGGCGGCGCCTATCTGGACCGCGAGGAGGGCGACAAGGGGTCGATTCGTCAACGCATGCTGCAGGCCGCTCGGGAATCCGGCATCCGAGTACTGGGCCCGGAGTGCATGGGGCTGATCGTGCCTGGCAAAAAGCTCAACGCCTCTTATGCCAGCCAACCTATCAAGGCCGGGCGGGTCGCGTATCTGGGCCAGTCCGGCATGTTGGCCAATGCGATGATCGACTGGGCAGCCGGGCGGGACGTGGGCTTTTCCCATCTGATTACCGTGGGTGACAGCGTCGATGTGCTGCTGCCGGATTTGATCGACTACGTGAATCAGTATTCACCGGCCCAGGCCATCCTGCTGCACCTCGAACGGGTCACCGACGCCCAGCACTTCATGACCTCCGTGCGGGATGCCTCGCGCAACCGGCTGGTGGTGGCGATCAAGAGTGGTCGAACCCCGCAATCGGATATTTCCGGCATGCCGCCGACGCCGGGTATCGCCAATCGTGACGTAGTGTTCGATGCTGCCTTTGCCAGGGCAGGGGTAGTACGAGTGAATGATTCGGACGAGATGCTGGATGCGCTGGAAACGCTGTCGCGCATGAAGCCGCTGCGCGGAGACCGCCTGGCCATCGTGTCCAACGGCCTGGGCCCTGCCATGCTGGCCATCGACAAGCTGATGAGTGCCGGAGGAACGCTGGCCGAGTTCGACGCCGACACCCAGGCGGCACTGCACAAGAACCGGGTCGACATAAGCAAACCGGGCGAAAAACCCGGGTGGACCTGGGGGGCAACGCCACGCCGGAGCGTTTTGTCGAGGCGCTGCAAATCGTCACCGCAGACCCCAATGTCGATGCGGTGCTGGTGGTTCACGCCCCCACTCGGCTTGCACCGTCGGTGACCACTGCCCAGGCGCTGATCGATCACCGCAAATCCTTCAAGCGCAACCTGCTGACCAGTTGGATGGGGCTCAAGGAAGCCCTCAATGCCCGCCATGTCTGCAATCTGGCAGGGATACCCACCTACACGTCGCCAGAAAAAGCGGTCAAGGCCTTCATGCACATGGTCGACTATCAGCGGGTGCAGGCGCTACTGCATGAGATTCCACCCAGCCTGCCGTTTTCCACCAGTCCGGCCATTCGCGCCGAGTGCCGTGCCCTGATCAAACACGCCAAGGAGCAGGGGCGGCAAACGCTGACCCACTCGGAAACCGCCCAGGTATTGGAAGCCTACGGTATCCCCACGGCAGAGAGTGTCTACCTTCAGTCGCCGGAAGAAGCCTTGCAGGTAGCAGAGCGCTTCCCGGGGCCCAAGGCGTTGAAAGTGATTCACGACGGCAACTGCCGACCCTATCGTTATCGCAAACATCCTCACAAGCTGTCCGCAGGCCTGTTGCAGGACCTCGAAAGCGCCCAGCAGGTGGCCGATGGCGTGCGCCAACTGGGTGACAAGGTCCGCGAGAAATTCCCTGAACACAGCGTGCGTGAGTACTGCCTTCAGCCCATGCAGCGAGGCAAGCACTCCATGCAGATTTGTGCCGGCATCACCCGAGATCCGGTGTTCGGTCCGCTGATCGTGTTTGGCATTGGGGGCTACAAGGTCAACGTGCTGGCGGATCGGCAGGTGGCCCTGCCGCCACTGAACATGAGCCTGGCCTCGGATGTGGTCGGCCGCACCCATGCCGCCTCGCTGATCCGTGAACACTCTGCCGACCCCGAGCGGGACATCCAGCGGCTCTGCCAGCTGCTGGTCAAGCTGTCACAGATGGCCTCCGACCTGACCGATCTGCGTGGCCTGGAACTCAACCCGCTGCTGCTCAACCGGGACGGCATGCTGGCGGTGGATTTTGCCATGGATTTGGGCACTCCCGCGCGGTTTGCCATCATGCCGTACCCGGAAGAGCTGCGGGAATGGGTTTCCCTCAAAAACGGTTGGCAGGTGGAAGTGCGGCCAATTCGAGCAGAAGATGCGCCGCTGATCACCGCCTTTCACCGGCAGCTGTCGGAGGAGAGCATCCGTTTTCGCTATTTTCACAACAAGTCCAGCCTGACTCAGCGTGACCTCTCGATTCTCTCGCATATCAATTATGACCGGCAGATGGCTTTCATTGCCGAGCATCAGCACGACGATGGCAGCAAGGAGATGCTGGGGTGGTGCGGGTGTGGAACGACCCTGACAATATTCGCACCGAGTTCTCGATCATCATTCGCGATGATGTGCAGGGCCTGGGGATTGGTAGCCTGCTGATGAAGAAAATGATCGATTACTGCACCAGCATTGGTACCCTGGAAATGATCGGCAAGATCATGGTGGACAACCACCCCATGCGGGCGCTGATGAAGCATTTGGGGTTTCGCTGCCGCTATAACATGGAGGAGCAGGTAATCGATGCCGTGCTGAGACTCAACGAGCCAGATAGCGAATGGCAGCGCCACCGCCTGGAGAGCCTGCCGGATTAAGGGCGGCTACTGCCTGAGGAGCGGCCTTCTCAGGCAAGGTGACATGGAAAGCGACGTCAGGGTGCCAGGCGGAAGCGGCTCCACTCGCCACCGTCGCGACGCTCGTAGCGCAGGCGGTCGTGCAGGCGGCTTGGCTGGCCTTGCCAGAACTCGATCATTTCAGGATTGACCCGGTAACCTCCCCAGTGAATCGGGCGCGGAATCGTCTGGCCCTCATACGCCTGCTCGAAGCGCTTCTGACGCTCCTCGATCCAGTTGCGGTCAGGAATCACCACGCTCTGGGTGGCAATCCATGCGCCCAGCTGGCTGCCCCGAGGGCGGCTTGAGAAGTACTCGTCTGATTCTGCTGCTGGAACCTGCTGGACAGGCCCTTCGATACGCACCTGTCGCGACAACGACGGCCACCAGAAGGTGAGTGCCGCGTAAGGCACGTTATTGAGTTCGCTGCCTTTGTGGCTGTGGTAGTTGGTAAAAAACACCATGCCCTGAGCATCGAAGCCCTTGAGCAGTACCACGCGGGCATGAGGGCGCCCCTGGCTATCCACCGTGGCCAGGGTCATGGCGTTGCCATCCTGGCCTTCCTCTTCCAGGGCAAGGCTGAACCACTCATCGAACAGCACAAACGGGTCGCTGGGGGCGGCGGCTTCTTCCAGACGTCCACCTTCGTAGTCGCGCCTGACATCGGCAATGTTACGTGTCATGAGCGGATCTCCCTTGCTTTCATCAATTGTATGCGGGTTATGTTCGCTGGTCTGTGCGTAAAGCTCAAGCATTGATCATGCCTCGCTTTGCTACCTGCGCTTGTGACGGCGATAGCAACGTGGATAATGAGACCCCTTGCCAGCGCCATGACAGAGGAACGGGGAATGCAGAAAGAGACAAGACGCATTGCAGTATGGGATGTACTGATACGCCTGTGCCACTTGGCCTTGCTGGTCGCGGTCGCCCTGGCCTTTTACACGACCAAAACCGATGGGGCGCCGTTTCTGTTTCCCATCGAGGTACATGCTCAGGCGGGTTATGTGATTCTAGGGCTGGTCGTCTTCCGCGTACTGTGGGGGCTGGTGGGCAGTCGCTACGCTCGTTTCTCTACCTTTCTCTACTCTCCGGCGCGTACTACCGACTATGTCCGTGCGCTGATGAAGCGCCAGGAGCCACGCTATGCCAGCCACAACCCGTTGGGCGGCTGGATGGTCGTGCTGCTGCTGTTGAGTCTTGGCTTTCAAGCCCTCAGCGGCCTGTTCCTGAGTGACGATATCTTCTTCCAGGGGCCGCTGAACGGCTGGATCGAACGTGACCTCAGCCGCGATCTCGCCAGGCTGCACGCCCTGAACAGTGATTTGCTGTTGATATTGATCGGCGTGCATGTGGCCGGGGTGGCGCTGCATGGTGCCAAGGGGGAAGGGCTGATGGCCGCCATGGTCACTGGCGTAAAACGCTTTGCCCGGCCGCCCGTGGATGAAGCACCCGCCGTTCACTCGGCGGCTACCCAGCGGCTGTGTGCCGTCGGCGCGCTGCTGGTGGCGGCGGGTGTCAGTGGTTGGCTGTGGTTTGCGTAAGATCAGCCTTTCAGGTGCTGCTGACGGCTACGGAAACGCGCGTAGCCCATGCAGCCGGTGAATAGCGCCAGTGCCACGATGGCTTCCAGCACGCCGCGCAGGCCTTGCCCTGGCAGCGTGGCCAGCATGACCCCTTGGGTGAAGTAGAGCAGGCTGACGAAGGCCAGCCAGGCATGGCCGCGCGCACGCTGGCCAATGATCGAGGGCAAGAACAGTAGCAGCGGCAGAATGAACGCCACCACCGGCCGCCAGTTGAATTCATCCCCTTGAATGAAGAACCCACGATAGATGACCAATAGCATCAGCAACGCGAAACTCCCCAGCACCAGCTGGCGGGAGTAGCGGGTCAACGTATCCAGCCCGTGGCGCTGTTCCAGACCATCCAGCCACTGTCTCATGAAGCCTCCTTGCGGCGCATTGCTTCGAGTGCCATGGCCAGCCGGGCAATACGTTTGCCTTGTGCTCGGCACAGCGCGCGTTCGTCGGCATCCACCGGGCGGTCACTGCGGGCGCCCGCCACGTGGCTCGCCCCGTAGGGAGTTCCGCCGGTTTGGGTGCTCAGTAGCTCGGTCTCGCTGTAAGGCACGCCTGCGTACACCATGCCATGGTGCAGCAGGGGCACCAGCATGCTCAGCAGCGTGCTCTCCTGGCCACCGTGAAGGCTGGAGGTCGAGGTGAAGGCACAGGCGGGTTTATCGATCAGTGCACCATTCATCCAGAGGTTGCTGGTGCTGTCCAGGAAGTACTTCAAAGGGGCGGCCATGTTGCCAAAGCGGGTCGGGCTGCCCAATGCCAGCGCGCTGCAGTGGCGTACATCGTCCAGCGTGGCGTAAACCGCGCCTTCTTGCGGAATCTCGGGATCGACGGCCTCGCAGGTGGTCGATACTGGCGGCACCGTGCGCAGGCGCGCTTCGATGCCTGCCACGCTTTCCACGCCGGCGGCCAGCTGTCGTGCCATCTCTGCCGTCGCGCCTGAACGAGAGTAGTAGAGAATCAATACATAAGGGGTAGCATCGCTGCTCATGGTCGCTCCTGAAGGGGCCTGAAATAGGCAAGGACGCTGCCTGGGGTTGGCGGCGTCGTCAAAGATGTGGGGTATGTTACCAGAGCGGCCAGGTCGACAGGAGGGGCAAGCCAACGTTGCCCGAGGGTTGGCAAGCGCACGTATACCCAAGCCTGCTGCCCGTTGGCCAGCGGCTGTTTGATGCGGTTATAGCGCACCCCCAGCCGTTCGTAGCGGTCCAGCCTTTCCAACTGATCTGCCGTCACGGTCAACAGCAGCCCCTCCACGTGGGCCGCTGGGTTAGGCGCCAGGTCGAGGCCCCGGCGTTCGAAGCCCGGTAGCCGTGCTTCGCTTGGATCGCCGGACGCGCCCATGACCGCCCAGCGCACCGGCCAGTAGCGCAGCGTGCCATAGACGAACACCTGGTGCGTGCGCGGTTCGACCTCGGCCACGCTATCGGGGCGTTCATAAAACCAGGGGCTCAGCATGGTCAGCCACAGCCACCCGGCCATGCCGATCAACAATAGCCCCATGGCCCACAGCCCGCGTTTGACCCAAACCATGGGCATCACTCCTCAGGTTGCAAATCTCTCAGCTTGAACGGCGTGACGACACAAGACAAGTCTTAAGCAATATCGCGGGGTTTGCTACGATGGTAGAGAGTAGCGTGGCACTCTATAGCTGACGAAAGGAGCCTGATATGAGTCAGTCACTTCGGGATGAGTTGGATTTCCGTTCGCTGGTCGGCGAGGTAACGCCGCTGGCCAAGCGAAACCGTGCCGATACAGGCCCTCGGCGGCAAACGCCCTCCGAGGCGCAGCTGGCCAGACGCGAGAGCGCCGCTCAGCGCTTCGATGAGCGCAATTTTCTGTCCGACGACTTTGTCGATCTGCTGCCTCCTTTCGACCCCATCGAGTTTCGCCGTGAGGGAACCCAGCAGGGCGTGGTCGATAAGTTGAAGCACGGCGGTTACAGCGTTCAAGCTCAGCTTCACCTGCTGCGCAGGCCTTTGGCGGAGTGTCGGCGCATGCTGTTTCCGTTCATTCAGGAGGCCTATGCCCACGACTTGCGCTCGGTGCTGATCGTGCATGGGCGTGGCCGCGAGCTGGATAGCCCAGCCAACGTATTACGCTCTTATATCGCCAAGTGGCTGACTCAGTTCGACGAAGTGCAGGCATATGTCTCCGCCCAACCGTCGGAGGGTGGGTTAGGCGCCACATGGGTGATGCTGCGCAAGAGCGATCGCGCCAAGGCCCACAATCGAGAGCGCCAGCAGAAACGGCGCGGCTGAACGCAAAAACGCCGACAGGGGCTGCCCCGGTCGGCGTTTGTTTTAGCGGATGGCCGCGCCTAGTGGCTGGCGGTCAAACGCTTCTCGAACAGCGCCTGACGCTCTTCGACGTCCGTCTGGTAGCGAACGCTGAAGGCGTTGAGGGCACGCAGGGCGTCTTCGGGGTGCTGATCATCCCGGAGGGCCATGGTCGAAAACCCGCAGCGGCGCATGTAATCGAGCTGGTCGACCAGCACGTCACCGACCGCACGAATTTCCCCCGTAAAGCCGTAACGTTCCCGCAGCAGGCGGGCAATGGTGTAACCACGGCCATCGGTAAAGGCAGGAAAGTCGACGGCAACGGCAGGCGCTGTGTCGAGGACGCTGGCCAGCTCGGCGTTCAGCTCGGTATCGCTGGCCAGCAGGGGGGCCAGTTCCGCATCTTCCTTGTTTGCCTGCCAGAGCGCCAGCGGCACGAAAGCAGGACGCTGCTCGGGCAGCGCGTCGGCATCGTAGGAAACGCACCAGGCATTCTCAGCGGCCAATTCACCGTTGTCGATCAGGTGATCCACGTGCACCGGCGCCTGTGGCAGCGCCTCGGCGTGAGTGTCATTGCTGGGCATAAACACGCTCCTTGAAGGGTTTCAGGCCGATGCGACGGTAGGTATCCAGGAAGCGCTCATCTTCGTGGCGCTCGGCCACGTACACTTCCAGCACTTTCTCGACCACACCCGGCACGTCTTCGCGGAAGAAGGAGGGGCCGAGAATCTTGCCTAACGAAGCATCATCGGTGGCGTTACCGCCAATCGAGATCTGGTAATACTCTTCGCCTTTCTTGTCGACACCCAGAATGCCGATATGGCCCACGTGGTGGTGACCACAGGCGTTCATGCAGCCGGAGATGTTCAGGTCCAGCGGCCCCAGGTCGTAAAGGAAGTCGAGGTCCTCGAAACGCTCCTGGAGCGCCTGGGCGATGGGGATCGACACCGCATTGGCAAGGCCGCAGTAATCACCGCCGGGGCAGCAGATGATATCGTTGAGCGTGCCTACCGTGGGGTTGGCCATGCCCAGCGCGTCCAGCTCGTTCCAGAGTGCTTCGATCTCGTCGACGGGCACGTCCGAGAGCACCAGGTTCTGTTCATGGGTAACACGTACTTCACCGAAGCTGTAACGGTCTGCCAGGTCGGCAACGGCGTCCATCTGGTCGGCGGTCACGTCGCCAGGCGCGTGCTCACGGCGCTTGAGCGATAGCGTCACGGCCTTGTAGCCCGGCACCTTGTGGTCGGTCACGTTGTTGGTGACGAAACGCGCAAAACTGCGGTTTTCACTGCGCAGCTGTTCGTAGGCGTCGATGGCGCTCTCGCTGACAGGGCGGCGCTCGGGCTCCGGGAAGTGTACCTTGGCGGCATCCACGGCGGCCTGGTTCAGCGTTTGCGGGCCATCCTTCAGGTGGGCCCACTCTTCATCGACGCGGCGACGGAACTCTTCGATACCCAGCGCCTTGACCAGGATCTTGATGCGCGCCTTGAACTTGTTGTCGCGGCGGCCAAACTGGTTGTACACCCGTACACAGGCTTCCAGGTAGGTCAGCAGGTGCTGCCAGGGCAGGTCATGGCGGACCACGTCACCAATCATCGGCGTACGTCCCAGGCCACCGCCTGCCAGTACCGAAATGCGCAGCTCACCTTCGTCGTTGCGCCACAGGCGCAGGCCAATATCGTGCACCTGAATGGCTGCACGGTCCTGAGCGGCGCCGGTGACGGCGATCTTGAACTTACGCGGCAGGTAAGCGAATTCGGGGTGCAGCGTCGACCATTGGCGAATCAGCTCGCACCAGGGGCGCGGGTCTTCCACTTCATCGTTGGCGATACCCGCAAACTGGTCACTGGTGGTATTACGGATACAGTTGCCGCTGGTCTGGATGGCGTGCATCTGCACCTTGGCCAGTTCTGCCAGGATGTCCGGCACGTCTTCCAGGGCGGGCCAGTTCAGCTGGAGGTTCTGGCGCGTGGTGAAGTGGCCATAGCCACGGTCGTAGCGACGGGTGATCTCCGCCAGCGCGCGCAGCTGATAGCCCGCCAGCATGCCGTAGGGAATGGCAATGCGCAGCATTGGGGCATGCTTTTGAATGTAGAGCCCGTTCTGCAACCGCAGGGGGCGGAACTCTTCTTCTCCCAAACGCCCTGCGCGGTAGCGTTCCATCTGGTCGCGGAACTGAGCGACGCGCTCATCGACCAGCGTCTGGTCGTGAATATCATAACGGTACATGTGGCACGATCCTGCTAAAAGCGAAATGGTCACGTCGGGACGGACGGTACTGTGCCGCCACCTTAACGCGGGCGTCATATTCTACAAAAGAATATATAATTATCTTTTTATCGTTAAATGCTATTAATGGGTTTGCGCTCAGGCATTGGCCTTGAGGCTATGGGCCAGCCAGCGTCGTCGCTGCCATACCCATAAAAAACTGCCGGAATTGAGTAGCCGATAGCATAGCTGACTCAGCCATACGCCGACCAGCCCGTAGCCCATGACGATGCCGACCCACCAGGCCAAGGGTAGAAATACCAGCCACTGCATGCCCAGCGTCAACAGCATCACGGTACGTTGTGCGCCCGCTCCCATCAACGCCTGGGCCAGCACCAGGGCAGCCGCATCCAGCACGATCATCAGGGCGGTAATGCGTAGCGGCAGTGTCCCAAGTTCGAGCAGCGCCGGATCCGTAAAAAAGATCGCCAGAATCTGCGCGGGAAACAGCAGCATGGGCAGCGCCAGTATACTCAACATCATGGCCGCGACGCGAAGGGCGTCCAGCCCCCAGCGATGTGCCTCGCGCTGATCGTCACGCCCCAGGGCTTCGCCCACCAGGCTCATGGCAGCCACGCCAATACCCACACCGGGCAGAATCAGCAGCAGAGAGAGGTTCACCAGCACATGGCCTAGCGCCACGCTGGAGGTACCCAACCGCCCCAGCAGCCAGAACAGTACCACATAGCCCGCGGCAAACCAGAGCTGTTGAAGGGAGTGGGGGAAGGCCAGCCGGACGGTTTGCCATAGGGCCGCCAACGGCAAGGGCTGCCACGTAATGCGCGCCCACAGCGTTACCCAGGCCCAGGCCAGCAGACCCAGCAGCAGTGAAAGGCTGGTGCCCATGGCCGCGCCATTGGTGCCCAGCGCAGGCAAGCCTGCCAACCCGTAAATCAGCCCTGCGCTGAGCAGCACGTTGACCAGATGCACCGCCATGACAATACGCAAATACAGGTGGGTGTGCTGAAGCCCGTTCCAGTAGCCCCTCAGGCAGAGGGTTATGGCGATCACCACAAGCGACAGTACCCGCCAGCGAAAGTAGTCGACGGCCACCTGCGAGACATCATCGGCGGGAGCGATCAGCTGTATCCACCAGGGGGCTTGCCACCATGCCCAGGCGGTCAAGGGAACCCCTACCCCCAGACTGATGAGCAGCCCGGCCTGCAAGGCAGTGGGCGCGGTGCGGCCTTCTCCGAAAGCGTGAGCGGTCTGGGATTGCACGCTTGACGAGAGGCCGAACACCAGTGCTGTCATCATGAACATGGCGTAGCCACCCAGCCCCACGCCTGCCAGAGCCTCCTCTCCCAAGTGGCCCACCAGCGCGGCATCCACCAGGTTGAGCATGCTCTGAGACAACATACCCAGCATGATCGGGAGAGCAAGGCGCACGACCTTGCTCTGACGACGAACCGGCGACATCAGCTCGGATCGTAGGAGAGCACGGGCGCCAACCAGCGCTCCATTTCTTCCAGCGACATCTGTTTGCGCTGCGCCAGCGCATCGACCTGGTCACGGGTAATCTTGCCGGTGGAGAAGTACTTCGACTGCGGATGGGCAAAGTACCAGCCGGACACCGCCGCCGCTGGCCACATGGCAAAATTCTCGGTCAGCACGAGTCCGGTATTCTTTTCGGCTTCCAACAGCCGGAACAGCGTGGCTTTTTCGGTGTGATCAGGGCAGGCAGGATAGCCGGGGGCAGGGCGGATGCCCTGGTACTTCTCGGCGATCAAGGCCTCGTTGTCCAGCGCCTCTTCCGGCACGTAGCCCCAGAACTCCTTGCGCACCCGCTCGTGGATACGCTCGGCAAAGGCCTCTGCCAAACGGTCGGTCAGTGCCTGTACCAGGATGGCATTGTAGTCATCTCCCGCCGCTTCATAGGCTTTGGAAAGCTCATCCACACCATGGCCCGTGGTGACCGCAAAGCCCCCGATCCAGTCGGCCTTGCCGCTCTCCTTGGGGGCGATGAAATCTGCCAGGCTGTAACAGATGCCGTCACGGCCTTTGGTGGTCTGTTGACGTATATGATACAGACGCTCGATGACCTGGGTGCGGGATTCGTCGGCATAGACTTCGATGACATCGTCGTCCACGCTGTTGGCAGGCCACAGGCCGATTACCCCCCGCGCCTGCACGCGTTTTTCATCGATCAGCTTGCGCAGCATCACCTGCGCATCGGCAAACAGGCTGCGCGCCGCTTCACCCACGATCTCGTCGTCGAGAATCTTCGGATATTTGCCGGCCAGTTGCCAGCTCATGAAGAAGGGCGTCCAGTCGATGCGCTCCACCAGCTCGTTCAGGTCGTAATCGTCGAAGGTCATCAACCCCAGCTGCCGGGGAGCCACAGGGGTATGCGTGGCCCAGTCGGTGCGGAAGCGCCGCTTACGGGCCTGGGTGTAGTCCAGGTCAGCGGCTTTGGGGCGGCGCTTGGCGTTGCGCTCGCGGACCTTTTTGTACTCTTCACGAATCTCGGCGACGTAGGCCGCCTTGAGGTTGGGCGCCAGCAGCTTGCCGGCTACGCCCACGGCACGGGAGGCGTCGGTGACGTAGATGACCGGGTGGTCGTACTGGGGCTCTATCTTGACGGCGGTATGCGCCTTGGAAGTCGTCGCACCGCCGATCAACAGCGGCAGGTTCATGCCGCGTCGCTGCATCTCCTTGGCCACATGGACCATTTCATCCAGCGAAGGCGTGATCAGGCCCGACAGACCGATGATATCGGCATTGTGGTCAATGGCGGCCTGGAGAATTTTCTCGGTGGGCACCATGACGCCTAGATCGATCACTTCGTAGTTGTTACACTGCAGCACCACGCCGACGATGTTCTTGCCAATATCGTGGACATCGCCCTTGACCGTGGCCATCACGATCTTGCCCTTGGCCTGGGTCTCGGCGCTTTTCTCCGCTTCGATGAACGGGATCAGATAGGCCACCGCCTGCTTCATGACGCGGGCCGACTTGACCACCTGGGGCAGGAACATCTTGCCCGCGCCAAACAGGTCGCCGACCACGTTCATGCCGTCCATCAACGGGCCTTCGATGACCTCGATGGGGCGTTCAGCCTGGGCGCGGGCCTCTTCGGTATCTTCCTCGATGAACGCCGTCACGCCTTTGACCAGCGCATGCTCGATGCGCTTGTTGACCGGCCAGCTGCGCCACTCCAGATCTTCCTTCTTGGCTGCGCCGCTGCCATCTCCCTTGTACTTGTCGGCAATGTCCAGCAACCGCTCGGTGCCATCATCGCGGCGGTTGAGCACCACGTCTTCGACGGCGTCACGCAGTTCGGCGGGCAGGTCATCATAAACCGCCAGCTGGCCGGCGTTGACGATGCCCATGGTGAGCCCGGCGCGAATCGCGTGGTAGAGGAACACCGAGTGGATGGCTTCCCGCACCGGGTTGTTGCCACGGAACGAGAACGACACGTTGGAGACGCCGCCGGAAATCATCGCATGGGGCAGGTGCTCACGGATCCACTGGGTGGCCTCGATGAAATCGACGGCGTAGTTGTTGTGCTCCTCGATGCCGGTGGCGATGGCAAAGATGTTCGGGTCGAAGATGATGTCTTCCGCCGGGAAGCCTATCTCGTCCACCAGCAGGCGGTAGGCGCGTTCACAGATTTCCACCTTGCGGGCGAAGGTATCGGCCTGGCCCTCTTCATCGAAGGCCATCACGACGATCGCCGCACCAAAACGGCGACATTTGGTGGCCTGTTCGCGGAACGCCGCTTCACCCTCTTTGAGCGAGATGGAGTTGACCACCGCCTTGCCTTGCACGCACTTCAAGCCCGCCTCGATGATGTCCCACTTGGAGGAGTCGATCATGATGGGCACCCGGGCGATGTCAGGCTCCCCGGCAATCAGGTTGAGGAAGCGCACCATGGCTTCCTGCGACTCCAACATGCCTTCGTCCATGTTGATGTCGATGATTTGCGCGCCGCTCTCGACCTGCTCCAGCGCCACTTCCAGCGCCGTGGTGAAGTCCTCTTCCACGATCAGGCGTTTGAAGCGGGCCGAGCCGGTCACGTTGGTACGCTCACCCACGTTGACGAACAGCGAGTCGGCCTCGATGTTGTAAGGCTCCAGGCCCGCCAGACGGCAGGCGCGACGGCGCTCGGGCACCTGGCGGGGCGCCATGCTGTGAACGGCCTCGGCAATGGCGCGGATATGTTCCGGCGTCGAACCACAGCAGCCGCCAATGATGTTGACCAGACCGCTCTGGGCAAACTCGCCCACGATGGCCGCCATCTCTTCTGGCGTCTGGTCGTACTCGCCGAACTCGTTTGGCAAGCCCGCATTGGGGTGTGCCGACACGAAGGTATCGGCCTTGGTGGCCAGCTCTTCCAGGTAAGGGCGCAGCTCCTCGGCGCCCAGCGCACAGTTGAGGCCCACCGAGAGGGGCTGGGCATGGCGAATGGAGTTCCAGAAGGCTTCGGTGGTTTGCCCTGACAGGGTGCGCCCGGAGGCATCGGTGATGGTCCCCGAAATCATGATCGGCAAACGATGGCCCAGATCTTCGTAAAGCTCTTCAAGGGCGTAAATGGCGGCCTTGGCATTCAGCGTGTCGAAAATGGTCTCGATCATGATCAGATCGGCACCACCCTCGATCAGCGCGTTGGCGGCTTCGTAATAATTCTCGCGCAGCTCGTCGAAGGTCACGTTGCGCTTGGCGGGGTCGTTGACGTCCGGCGACAGCGATGCGGTACGCGAGGTAGGCCCCAGCACGCCTGCCACGTAGCGGGGGATGTCGGTTTCCGCGGCCACGGCATCACACACTTCTCTGGCCAGCCGGGCAGACTCCCTGTTCAGCTCGGGCACCAGCTCTTCCATGCCATAGTCGGCCTGGGAAAGTCGTGTGCTGTTGAAGGTATTGGTTTCGATAATATCGGCGCCTGCCAGCAGGTAGTCGCGGTGGATACGGGCCACCACGTCGGGGCAGGTCAGGGCTAGCAGGTCGTTGTTGCCCTTGAGATCGGAAGGCCAGTCGCGAAAACGCTCGCCACGAAAATCCTCTTCACTGAGCTGGGCATTCTGCAGCATGGTACCCATACCGCCATCCAGAATCAGGATGCGTTGGGTCAGGCGTTGGGTAAGGGATTCAGTCAAATCACTAGCGGCCATGGCAGGGGAAGTTCTCCAGCGTCTCGGTCGAAAAGGATATTCTTGTTGTCGTCGTCATCATGGGTGAGCGGCGCTTATCATACCAAAAGGTGATCGCAAGGGCAGCAAGTAAGCCATGCCGCTCGCCCAATAGCCGACTAAAACAGTCGGGATTGTGTCGCAGCGCGGTTTTGCTTACCATAGGCGCAAATGACATGTGAAGTGGCAACGCCACTACCACGGGAGGATAACATCCCTTATGACCACGACTATCGAAGCGCCGGGCATTGATATCACGGATAGCGCACAGGGCTACCTCGCCGAGCTGCTGGAAAAGCAGAACGTCGAAGGCATTGCCGTGCGTATTTTCATTACCCAGCCGGGCACGCCTTATGCAGAAACCTGCCTGGCCTACTGCCGCCCGGGTGAAGAAGAGCCCACCGACGTCAAGCTCGAGCTTGACAAGATCAACGTGTTTCTCGACAAGAACAGCCTGGCGTTTCTTGAAGAGGCCGTGGTGGACTTCAATGCCGACCGTATGGGGGGGCAGCTGACCATCAAGGCACCCAACGCCAAGATGCCCAAGGTCAATGCGGACAGCCCGCTGGAAGACCGCATCAACTATATCCTGTACAGCGAGATCAACCCCGGGCTGGCGGCCCACGGCGGTGAGATCAAGCTGGTCGAGCTGACTGAAGACAAAATGGCCATTCTGGCCTTTGGTGGCGGTTGCCAGGGCTGTGCCGCGGTCGACCTGACCCTCAAGGATGGCGTCGAAAAAACGCTGCTGGAGCGCATCCCCGAGCTGGCGGGTATTCGTGACGTCACCGACCACACCGATACCAGCAACGCCTACTATCGCTAATGGCGGCCATGCTTGACAGCAACGCTGTCATTTAGCACTTTCCACGAACAACGCCAGGCAGCCATGCTGCTTGGCGTTGTTGTATCTGCTCACTCCTGCGATTTAGGAGCCATGGTCTCCGGCAGCGCTGCCAGCTGTGCCTGCATAGCCTCCATTCGCTGCCACAATTGTTGTTGCCACTCTTCACGCCTTGCCGATTGCTGCTGCTCGACCGTTAACGCCTGCCTTGCCTGATCGAGATTGCGCTGAGCGGTTTCCAGTGCTACTTCTAGTGTTTCCTGATGCGCCTGATGCGTTTGCAGCTGTTGCTCGAGCTTGCCGTTGTCCACCTGCAAACGGCTAACCGTATCGTTTTTATTGCGCAGCTCCTGCTCCAGCGTCTCGCTACGCTTTTCCCACTGCTGCAGACGTTTCTGCAGCGCTTTCTCTTCGTTGGCACGCTCCTGACGCAGGGTATCCAGCAACGCCATCAAACGCGCCTCGGCGGCTTCGTTACGCTGCTCTTCCTGTGCGAGGCGCTCCTCCCATGCCTGCTGACGAGCCTCCAGCTGCGCAGCGCACTCTTGCTGAGCGGCCGTCAGCGCCCGCTGGGCTTCTTGCAGGTCTGCCAGATGTTGCTCGGCATGCTCTGTGGCCTGCTGAGTCTGCTGCTGCCAGTGCCGCTCGCGGGCCTGACACTCTGCCAACTCACGATGCAGCTGCTCCAGGCGCTGCTCGGTGTGGCGCAGGTGCTCCGCCAGGGCGCTTTCTCGCTGTTCGGCATTGGCGGCCTGCTGGCGTGCTTCGGCGGCTTCCTGCTGAGCGCTCTCTACTTGCCTGTTGGCCTCTTCGCGATAGTGCGACAGTGCCTCGTTGGCCAGCTCCTGCGCTTCGCGCCATAGCTCACTGGCCACATTGACCACCACTTCCGGGACGCCCTTGGGTGGGGGAACGTCACGATTCTGCTCACGTGCCGCCCGCCAGGTGCGGAAGTGTTCGCTGATGGTGGTGAAGCTGCCGGTCCCCAGCACATCGCGTATGCGCTGCACGCTTGGCGTGTCGCCACGTGACAGCAAGGTATCGATTGCCTGCTGCACATCACCGTACTGAATGCCGTTCCGAGCCATGCCTGTTTGATCCTTGAAGTAAGCCGCGCCTGAAATGATCAGGATGGATAGTTGCTGTGCGCCATTGTCGTGTAAAAACGGCCTCAACTCAATTATTACATATTACATAAAACGTAATATTATTTATTTAAAAGAACATAAATTCAAGATTACCCATATTATCTTGAATTTATGGGGCAAAAAGGCGATGCTTAGCCCTCTGATAGCGCGAGTTACCACCATGACCAAGCCACCTGTGCCGCTCTACGACTCAACGCACCTTGCAACCTTCGCCAGCGGGCTGGAGATGGCCGAGCGGAAGGGCAGTGGCGACGTGTTTTCCGACATAGGGGGCAAGCAGGCAACAACCACCGATTCAGCAACGCCCCATGTGGCGGCCGACACCGACTATCAGGCCGTTGCGCAATGGCTGGCGGAGTACCAGGACAGCCCGCAAACCCTGAAGAGCTATCGCCGTGAAGCGGAGCGGCTGTTGCTCTGGTTGGGCAGTCAGGGGCGCGGGCTAAGGGAGGTGAACCGTGAAACACTGCGGGACTTCGAAGCATTTCTGGAAAACCCGCAGCCAAGGGAGATGTGGGTAGGGCCTTCCAAACCACGCCACCACCCGGCGTGGCGACCGTTTCGCGGCGGGCTGTCACCGGCCAGCCGACGCCAGACCCTCGTCATCCTGCAAGGGCTGTTTGGCTGGCTCGTGGAAGCAGGGTGGGTAGGCCACAACCCATTCGTGCTGATGCGCGACAAATCGCGCCGCCTCAATAACCAGACCCAACGTATCGAACGCTACCTGGAGCGACCGCTATGGGACTGGCTATGGAAGTGGCTGAATACACGCCCTATGCCCGAGGATGCACGCGGCCGCTATGAGCATGCGCGGCATCGCTTCATTTTCGGCTTTGCTTACCTATTGGCGCCGCGTATCCATGAGATGGCCAGCGCCACCATGGCCGATTTTCGGGTCAGTGAAGGGCGCTGGTGGTGGCATGTGATTGGCAAGGGCGGCAAGCAAGCGCGCATACCGCTGCCTGAGGACATGCAGGCGAGCCTGCAGCAGTGGCGCCAGGTGCTGGGCTTAGTGGGCCTGCCCGGTGTTAGCGAACATGGTCCGCTGATCCGCGCGCTGGACAAGCAGCGCGGGATCAGCGACAACCAGCTCTATCGTTTGATCAAGGAGACCTTCGGCCATGCGGCCCTGGCCCTTGAAGCAGAAGGGGGCAAGAGGGAGTATATCGATGCACTACGCAAGGCCACCCCCCACTGGCTACGCCACACTTCGATTACCCATCAAGCCCAGGCGGGTGTCAGTCTGCGCTACCTGGCAGAAAACGCCCGCCACTCAAGACTGGACACCACCAGCCTCTACCTGCACACCGAAGCCCATGAGTGGCATGAGCAGCAGCAGCGGCATCGCTTGAAAACAGCACCCCCAGAGCAGCCTTGAACCGTTATAATGTTGGCCTTCAACGCACTTACCCTGAAAAGGAACCACCATGACCACTTCCGGTGCCGAGCTCGCCCAACAAGAGCTGGTCGAAGAGTTTGAAATGTTCGATAACTGGATGGATCGCTACCAGTACATCATCGATATGGGGAAGCAGCTCCCGGCGTTTCCCGCTGACAAAATCACCGACGAATTCAAGATTCAAGGCTGCCAGTCAAACGTGTGGATGTGCCATGAAGAGCAGGGCGGCCGCTTGATCTTCAAGGCCAAGTCCGACGCTGCCATCGTCTCGGGGCTTATCGCGGTGCTGCTGCGCATTTACAGCGAGCGCACGGCAGAGGAAATCCAGCGGACGGAACCGCATTTTCTGGCGGATCTAGGATTGGACAAGCACCTGTCACCCACCCGGAGCAACGGCCTGCATGCCATGCTGGAGCGCATCTATCAGGTGGCTAAGCAGCATTAGACAAGCAATTTGCTAATGCTCTGAAGGTTTGGAGGAGGGGCCTGAGCAGCAGCCATCATCTTCCTTGCAGAGCTGCTCGCTGCGGCCGCCAGGTACCGGATCCATACCCCCCGCGCTGCCGGGGTGGCAGCGCAGGATGCGCTTGAGTGCCATCCAGCCCCCTTTGAAAGGGCCGTGCACCTGGATGGCTTCGATGGCATAGGACGAGCAGCTGGGCCAGTAGCGACAGCGGGGGCCCAGGAGCGGACTGATCGTATATTGATAAAGCCGAACCAGGCCGACCATCAATAGTGACACTCCCTTGATCAGCGCGTTTTTTACCGCCTTCAACGCTTTCAAGAGGGTGCCTTCAAGGACTTTTTTTGCCATACAGGGTGGCGGGGTCGATCAGTGGTTCGCTGGTGATGGCGGCCTTGTGGGCATCCACCGCCACGTAAAAGCAGCTGCGCCTGCCGGTGTGACACGCGGGCCCCGTCTGGTCTACCTGCAGCAGCAGCGTATCGCCATCGCAATCCAGCGCAGCGCTTTTCAGATGCTGCTGCTGGCCGGACGTCTCGCCCTTGCGCCAGAGCGCCTGACGAGAGCGAGAGTAGTAGCATACTCGCTGGGTAGTGAGCGTTTCTTCCAGCGCTTCACGGTTCATCCAGGCCATCATAAGCACTTCGCCGCTGTCGTGCTGCTGTGCTATGGCAGGCAGCAGGCCATCCGAATTGAAGCGCACCGAGGCCAGGATGGTCGCCACATCGGGCAGCGTGTCTGAAGGGGAGGCGGACTCCAGCGACTTGAACAGGTCGCCGTCGTATTGGTTGACTGTGGACATCACGTATCACTCGCAGGTCGGCACGCCTGACACAAGCCCTGAAGCTCGATGGTTTGGCGCTCTACATGAAAGCCCTGACGCTTGGCCAGCGCAGCCAGCTGGTCGCTGATTTCGTCCAGATGAAGCTCTTCCACATAGCCACACTGGCGGCAAATCAACAGCTGAAAGCCGTGGACATGCTCCGGGCAGGCGCAGGCAACGTATGCGTTCTGCGACTCGATGCGATGCACCAGGCCTTGGTCGATCAGGAACTCCAGCGCCCGATACACCGTCGGCGGCCGAGCAGCGGCATGCTCCGTAGAAAGCTGATCCAGCAGGTCATAGGCTTTCAGACCGCCACCATTTTCGGCGATCAGCTCCAGCACCCGGCGGCGGATAGGGGTAAAGCGCACGCCGCGGGTGTGGCATTGAGACTCGGCTTGTTGCAGTAACGTGTTGGCTTCAGTCATTGGACAGCTCGTTGAACATCATGGGCCTAGTCTACGCGGTTGCCGAAGAGGTGTCAGGAGTTTCCACCAGCTCGCTTCGGCGCGCAAAGTGATGCTGGGCAAACGCAACGCGCTTGGCTACGGGAACGTTCTCTGGCTGCCGTTCGATCAAGTCCAGGCGGCGGCGCAGGCCTTCACCATTGGTCATCTGGATGGCCAGACCGGGACGCGCGTTCAGCTCCAGAAGCATCGGGCCATGCTCCCGATCCAGTACCATGTCGGTGCCAAGGTACCCCAGCCCAGTCATTTCATAGCAGCCCGCCGCCAGGTGCAGCAGCGTTTCCCACTGGGGCACCACCAGGCTGGCCAGATCATGCCCAGTGTCCGGGTGGCTGAAGCAGGGGCGGTCGAACTGGACACCGCGCAGCGCGGCTCCCGTGGCGATGTTCAGCCCTACCCCCACCGCACCCTGGTGGAGGTTGGCCTTGCCATCCGATGCCGCCGTGGACAGGCGCATCATGGCCATGACCGGATACCCCTTGAACACGATGACGCGAATGTCCGGCACGCCTTCGTAGGTATACTCCAACAGGCTCTCGTCGAAGTTGATCAGCGTTTCGATGACCGCGACATCAGGGGAACCCCCCAGCGAATAGAGCCCAGAGAGCAGGTTCGAGACATGCCGCTCGATATCTTCCATGGTCAAGGAAGCCCCACTGGGCTTGAAGAACAGGCCATCCTCGACCCGTTCGATCACCAGGATTCCCTTGCCGCCGCTGCCCTTGGCGGGCTTGATGACGAAGCCGTGGTGGCCTGCCAGCATCTCACTCATGTGCTTGACGCCGAATTGCGTGGCCACGGTACCGATCAGTTTGGGCGTGGTAATGCCGTACTGCTCGGCCAGCAGCTTGGTCTTGAGCTTGTCATCCACCAGCGGGTAAAGATGGCGCGCATTGTACCGGCCAATATAGCGAATATTGCGCCGGTTCATGCCAATGATGCCTTTATCCCTCAGCCTGGTCGGCCAGGTCCAGTTATCGAACCAACTCATGAGGGCTTCTCGTCATCGGTGATGGGTTTGAAGCGACGCAGTTCCAGCAGGCGATAACCGGTGTAGTTGCCCAGCAGCAGAATGAAGGCCATCAGGATCAGCTGTACGCCAAGGAAGTTGAAAGTGATGTGACGCACCCAGGGGTTGTTCATGGCCAGGTAAGCCAGCACCGCCGTGAGCAGGCTGCCGCCGCCCTGAATCAGCACTTGCTTGGGGCCTTCTTCCTCCCAGAGGATCGACATACGCTCGATGGTCCAGGCCAGAATGATCATCGGGAAGAAGGTCACCGTCAGGCCCGCACTCAGGCCCATCCGGTAGGCGAGTACCGTAAAGATGGAGATGATCGCGATGACCGTGATAATCACCGCCGACACCCTCGCCACCAGCAGCAGATTGAGATAGGAAAGATAGTTGCGGATGATCAGACCCACGCTGACGATCAACAGGAAACCGATCAGACCGGTGAGCAGGGTGGTCTGGATAAAGGCCAAGGCAATCAGTACGGGCATGAAGGTGCCCGACGTTTTCACGCCCACCAACACGCGCAAGAAGACCACCACCAGCGCGCCAATCGGGATCAGCAGAATCGTCTGGAACAGCGCCTGCTCTTCCAGCGGCAGGCTGTGAATCGAGAAGTTGAGCAGCGTATCATCAGAGTAGTGGTTGCGAACCGCCGCTGACGCGGGCTGATTGTGGGTCAGCATGGAGAATGATACCCGCGAGTTGGTACCGCCCTGTACTTCGAGTACGGCACGTCCGCCGGTTTCCCAGAGCAGCAGATTCTCAGGACGACCGCGCTCGCCGGTGGCGGGGTTGAACAACGCCCACTCTTCGGCAGCCTGGTCAAAGACCTGGATCCAGCTACTCAGGTTTTGGCGACGCCGCCCATCTTCGAGCAGCAGGCCGCTCACTTCACGGGCCTGAACACCCGCCTGGTTGAGTAGACGCACGATCAGCGCCGAAGGCTGCATCTGGGTCAGCAGTAAGCGAGCATTTTCCCCCTGACGATCTCCAGTGATATCGAGGATCAGCTCGCGGGCAAAGGTCGCGTTATTGGCACTGCGTGCCCAGGCGCGCTCGATGAGCTGGTTGGCCGCTGTGTCATAGGGGCTTTCCCAAGGGGTAATGCTGGGGATTCCTGGCGGCGTTTGAATGGGCGAGCGGGCGTCGGGGGATACCAGCATCTGCACTGAGTAGTAGAGCTGCTGACTACCGGCTGCGTTGCGAATGGTCCACTGCGCCTGACGACCCAGCTCATCGGCCTGGTACGCCAGACCATAGCCGGAAGAGGCCGTATTTTCAGTCAATACGCGATAACCCGCCTGATGCGAAGGCAGCGCGAAGTCCACCTGCACCGGCCCGTTCTGCGCATTGAAATTGATGACGGCTTCGATTTCCCATACCTGCCGCTGTTCACCCGGGAACCAGGGTATTTCGAACTGCAAATGCCTGTGCACGCTGGTGGCAATACCCGCCAGCAGCAGCAACCCAACGATAAAATAAAATGGCAACCGGGACATGATGATTCCTTTCAGCGTAAAGCGGCAGGGGAGTGATATTACTCTTCGGTATCGTCTTGATCGGCCGCTTCATCGTCAGCCGCCTGCTCAGAAGGCTCACCGCCTGGAAATTCGGGACGCTCATGAAGATAGGTTTCTGCCACGTCGATGGTGGCGATATCCATCATGAAGCGACGGCCCAGCAGCACCGGAAAATCCAGATGAGTACGATCGTTCAGGGTGAACTCGACGTTTTCGCGTATCGGCCCCAGGGTCATCAGCAGCGAGATTACCGGGCGCGACTCTTCGCCGGAGGCCTGGACGATTCTGACACGACGCTGAATGGGTGCCTCGATCCATTCGTCCCGAACGCGATCTACGACCACATCGTCTTCATTGAGTGCCAGCTTGAAACGCACCCAGTTCTCACCGTCACGCTCGAAACGCGTGATATCCGAAGCAGACAGCGAGGAAGTATTGGCGCCAGAATCCACCCGGGCCTTGAGGTACGTACCGATGCCGGGAAAGCCGACCCATTCGCTGCGCCCAAGCAGCGTCTTGCCGTCTTCGATGGCTTCTGTCGGACACTCTTCACGAATGATCACGGGCTCCTCACCACGTGCTTCGAGATTGGCGACATCGTCACGCAGCAGGCGCAGGAGGCTTCCCACTTCGCGCACGTCGGCGGTCAGCGCGCGCTGCTGGGCAAGCTGCTGTTCATTGAGCGCCGAAGAATCCTGACACTGTTGCTGCAAGCTGGACTCGAGTTCAAGGATACGCGTGTTGAACGACGCCTCGCTTAGTGGCGGGGGCTCATTCGATTCGGGCTGCGTCACTGCACAGCCTGCAAGTGACATCGACAAACCGGCCATTAGCCATAGAACACCTGAGCGCATAACGAGGGATATCCTTAAACAATAAGAGCACGAATGATAAGGAGAGGGTATCTGCTTGTCCAACGCCACGGCGGCTTTTCACGAGTGCATGAAGCGATTGCGCCATCCGATTTAACATAATATATATTATGCGAACTAATCTGGCACCAACCGACGACTGACGCAAAGCGGCCTGGCACCAGGCCAGGCCGCAAACACCTGCGTTCAACGATCAGTCGTCAGCGGGTGCGTAGGATCCATCTTCACGGTGCACTTCGTTGCCGGTAATCGGCGGCGTGAACACACAGGCCAAGTGCATGGTCTTGTGGGCACGCAGCAGGTGCTCGTCGTGCTGGTCGAGGATGTAGATGTCGCCCGGCTTGATGGGCCAGATTTTGCCATCTGCCAGGGTTTCCACTTCGCCTTCGCCTTCGATGCAGTAGACGGATTCGTAGTGGTGCTTGTAGTGAATATGAGTCTCGGTCCCTTCAAAGATGCGCGTGATATGGAACGAGAAATTGCCGCCGTCGTTGGCCAGCACTAGGCGCGTGCTATCCCAGTTGCCGTTTTCGGCCGTGACGAGACGGTCGGTTTTGCGTGCTTCTTCGATATTACGAACGATCATGGGCGTACTCCATAACGTGGCAGCCAGGGTAGCTGCCATACCATTAAGCGTTGATGACGTGCTTGACCGACGCTTCGAGAATATCCAGCGCTTCGAGCAAATCCGCATCCGGGATGGTCAGCGGGCACAGGCACTTCACCACTTCCCCATCCTGACCACTGGTTTCGATGATCAGGCCATGCTCGAAAGCCGTACTGGTGATCTTGTCGGCAATCTCACCCGAGACCACATCGATACCACGCATCAGGCCACGACCGCGCTCTGTAGCAGGCATGCCGTTCTCGCTGAGCAGCGCTGCCAAGGCCTTGAAACGTTCTTCGACGATACGTGCTTTACGCTGAACGTCGCGTTCGAAGGTATCGTTGGACCAGTATTTCTTCAGCGCCGCCGTGGCAGTCACCATGGCGAGATTGAAACCACGGAACGTACCGTTGTATTGGCCTGGCTTCCACTTGTCGAGCTCCGGGCGCATCAATACGTGGGCGAACGGCAAGCCAAAACCTGACAGCGACTTGGAGTTGGTCACGATGTCTGGCGTGATGCCTGCATGCTCGAAGCTGAAGAATTTGCCGGTACGGCCACAGCCTGCCTGAATGTCGTCCACGATGAGCAGAATGTCATGGGCACGGCAAATCTGTTCCAGGCGCTTGAGCCATTCCAGGCCCGCCACGTTGATACCGCCCTCCCCCTGCACGGTCTCCACGATGACGCCGGCCGGAACATCGAGACCACCCGACTTGTCGTTGAGCAGCTTCTCGAAGTAATCCAGCGTATCGGCGTGCTCGCCCATGTAGCCATCGAACGGCAGGAAGCTGGCACCCTGAGTGGGAATACCGCCGGTGGCTTCGCGGAACTTGCGATTACCGGTGGTGGCCAGTGCGCCCATGGTGACACCGTGGAAACCGTTGGTGAAGGTCACAATGTTATGGCGACCTTTAGCAACACGGGCCAGGCGAATGGCCGCTTCCACTGCATTGGTGCCTGTGGGCCCCGGCAGATGTACCTTGTAATCCAGACCCCGTGGTTTGAGGATCACATTTTCCAATGTTTCAAGATAGTCACGCTTGGCGCTGGTCCACATGTCCAAACCATGTACGACACCATCCGTGGCCAGATAGTCGATCATCGCCTGCTTCAGATGGGGGTTGTTGTGGCCGTAGTTGAGCGTGCCGGCACCGGCAAGAAAATCGATGTACTCACGCCCATTCTCATCGGTCAGGCGTGCGTTCTGCGCCTTCTTGAAAACGACAGGAAAAGAACGTGAATAGGTACGAACATTGGACTCCATGCGTTCGAGCGTCTGGGTCTGCATAAGCGACCTCCTTATCAGTCGGGTCTGGTTGGCCTGATCGGCAAAAAGTGACAGCCGGGGCAACACAAGCGGGAAAACCGTTAACCTTGAAAGCTGTCAGAGACTGCCAGTTTGAAACGGGCCGATTCTCACCAGGTTTTCCGGATCGTGCTCTCCACCGAGCTGCTCGGTCGAAAAGTATTCTCGGCTATTCAGCGGGGCCTGCCAGCGGGCAGCCAAACGGCGAAATAGCCCCCAGGATGCCTGGTTGTCTGGCGTAATGGTGGTTTCGAGGTGATGCACGTCATCCAGTTCAGGGCGCGACATGATCGCCTCTACCAGCCGCCGTGCAAGCCCTGTACCGCGGGCTTTCTCACCTACGGCGACTTGCCATAGGAAGTAGGTATCAGGTGCATTGTCTTTCACATAACCTGAGACGAAACCAACGATTTCGCCCTCTTCGCTAGTGGCCACTGCGCAGGTATCGCGAAACTGGGTTGCCAACAGCAGGTAGGCATACGCGGAGTTGACGTCTAGCGGTGGACACGCCTTGACCAGCTCGTAAATGCCCCAACCGTCGTCGGCGTTGGGCTTGCGAATGAACAGAGGCGATTCCGCATGGCCCACGACGGCATCGGCCACGGTGGGTCTGGCGAGTTCAGCAGAGGGCGTAAAAGGCTTGATAGGCGTACTCATGGTTATGCTTCGCTGTAGCGAATTTGAGTTTCATTATAACAGCTGATTATGAGCAATTCAAAAATCATATTATTTATCCGTGGCTTTTCCATAATTCAGGGTTATCAAAACACCTGCCCGGCGCGCTGGGATCCACTGCACGACCATGATTCACTGAGTCTAGAACACCCACGCGTATGCGCGAGACAAAAAAGAGGCAAGCTTCCGCTCGCCTCTCTGTTTGACACTAATGCCTCTGGCCGAGCCGACGCTCAGTAGCGTGATGGAGTCCTTAGCGTGACGAACTCTTCTGCCGCCGTGGGGTGAATGCCCACGGTACGATCGAAGTCTTCCTTGGTCAGCCCTGCGCGCACGGCAATGGCAATGCCCTGAATCAGTTCTCCCGCCTCTTCACCTACCATATGGGCCCCCACCACGACATCAGTGGCATCGTCGACGATCAGCTTCATCAATACACGCTCATCGCTCCCCGAGAGCGTGTGCTTCATGGGCTTGAAGTCGGTGCGATAGACCCGAATGCCGTCGAACTGCTCTCTGGCGGCTTCTTCGGAGAGCCCTACCGTGCCGATATTGGGATGACAGAACACGGCGGTCGGGATCGTGTGGTAATCCAGTGGTCGTGGAGCCCGCTGATGAAAGTGGATGTCGACCAGCTGCATGGCTTCTGCCAGCGCGACAGGCGTCAGTTCTGGGCCCGCGGTCAAATCCCCCAGCGCCAGAACGGAGGGCACGCGGGTCTGGAATTGAGCATCTACCGGCACCTTGCCGTCCGCATCCAGCTCGATCTGCAGCGTATCGAGCCCTAGTCCTGCCGTATTGGCTTTCCGGCCCGTGGCTGCCAACACGGCATCGACTTCCAATACGTCTCCGTTGGTCAGCTCGACCTTGAGTGCACCGCTCTCCAACGTATCGATACGAGCGATATTGACACCAAAATGAAGATTGACGCCTTTCTTGGCCATTTCCGCGCGGGTGAACTCCCGAACTTCCTGATCGAACCCTTTCAGGAACATCTCACCGCGATAAATGAGGTGGGTGTCGCTCCCCAGTCCATTGAAGATGCTGGCAAACTCCACCGCGATATAGCCGCCCCCCAGCACCAGGAAACGCTCAGGGAAGCGCTCAAGATCAAATACCTGATTGGAGGTGAGCGCCAGTTCGCTGCCCGGGAACTCAGGCACCCATGGCCAGCCACCCGTCGCCAGCAGGATTTTCTCGGCACTGTAAGTGGTTTCCTGACCCTCTTGGGTCAACACAACCTGATGCGGCCCTACCAACCGTGCACGGCCATTGAGCAGCGTGACACCCGCACCTTCCAGCATACGCTGGTAAATGCCATTGAGACGCTTGATCTCACTGGTTTTGTTGTCGCGCAGGGTGGCCCAGTCAAAGGTCGGCGGCGCACTCATTTGCCAGCCAAAACCTGCCGCATCGTCAAAGCTATCGTGAAAATGCGCAGCGTAGGAGTAAAGTTTCTTGGGCACACAGCCCACGTTGACGCAGGTGCCGCCCAGGTAACGATCCTCAGCCACCGCTACTCGAGCGCCCGTCGCGGCGGCCATGCGCGCGGCACGCACTCCACCCGATCCCGCCCCAATCACCAGTAAATCGTAATCATGCGCCGTTTTGGCTGACCCGGTGTCTGACATCGTTTCTGACATGGTTGCTTCTACTCCTTGCTTGAAGCTGCCGCACTTGATAGGCAGCCCCCGGTTGATCTGGAACTGACGAGACGAATAAAACTCGTTACTCTGTATGGCCTTGGCTGCATTGACATGCTGCCACTTTCGATGAAATACGTTCTCCCGGGAGACTCAATGTCCGATAAAATTGCCACGCTGCTGGAAAACAACCGCGCCTGGGCTGAGCGGATGTGTCAGGAAGACCCTGATTACTTCAAGCGCCTATCGAGCCAGCAAAAGCCAGACTACTTGTGGATTGGCTGCTCCGATAGCCGCGTACCGGCCAATCAGATCATCGCGTTGCCGCCTGGCGAAGTGTTCGTTCACCGCAACGTCGCGAATCTGCTGCACCATACCGACATGAACGCCCTGTCGGTGGTGCAGTATGCGGTCGACGTCCTCAAGGTCAGTCATATCATGATCGTTGGCCACTACGGCTGCGGCGGCATCAAGGCCGCCGTCACCGGAGGCGAGTGCGGCGTCGTGGACTACTGGCTGCACTCGGTGCGTGAGCAGTACAACCAGCACCGCCCAACGCTGGAAGCCTTGCCTCTCGACGCGCAAATCGATCGAATGTGTGAACTCAACGTACAGGCGCAAGTGAACAGCCTGTGTCGCACCAAGATCCTCCAGCGCGCCTGGCAGCGTGGCCAGAAGATCTCGGTGCATGGTTGGGTATATGGCCTGGACGATGGCCGGGTTAAAGACCTCGATTGCACCATCAGTGGGCTCGAACAGGTCGAGACCCTCTACCGTATCGACCGCGTTCAGTCGGGCGATTGAGCATAGGCCATCGCGCTAGTTGTAGCGATAAGCGCGGTGGCAGCTCCGGCAGCTGAGACTCACGTCCGAAAAGGCCCGCGTAGCGGCACGGTAATCCTCCTGCTGTGCGGCCTCCACCAGGTCGGCTACTTTTTCTTCCAGGTCAACGAAACCCGCCGAGAAGTCTTCCCACTCCTGCCATATTTCCGGCCGAGCATCGGAACCACGCCCATGGGTGCCTTCGATGAAGGCAGGCAGGAAGTGCGCTTGCGTGGCTTTCTGCTGCAGCTCCTCCAGGCGAGGTTCGGCCCCACGAGCATCACGATTATTGACCAGGTCAAAACGCAGCTGGCGCAGCAACCGCTCCAGGTCTTTCAACTCATCCTGGCGCCATATCACGGCTTCTCGTTCACTGGCAAACGGCGTATCTTTTACCGTTGTCGGCATGTCCGGCGTGCTGGCCTGAGTCGTCGACCCCAGCGTCAACAGCGCACACCCCGCCATGTTAATCAGCCATGGATAGTCACGTCCACGTCGCCACATCGTTGTTATCCTGTTCAAACGGTCATCGTTGTTAGCCAATCGCACAGGTCACGCCCGTGCCCTTCAACCCGCAATAGCCACCGGGATTTTTATCGAGGTACTGCTGGTGGTACGCCTCGGCATAGTAGAACGTGTCCAGCGGTTTGATTTCCGTGGTGATACGCCCTTTGCCCGCCGCTTCCAGCGCTTGTTGAAACTCAGCGGCACTCTGCTGGGCACGCGCCAACTGCTGCGCCGTGGTGGTGAAGATCGCTGAACGGTACTGGCTGCCGATATCGTTGCCCTGACGGTCTCCCTGAGTAGGGTCGTGCTCTTCCCAGAAAATCTGCAGCAGCTTTTCCAGACCAATCACACTCGGATCATAAACGACCCGCACGACTTCCGTGTGGCCGGTAAGCCCGGTACAGGTCTCCTGATAAGTAGGGTTGGGAGTGGTACCGCCCGCATAACCGGCAGCTGTGACGACCACACCGGGCTGACGCCAGAAAAGGCGCTCCACGCCCCAGAAGCAGCCCATCCCCAGCACGATTTCCTCGCAGCCAGCCGGAAATGGCGGATGCAGCGACGCCCCCGTCACGGTATGCACCTCACTGGTCTCAATAGGCGTGCTGCGGCCTTCGGGTGCCGTCTGGCGAGATGTAAAAAACGACATCGATGTTCTCCTATTGCTGCGGATAGACGTAAGGATCTCCCGAGCGGGTAAAGGTGTAAATCAGGTCAACCGCTTGATTCGCACCAGACACCGCCTGGAGGTACAAGTTCCGCCACAGGGTGTAGCGCAGCGTCAGCTCAGCGATGGGTGAGAAAATGCCTACCCCGTAACTGATGCGCAAGTCATCGGTCAGCTGGCCACTCACCGCCACTTGGCTTTCATCGCCCGCACCAGTGGTATCCAGCGTCAGGTCATCGATCCCGAAGGCTTGTCCCAGCGAGCCGACGGCCCCTCCGGTACGACCCAATGACATGCCGATCAGTGCCGTGGTCAGGGCACTATCGATGCCGCCACCCGAAGCGTCAGGGGCACGACCACGTAACAGATACGAAAGCGCGCGGGTCTCATCCATGGAGGGTTCGGAAAAGATCATGACGTTCGGCTCTTCTGCGTTGCCCGAGACCCGCAGCCCGGCAATGACTTCGTCTTCGGTAATGTCCGGATTACGAATCGCTTCGAAATCCAGCACGGGCAAGCCGGGCGGACCGCTAAAGAGCAGTTGGCCACGCCGAATCAGCAAGTCCTGCCCAAAGGCCTGGAAGCGGCCATCCACCAGGTTTACGTCACCAAACAGCTGCAGTACCCCGCTCTCCTGGCGTATTTCCAGGCTACCCCCTAAACCAGACTCGAGGCCGTAGGCGGAAATCTGCATGTCGCGACCCAGGGTCAAGGTAATCAGGACATCGATGGCCATTCCCGTGGCCGCCAGTTCTTCAGCAGCGCTGGGGTCTTCGCCCGCTGCGATGGCGCGCTGGCGCGCCTGTTCGGCTTCTCGATCATCACGCTCGGTAATGATGATCTCATCGGGGCTGGGTGAAGTGGCCGACGAGGGCAGATCGCCTATTTCCAGCCGCGCCCAGGGCAAGTCGACATTGCCCCTGACCTGCAAACGCTCTGGAGTAATGCGTACACGGATGTCTGGTGCGGCTTCCAGGCGGCCGAACTGGGGCAGTACCACCAGCAGGGGCTCCTGAGTGGCGTTGAGATCTATCCCGATCCGCCAAGCATCGCTGGCTGGCCAATAAGCTTCGCCGCTGATGTTCAACCGGCCTCTTTCGGCGGCTACGAAGCCGTCGATATCCCCCTGCTCGCCGTCGAAGGTAATGCCGAATTCACCGTCCTGAACGTCCACCGGGATGTCCGGGCCATGTACTCGCAGGCCACGCAAGGCGAGTTGCCCCTGCAGGTCGGGCTGCTGTGTGCTGCCACCAATTTGGACGCTGCCGTTCAGCGCCCCCTCGAGGCGGTCCATGCCCAGCATCATCGGACGATAGGGTTCCAGGGAGACATTGTTGGCACGCAGTTCGCCTGCCAAGGCTCCTTGACCCAAGGGGTCGTTGACGGAAAGATCGAGGGTTATTTCTCCGGCTTCGGACAGCGAGAGCAGCAGGTTGGCATCGGCCTGTGATTGATTGGCCTCGATTTGGGTATCCAGACTCAACACCGGCAGGGCCACCGGCTGGCCGTAATCGTTGATGGCGGTGATCGCCAGCTCACTGAGTACTTGCACGTTGGCTTGCCAGCGCGCGCCTCCCTGACGCCAGTTGGCCGCCAGCTCAGCGGTCGTGGCACCTTCGAAGCTCCACTCTTCGGGCAAGAAAGGTTCGAGCATCTCCATGGGGACTTCGCTGACTCGCAGGCTGGCTTGCCCCTGCTCTGCCGATGCCGTCATGGGCTCATCCGAACAGACCAGGCCGCCTTCCAGTCGCCGCAAGCAGAATGGCGACAGTCTCGCCTGGCCATTGGCCAGGTTGTAGCCGATATCCAGCGGCGCTTCGAGGCGAATACTGCCCGCCTCGCTGTCCAGCTCCAGCGGCATCAGCCGGGCTTGATACTGCTCCGTAGCCTGATTGAAGCGGCCATCCAAAGCCAACGAGGCAGCGCTGAGCACATTGCCTGGCGCACCGTCGACATTGACGCTCAGAGTGTGTTGAGACAAGCGCCCGCTCAGATTGACGGCCAGGCTGGATAGCGCCTGCCCACCGGCATTGACACTTTGGGCATCGAGTTCGACACGCAGAACCGGATCATCGACCCCCTGAACATTGGCCACCAGGCCAAGGGTTTCAATACGGTTTTCGGCAAACCTCAGTTGATTGCCGGTCAAGCGTGCGACCAACTCGGGGGCACTAAAGCTCCCGGTAGCGCGGAGGTCGCCGCTGAGGCGACCGGCCAGCTCCGGGTGCAGCGTTTGCAGTTCGGTGAGCGCGATATCCGCCTGCAGCGACATGGCTTGTTCACTCACCTGGCCGGAAGCCGTCAGGCGGTTGTTCCCCTGCGTGAACAGCAGTCGTTCGATAGCGACTTCCAAATCGCTGTTGGCCTCCAGCGCGGCCTCCAGCGTCAGCGGATACTCTTGCAACTCACCGTCGATGGCCAGCTCAGGGAGCGCAATGTCCCAACGCTCTCCCTGCTGCTGAACGTTGGCAGTCAGGCGCCCATTCAGGTTGCCTTCCAACTGGTCGACGAATAGCGAGGGGTCGACACTGCTCAATTGCACACTGGCATCGATGCGCAGCGCGTCGGCCCAGTTCACTTGTCCTTCGCTGGTCAAGCGGCTCTCTTCGATACGCAGGTTGAGGGGCGCCCAGCGGAAGGAGGTCATGTCACCATCGCCGGTCAGGTCTATCGACGTATCCGGCACCTGAGGCGCCTGCGCGTCGACCAGCAGCCGCACGGCGTAGGCGTCCAGGCTACCGTTGACGGTCAAATCCACATCTTGTGCCACGTAGGTGGTGCCGGGATCACGCTCCATGCTTTCCAGCGGCCACTCGACGCGTTCGCTCTGCAGCCTCGCGGTAAAGGGCACATCAGGCGCCAGGACATCGACGTCGGCCGCCAGGGTCGCGTTGATCTGCCCCGACACATCCAGCTCCGCCGACAGATCCGCCAGCGAGCCAGAAAGCCGAAGCGTCAGCGTTTCTCCGCTCAAGGCCGGGAAGAGTTCCGGCAGCAGAAGCACGCTGTGCAGCTCGGCTTCCAACGGGTAATCGTCTGCCAGCGTCACATCCGCCATCAACCGCGCCGTGGCATCCCGGGTATCCACCTCAAGCGTAGAAAGCACCACGTTGTCACGCTCAGCATGTCCGGCCAGCAGTACTCGCTCCACGTCATAGGTGAACGCACCTGCCACGCTGACATCGGTGACCAACAGCGAGGTGATCGCCACATCGATGGGTAGCTCAATGGCTGGCAGCGACAGTCGTTCACGCGGTGCCGGGGAACCCGCTATTGGCTCCTCATCGTGGGGCTGATTCACTTGGATGGCACTATCGATACCGACGGCGGTGAGCGGCGTGTCGATATCCTCTGTGAGCTGCCCACCCGGTGAAAGCGGCAGATGAACGGCCAGGCGTTCAAGGCGCGTCGGCTCGATGATGACCTGCTGCCGTGCGCCAGAGAGGGAGGTGGTAAAGCGCTCCCAGGCCACATGGGTGCCATCGGCCAGGTGCAGTTGAACGTCACTGAGATCGATATCACGCAGCTCGATAGGGAATGGCAGGTGAATACGCGAAAGGGGCGTGGATTCGCTGTCGGGCTCTTCAGGTGCATCGCTGGCAGACAAGCGGATATCGGCGCCCGAGAGGTGCAATCTTTCCAGGCACAGCCTACCTGACAGCAGACAATCGTCGGCCCAGGCAAGCTCCACCTCATCCAGGGTCACCTGCGTGCCGCCCACGGCCAAGTGAAAGCCCTGAAGCCGAAAGCTCTCCAGCAGCGCCCCTTCCTGCTGTTCATAGCTGAACCAGCCGCGCTGTTCACCTTGTGAGAACAGCTGTGCCGTGCCCCAGGGGGACAGCGCCACACCCAGCAACAGGGCGGCCAGGCCCAGCACCCAAAGGGGCAACAGAATCATCAAACGCAGCAGACTCCACAGCGTCAGCCATAGGCGACGACGACTAGAGAGCATCTCGCGGTTTGGGGGTGTCGTTACATCAACCTTGGCCAAAGAGCTCTCCTAGAATTCTGGTCCGATCGAAAAGTGCACGCGGTAGTCATCGTCGTTGTCGAACGGGTGCGCCACGTCGAAGCGTATTGGGCCCACCGGCGATACCCAACGCACACCTACCCCCGCCCCGGTCTTCAGATCTTCGGGGCCCCAGTTATCGAATGCATCACCGCTGTCGACGAAGGCAGCGCCCCACCAGTCGCCCGTCACGCGGCGCTGATACTCCAGCGTGGAGGTCAGCATTTGCTGGCCACCGCGCAAACGACCCTGCTCGTTACGCGGCGAGAGGCTTTCGTAGGAGTACCCGCGTACACTGCGATCCCCACCGGCAAAAAAGCGCAATGATGGCGGTAGTTTATCGAAATCGTCGGTTTCGATGGCGCCAACGCTCAGGCGCGCCACGAAGCGGTTGTCGCTGCCCAGCATGCGTATCCATTCGGTGTCGCCGGTGAGTCGGGCAAAGTCGGCATCCGAGCCCCAGGTACTATCGGAGTATTCCAACGACAGCTGCTGACGGTCTCCCCAGACGGGGAATCGCTGTGGGCGAGTGCGCGTACGCGACCACTGGATGCCGGGATAGAAGATCCACACCTGGTCGGCCTGGCCACCCTGGGTAAAGTCCTCGTAGGTAGTTCTGAAGTACAGCGTTTGCACCCAGCGGTTCTCGAACTCCCAGCGCCGCGCTATCTCGACCGTGCCTTGCAGTGAGCGGGTATCGCTGTCATCGATATTGCGCACGCCGTACTGGAGGCGATAGTTGTCCCGGATCGGGTCTTCAAGGGGGATGTTATACACCCCGGTGAAGCGCTGCTCGGGCGCCGACAGGTAAAGATTATGATCCAGGCTATGCCCTAGCTGATTGATCCACGGCTGACGCCAGCCAAAGCGCAGCCTGGGGCCTACATCGGTGGCAAAGCCTATCCCCACCTCATACTGGTGGCGGTCGGCGGGTTCAACATTGACGTCAATGGGAAGACGCGTGTCGTCGCGACGATGAAGGCTCAATGCGCTGGTCAGCGCCGCACTGCTAATCCGTGGCCGCTCTGGCTGAGTGGCAGCGACTTCGCTCCACCAGGGATCTCCCCCGCTGGGGGGCGCTATGATCAATTCATGGGCGGTTTCCAGGCGGGGACGCACGGAGACCGAACTGAACCAACCGGTTTCTGCCAGCCGCTGATTGTAGAGGGCCAGGGACTCGGCAAGGTAGGGGTCGCCTGCTTCGAACGTCTGCATCTGCCGAAGACGGTCAGGCTCGATATGGCTTCCGGTGATAAGCGTGTTGCCGAACTGGTAGCGAGGCCCGCTATCGAAGCCCATGTAGAGCCTCGCGCTTTCCAGGTAGGGGCGCACTTCCATACGCCGGTCCGAAAACCCCCAGTCGAAATAGCCGCGCTCGATGGCCAGCCCGGAAAACTGATTGCGCAGCCGATCCCAGGGTGCGTGGCGCAAAGGGTCGCCGACGTTGAGGGGAAAATCGTCCAGGGCTTCCTGAAAAGGCGGATCGTCTGCCGCATCGCCAGTGACGTTGATCTCCAGGACTTCAATGGTAACGCGTGGCCCCGGCTCGATACGCACGGCGACCGGCGTCTCTTCGAGAGAGACACGCACCTCGGGCTGGTAATAGCCATACACCCGCATGGCTTCCTGGGTGCGCTGACGAATTTCCCCCTCCAGGCGTACATCGGTGTACTGCTCTGCGTCGATATTTTCGAGGTAAGCACTGATATTGTTGCGCACCTGCTGGTTGACGCCGCTAATATTGGCCTCGAGCCCCCATACCGATACCGAAGCCACCCATAGCGGTAGTGCGCAAACCACGCGCGCCATGCCGGACCATCGCCGTTGTCTTCCCATACGCTTTTATCCCTAACCCCAAATTATCGGCTTGCGGCATGCTAGTTACGCAGCATCTCCATTTGTGCGCTGAAGGCCAGCTGGGCTTGACGCACTTGCCGCACATCGCTTTCGAGGGTGGCCAACCGCTGCGACCACTCGGCCTCCAGTGACGCCAGCTCGGACTGGCTGGCAAACGTGGCAGAGGTATCATCCTCCAGCACTTCAGACAGCTGGCCCAACTGCTGCTCCATGGTAACACGCCACTGCTGCTGCTCTGCCAGTGCGGCTTGCTCACTGGCCAATTGCCGCTCCAGTTCCTCGAGTCGTTGGCCAAAGGTCTGTTCCAGGTAAGAGACCTCTTCCAGCAAATTTTGTCTACCGGAAGTTCCTACCTGTTCCAGCGCATTCAGCGACGCACGAATCGCAGCAAGCTGATTGTCTCGCATGGCAGCTTGCTCCTGTAGGCGTTCGAACTGCTGCGACACAGAATCCAGCGCATCGCTGGAAGCGCTGGCCTCATGGTCCGTAAGTAGCCCATACAGCTCTTCACGTGTGGTGGTGAGCGCGATGGCAAGCTGCTCTTGCTCCTGGAAAAGCGTGGCCATCTGAGCTTGTACAAAGGTTATCTCATCCTGAGCATCAGTGTCACCCGAGTCCAATCGTGCATGCAGATTAGAGACTTCGCCACTGACACGACTAACCTGGCGGAGTAGCTCTTCGCGCTCGTACCACAGCAACACCGACGCCCCGGCCAGGGCCAGGAAGAGCAACATCAAGAAAAACCATAATGGCCAGAGCCTGGGCCCCTTGCGATGCCGCAAGTGCTGAGCAGTAAAGCTCTGGTCGACATCCGGCACGATACGAGGTGATGAGATGGCGTCAGACATGGTTTTTCCTTAGGGCAATATCGGGTCGGCGCGTCGTCCAATTCCCCGGTAGTGTAGGCCACAGCTGGCGACAAAAGCAGGGTCGTAGATATTGCGGCCATCCAGTACCAGCTTTTCTCCCAGTAGCGTCGCCAGGCGATGCCAATCCGGGTTCCAGTAAGTC
The DNA here is from genome assembly GCF_002078115.1 of Halomonas sp. BC2. Classification (NCBI taxonomy): domain Bacteria; kingdom Pseudomonadati; phylum Pseudomonadota; class Gammaproteobacteria; order Oceanospirillales; family Halomonadaceae; genus Halomonas; species Halomonas sp. BC2. The sequence goes on along the minus strand of NZ_LFGT01000003.1, from coordinate 107,137 downwards.
TTCCATTCAGTCACCAGCATCAAGGCATCTGCCCCTTGGCACGCAAGGTAAGGGTCTCCCTGAACAGGGATCAGATCATCCCGCTGGCCCACTACTTCATGCAAAGCTGGCAACGCGGCAGGGTCATGCAGCTTGACCGTCACGCCCTGCGCCCACAGGGCCTCTAACAGCGTGAGTACCGGGGCGTGGTCGATGCGTGCCGTTCCCGGCTTGAAGGCGGCCCCCCACACGGCAATCGTTTTACCCGCCAGGTTGCCGTCGAAAAACGTCCATAGCTTTCTGAACAGGGTCTCTTTTTTCTGCTCGTTGATATCCATGACCTGCTCCAGCAAAGCGGAGTAACGGCCATGCGCCGATTGAACATCGGCCAGCCCCATCAGGTCACGGGAAAAATTGGGCCCACCAAAGCCACAGCCAGGATAAAGATACTCGAAACCGATCCGGCTATCCGCCCCCATCCCCTGTCGCACATGCTCCACATCCACGCCTAGCGTATCCGCCAGGCCAGCAATTTCGTTCATGTAGCTGATACGTGTCGCCAACATACCATTGATCGCCAGTTTGGTCAGTTCAGCCGCTCGACAGGGCATGCGCTGGAACACTTCACTACGGCGGTTGAAGGCGCGCAATAGCTCACGGGTGACCTGCTCACCGTGGGCATCGTCACAGCCCAGCAACCAACGCATCGGCCGTGTAAAAGCGGCCCACGCCCGCCCCTCCTCCAGGGTATCAGGCAGCGCCACACGGCTATGTTGACGGCCCATTAGCGCATGCAGACGCTCCGTTTCACCCACAGGGAAGGTCGAGTTATTGATCAGCACTCCCCCATGATAACCGGCAAACAGCGGGCTACTGAGCAGTTGGCGCGCAGAATCACGCTGGCTGGGAGACAGTGCCAACCAGACCACATCGGGGGTGTGAGAGGCGTCAAGTGTTTCGATGACACGTAGTTGGCCCGACGCCAGGGCCTGTTCCAACTGCACCATGAGCGAAGGCTCGCGGCGCAGCCAGTCGACCTGGGCCAACGATGACCATGGCATGTTTTCATGCAACAGCCAGTCCACCTGGTGTCCTACCCAGGCGAGTGCGGCAGCCGCCGTGGCGGCACTCAGCTCGCTACCGTGCAGTAATACCCGCATTCAAAGGCTCTCCATGGCAAACAACCGTCGATAAAATAGGGGGTTGGGCATCATGCCTCGCTCCTTTTCATGCGTTCCGCTCCGGGAGTGGTTAGAATACTCCCATACTCAACGATAGAAGGGTGATGGGCAAGGCATTGCCCTCTCCGCTTTATTGCCGACTTGCTCAGGGAGCCATACCATGTCATCGACTCTTCAGGATAGCACCACTGACCGCCTACAGGGCAACGTTGATGCGGCAGAAGTTGCCAAATTTGAAGCACTTGCCAGCCGCTGGTGGGACCCTCACAGTGAGTTCAAGCCACTGCACGACATCAACCCTTTACGGCTGGACTTCATTGATGCTCGCGCTGGCCTGGCAGGCAAACAAGTGCTGGATGTAGGTTGTGGGGGCGGCATCTTGAGCGAAGCCATGGCGCACCGTGGCGCACGCGTGACCGGTATCGACATGGGCGAAGCACCGCTGGGAGTGGCCAGACTGCACGCTGAAGAGAGTGGTGTGGCTATCGACTACCAACACATTAGCGTCGAAGCCCTGGCCGCCCAACAGCCGGGGACGTTCGATGTGGTCACCTGCATGGAAATGCTGGAGCACGTGCCAGACCCGGCTTCAATTATTCATGCCTGTAGCCAACTGGTGCGGCCAGGCGGCCACGTTTTCTTCTCTACGCTGAATCGCACGCCCAAATCCTACGCCTTCGCTATCGTCGGTGCCGAATATCTGCTCAAGCTGCTTCCCCGCGGCACCCACGATTACGCAAAATTCATTCGCCCGTCTGAAATGGCCCACTGGGCGCGTAGCGCCTCGCTGGAAGTGCGTGAGCAGAGCGGCTTGACCTATAACCCGCTCACACGCCACTACCGCTTGGTGGCCCACGACGTATCGGTCAACTATATGATGCACTGCCGCAAGGTGAGCGAATAGATGTGTCGTTCAGCCCCCCATGCCGTGATCTTCGATCTGGATGGCACGCTGGTGGACACAGCGCCGGACCTGGCCGCCGCCACTAATGCCTTGAGAGCCCATCATGGCCTCGCGGCCCTGCCCTTCGAACAGATTCGCGGGCAGGTCTCCAACGGTGGCAGCGCGCTGGTCACCCTGGCTCTGGGCCTCGAAAATGGCAGTGACGAGCATGAGCAGGCGCGCGACTTTCTACTCAATGCCTACGAGCAAAAAGTGGCCGTACACAGCCGCCTGTTTTCGCCGCTGGACGTGTGGCTGCATGCCTGGCAGGAAAGCGCTCGCCCTTGGGGGATCGTTACCAACAAGCCACGGCGTTATACCGTTCCGCTGTTGGATGCCTTGGCCCTTACCCCCGGCACACTGCTGTGTGCCGATGACTTGAGCGTCAAGAAGCCTGCGCCGGAACCCTTGTGGGAGGCCGCCAGACAGCTGGGAGTCGCGCCAGAGCGTTGTTGGTACATAGGCGATCATGTCAGGGACATGCAGGCAGCGCGAGCGGCTGGCATGCTGGCCGTAGCGGTGGGCTATGGCTACATCAGCGAAGAGGATGACTACCAGCAGTGGCCTGCCGATGTCTGGTTTGCGACGTGCGAGGAGCTAGTGGCCGCGTTAGACGACCACCGCTCCCAGTGACATGCTCATCGGCCCATGGGGCCGATGGCGCACTTGCTGCATTCTTCAGGCATATCAACTACGCGGCGGCTGGGCATCGTACTTCTGGCCGCTGACCCCTTGGCTGTCCGGGCCCATCAGCCATAGGTAGGTGGGCATGATCTCTTCTGGCGTGCGCAACGTTAGCGGGTCTTCGCCAGGATAGGCCGAACGCCGCATCTGGGTTCGCGTGGCACCAGGATTGAGCGTGTTCACCCGCACATGCGGCTGATTTTCGAGCTCGTCTGCCAGCACCTCCATAAACCCTTCGGTGGCAAACTTGGAGACTGAGTAGGCGCCCCAATAAGCACGACCTTTACGGCCGACGCTGGAGGAGGTAAAGATCACCGACGCGTCATCAGACGCCTGCAGCAGCGGCAATAGCGCCTGGGTCATCCAGATGGGGCCGTTGATGTTCACCTGCATGACCTGTTCCCACAACTCGGGATTGTACTGGTCGAAGGGGGTGATACGGCCCAACAGCCCTGCATTGTGCAACAAACCATCCAGCCGACCGAACTCGTTGTTCAACGTCTCGGCCATGTCGTGGAAGTCTTTTAACGTAGCGCCTTCGAAGTTCAACGGGAAAATGGCTGGCTGAGGACCGCCTTGAGCTTCGATTTCATCGTAAACGCGTTCCAGCTTGGCAATGGTACGACCAAGCAAAATCACGGTTGCCCCATGTTTGGCATACTCAAGCGCTGCAACGCGCCCTATGCCATCGCCCGCACCGGTTACCAACACGACGCGGTTTTCAAGCAAGCCAGGCGCTGGTTGATAGTCGATTTTGCAGTTCATGAGGATTCCTTGATCCAAGAAAGCCGATTAACCGGCTGATTGACGGAGAAAATCATTGGCAAGGCCAGCAGCACTGCTTTGCGGGTAGTCGTCACGCACTTGCTCCAACAGCTCACGACTGCGTGCCGCTTCCCCTTTGCGCGCCTTGACCAGTCCCAGCTTGTAAAGCGCATCAGGCACTTTGGAGCTGCCACTGTATTGCTCGATGACACGTGTAAAGGCCTGATCTGCCGCATCCAACTCACCTTCCGCCGCGTACAACTCGCCCAACCAGTAATGGCCATTGGCGGTCAGGCTGCTGTCAGGATGATCGGCCACGAACGCTTCGAAAGCCGCAATGGCATCGCCGAACTGGCGCGCCTGCACATGAGCAAAGGCAGCCTGGTAATCGGCCTGAGCGTCGTCACTGACGTTGCGGGTCGATGGGGCCTGGGCCACCTGCTCGGCAACTTCCGGTTCGACCTGAGGCGTGGACTGCTCGATCTGACTGGGGCCGCTGCTCATCAGGCGGTCTTCGATATCCAGATACTGCTGCTGAGACTGTCTACGCAGCTGTTCCAACTGGTGACGCAGCTCTTCGATCTGCCCCCGCAGCTGCTGGATTTCCTGCTGGTGCTCTTGCACCTGATTGAACAGCACCAGATTGCCACCCGACGCCTCCTGACGCTGCGTCTGCTGGTAGAAACCCGAGGAACCGGAAGAGAGGTCTTGCACCAGCGGCTGTTGGGCAACGGCTGAAGCAGAGAGCAGGGATAAGGGCAATACGGACAGCGGGAGCACCAGGGCTCCCGCACCGCACAGCCTCTCAAAATAGCGTTTGAGACTGTGATTCATTGATAGCTCCGAAGGGCCGTTGGCGTGCCTGATAACAGGCACGCCAACGCTATCAGTAGTTGAAGACTACGCGACGGTTCTGAGAGTAAGCGCTTTCGCTCTGACCGCTTACCGCCGGACGCTCTTCACCGTAGCTGACAACGCTCATCTGTGAGGGAGAAACGCCCTGAATGTTCAGGAAGCGCTGCACGGCTCCGGCACGACGCTCGCCGAGGGCCATGTTGTATTCACGCGTACCGCGCTCGTCGGTATGACCATGCAGAACGACGCGCGCGTTCGGGTTGGCACGCAGGTAGCGAGCGTGGGCCATGACGACCGACTCGTACTCGCTCTTGATGGTATCGCGGTCGAAGTCGAAATAGATGGTACGCACTTCAGGAATACGCGAGTCAGCTTGCTGGCCAGCACCCGCACCCGAGCCAGTAGTAGAGCCATACTGACCCCCCGCACCTGCACCCGAGGTACCCGTGCCCACGCTGCTGCCAGTCTGGCTGCCGTAAGCGTCTCCGTCCTGGGATCCGCCGGTGCTGGAACAGCCAGCGATAACCACGATAGATAACGCTACTGCCAATGAGCGAGCCAACGGCTTAAGTTGCATAATCAGACTCCTTGCCTGAAAACAGAGATTAGTGCTGTTCATTCATTAATTTAAGAAAGGTGACCATGCAGGGTCACGTACTTCGCCTTGCGCTGCTGGCAGCCTGAACGATGAACGGCCATCGGCTGACACGGCACTGAGCACTCCCGCACCACCCTGCTGGGTAGCGAAGATTACCATGGTACCGTTCGGTGCAACACTAGGAGATTCATCTCTTGTTGATTCGCTCAACACCACTAAGCGACCACCCCCAAGATCCTGCTTGGCAACCTGATACCCCCGGCTCGAACGATGGATGAAGAAGATCTCTTCACCGTCGGGAGAGAAGCGGGCACGGGCATTATAGTTACCTGTGAACGTAATGCGATTAGTTTCGCCACTACCCAGCGAATATTGATAAATTTGCGGTCCACCGCTGCGGTCAGAAGTGAAAATCAGGCTGCGGCCATCGGGTGACCATGCGGGCTCGGTGTCGATACTGTTGCTTTGGGTGACACGCTCAACGGAGCGGTTGGCCACATCCAGAATGTAGATTTCCGGTTGACCATCCTTGGAGAGCGACATGGCAATGCGACGACCATCAGGTGACCAGGTTGGCGCGCCATTGATCCCGTCGAACGACGTCGCCTGGACACGTTGGCCGGTGGCCACGTCCTGAATGTAAATGGCCGCCTTGCCAGATTCGAAGGAGACATACGCCAACTTGCGGCCATCCGGGGACCATGCCGGCGACATGATCGGCTGGTCAGAGGTCAACACTTGCTGGCTTCTGCGACCATCGGCATCGGCCACGTACAGGCCGAACTGCATGTTATCGCCCACGCCCTGCGCCGTTACGTAGGCAATACGCGTGGAGAATGCACCACGAATATCGGTGATCGCTTCGAAGATCTCATCGCTGATATAGTGCGCCGCCCCACGCAGATCATTACTGTTGGCGGTGACGGTTTCGCGAAGAATTGACCGCTGACCGCTGATATCCATCAGGTCGAACTGCAGCTCATAGCCGCTGCCCGATTGGCGCGCCCGGCCTACCACCAGATAGCGAACATCCAGTGAACGCCAGGTACCGAACTGAACGTCGCTGGCCTGGCTGGGGCGCTCGAACATGGCACCACGGTCCAGCGGTGAAAAGAAGCCGCTGCGCTCAAGGTTGTCCTGAATGATCTGAGCCACGTCCTCGGGCAAGCCTTCGCCACCCTCGAACGGAACCACACCAATGGGCAGCGCACGGTCACTGCCACGGGTTATTTCAATGGTCAGGTTTGCGCTTGCCACACTGCTGATCAATAGCAGTACGCAAAAAAGCCACACTTTGCTCAACGTTTGCATCAGCGAACATCCCCCGGGGTAAATCGCAGATTAAATTGACGTAAATTGCGCTGCTGATCCGCTGGCAAGTCGCGTAACTCGCCAAACGGTGCTGCATGTTCGACCGCCTGCATCGCCGACCGGTCAAAGGCACTGTCACCACTTGAAGTGACCACCGATGTGGCTAGCAGTTCGCCCGATGGTCCAAGCCTTACCTGTATGGTAGCACTCATCGAGTTACTTGCTCCCGGCGGAATGACCCAGGCCTGCTCAACGGCTCGCCGCACGATATTAATAAAGCTGTTTGCCGCCTGCTGGGCCTGCTGAGCATTGGCGGCCGCTTCGGCTTCACCCGCCAACTGGCGCTGCATGGCCGCTTCTGCCGCTTCGGCAGCACGACGCTCCTCGGCTTCCCGTTGGCGCCGGGCCTCTGCTTCGGCTTCTCGCTGGCGCTGGGCTTCTGCCTCGGCTTCCCGTTGGCGTTGAGCCTCTGCTTCGGCTTCTCGCTGGCGTTGAGTCTCTGCTT
>NZ_LFGT01000003.1:61518-99920 GCF_002078115.1 Halomonas sp. BC2 | reverse complement strand
TTCTGCCTGGCTTGGCGACTCAGGCGCGGGTTCGCTCTCGGCAGGCTCGGCCGCACTGTTCAGCGCGGCCTGCTGCTCGGTGATTTGCTGCGCCTGATCGGTGAAGGTTTCCGTACTGACAAAAGTGGCCTGCACGATCGATGAGGAGTCGGGCTCTGCAGGCGTGCTGGGTAGCCGAATCAGCGTGAACGCAATCACGATGAGATGCACGCCAATCGCCAGGAGCGTCGGCAATGTATAGCCGACATCCTGGGGGTCGCGTGGTGGTTTCACTGCCATCGGTGACTCGCCCTTAGCCATCTTGCGGCGGCTCTGAGAGCAGCCCAACGTTCGCTACACCAGAGCGTTGCAGGGTGCTCATCAACATGACGACCTGGCCATAAGGCACGCTGCGGTCGCCGCGAACCATGACAGGTGTGCCGGGCCTACGCTGGAGAATGGCAATGACGCGTTCGGAAATCTGCTCCAGAGAGACATTGCTGGTGTCTTCACCCAGGGTAATGAAATAGCCGCCGTCACGATCCACCGAAATAATGATCGGATCACTATCTTCCTGAGTTTCGATAGGCTCCGAGGAGACCTGCGGCAAATCCACCTGCACCCCTTGCGTCAACATGGGGGCCGTGATCATGAAAATGACCAGCAGCACCAGCATGACGTCGATGAAGGGGACGACGTTGATCTCCCCCATGGGCTTTTTCTTGCCGCCGCGATTAAACGAACCTTGCATAACGAACTCCTTTAGCGGGCATCAGGCTTGCGGCTTGCCATCGCGGCCTTGCAAATTGCGATGCAGGATCGCGTGGAATTCTTCAGCAAAATTTTCGTACCTGCCCAGTAGGCGAGCGGCTTCGTTGGAAAGACGGTTATAGAAGATAACGGCAGGAATCGCTGCCAGAAGGCCCATGGCAGTAGCGATCAGGGCTTCGGCAATCCAGGGCGCCACGGTGGCCAGGGTGGCTTGCTGGGTCATGGAGAGCGACTGGAACGAACCCATGATGCCCCAGACCGTACCGAACAGGCCGATATAAGGGCTGACCGACGCCACGGTGGCCAGAAAAACCAGGTGCTGGGTAAGGCGGTCTTCTTCCCGGGACCAGGCAACGCGCATGCTGCGCTGGACGCCTTCGAGGATCGTGTCCGCGTTACGCGTCTTGGGCATCAGGCGGTTGAATTCACGAAAGCCGGATTGGAAGATGTGCTCTGCGCCGTGACGTGGGTCATCGGCGGGGATCTCACGGTACAGCTCATTGAGGTCGACACCCGACCAGAATGACTCTTCGAATTGATTGTACTCCTGCCTGGCACGACGCAATGCCATGCTGCGCTGGAAAATCACCACCCAAGAGAGGATCGACCCCACCACCAGCAGTAACATGACGAGCTGCACGACGGTGCTGGCACTCATTATCAAGTGGGGTATGGACATGGTGTTATCGTTCACAGTTGCCCTCTTCAATCTATTGGTGTCGCCATGGCGACAGGGTAGCGGTGGTCATTTCACCGGGTTTAGCATTACGAGATATCGCGGCCTGCGGACTAATGAGCCGACACAGAAAGATCGAGCGATACTGGCCACGCTTTGGGCCGTAAGGTATCAGCGCTCAAACAGGCTATCTCGACTGTGGCGGAGCACAAGAGTTCCTTGTCTCGCCACACCTGCTGCTCGAATGTCATTCGACAGCGGCCTTGATTGGCCATGGTGGCCGTTACGGTCAGCGCATCGTCGAGACGTGCTGGCTTGGCATAGCGGCAGGCAATGCGGTATACCACTAGCTGCGTCCCTTCGTCTAGCAGCGTTTGCTGATTCAAGCCCAATTCTCTCAACCATTCACTGCGGGCGCGTTCCATAAACTTCAGATAGTTAACGTAGTAGACAATACCGCCCGCGTCAGTATCTTCGATATAAACGCGCACCGGCATGGCAAAACCATCGCTCATGGTCGCCGCTCCCCTTCTGCACTCATGGCGCTGTCGGGCACCACCCGCTCGAAGTGTTGCCACGCCTGGCGCGTCACGACCCGCCCCCGTGGTGTACGCATCATCAGGCCCTGCTGAATCAGATAAGGCTCGATGACGTCCTCGATGGTATCCCGCTCCTCGCCAATCGCGGCGGAGAGCGAATCGACCCCGACAGGCCCACCGTCGAACTTGTCGATCATGGCCAGCAGCAGGCGGCGATCCATATGGTCCAGGCCATGATGGTCGACGTTGAGCATGTTCAAGGCGGCATCGGCAAGGGTCACATCGACCACCCCGTTGCCCTTGATCTCGGCATAGTCACGTACGCGGCGCAGCAGGCGATTGGCGATGCGAGGCGTCCCCCGCGAGCGGCGGGCAACCTCCACCGCACCTTCTCGACTGGTTTCCACGCCTAGCAGGCGTGCCGAACGAGCGACGATTTCCGTTAGCTCTTCGAGATTGTAGAACTCGAGACGCTGGACGATACCGAAGCGATCGCGCAGCGGCGAGGTCAGCAACCCTGCTCGCGTGGTCGCCCCCACCAGGGTAAAGCGCGGCAGGTCGAGCTTGATGGAGCGCGCCGCAGGCCCTTCACCAATCATGATGTCGAGCTGAAAGTCTTCCATGGCGGGATAGAGGACCTCTTCCACCACGGGCGAAAGGCGATGTATCTCATCGATGAACAGAACGTCACCTGGCTCCAGGTTGGTCAGCATCGCCGCCAGATCCCCGGCCCGCTCGAGCACCGGGCCAGAGGTCGACTTCAGCCCAACGCCCATTTCAGTAGCAATGATATTGGCCAGCGTCGTTTTGCCCAGGCCTGGTGGGCCAAACACCAAAGTGTGGTCGAGGCTCTCTTCCCGCAGTCTGGCCGCACCAATAAAGATTTCCAGCTGTTCGCGGACTCGGGGCTGGCCAATGTAGTCCTGCAGGCGCTTGGGACGAATGGCGTGATCGATGCGCACTTCCCCATGCTCCGGTTCAGCGGCAATCAATCGGTCATGTTCTAGCATGGCAACTCTTCTACTGGGTCTGATCAACGCCGGCGCTCAACGACATCCGGCACGCTGCTGATTACCACATGGAGCCTGTTTAGCCGCTCATGCGCTGAGTCAACGCCGCCTTGATCAACGCTTCGGTGGATTGATTGGGATCTACATCGGCCAGCATTTTAGCGGCTTCCGTCAGCTTGTAACCAAGGCTGACCAGCGCTGCTTCGGCATCGGCCAGGCTGTCGCGCGGGGCTGGGCGACCGCTGGTCGCCTCCAAGGCCAGAGGGGCATGGCGCTGTTCCCAATCGGGAAAGCGATCGCGCATTTCGATGATCAGCCGTTCGGCCGTCTTCTTGCCCACGCCCGGCAAACGGGTCAGTGCCTTACTGTCATCGTCGCGCACGCAGCGCATGAAGGCGTCTTCATCCATGCCCGATAGAATCGCCAGCGCCAGTTTGGGGCCTACACCGCTGACCTTGATCAAGGCGCGAAACAGCGCACGCTCATGCTCACGGCCAAAGCCATACAGCAAATGAGCATCGTCGCGAATGCTCAAGTGCGTGTATAACGAAACGTTTTCGCCAGGTGCAGGCAGCGCCACCAGCGTGTTCATGGAGGCTTCCAGTTCGTAGCCTACGCCATGGACATCCACCACGATCCAGGGCGGATGCTTTTCGACCAATAAACCAGTTAACCGACCAATCATAGGAGTGCTCGCGGGTAGTGAAAACGGTAAGCCACTATAAAGCGACTCTGTACAGATGACCAGTAACGGCTATAACCGCCAGCGCCCTGAAGAGCGTCGTGTGCCCTGCTTGGCCTCGGAGGGCACTCGCCTGCTTCCGGTGAACGCGTGGGTCAAGGCAATGGCCAACGCATCGGCCGCATCGGCTTGAGGCGTGGCAGTCAACTGCAACAGCGTCGTCACCATGTGCTGTACCTGTGTTTTCTCGGCACCACCATGCCCCGTGACGGCCTGCTTGATATGCCGAGCCGCATACTCGGAAACACTCAGCCCATGGTTGGCCAGGCATACCAGCGCGGCGCCGCGGGCTTGCCCCAGCTTTAGCGCCGAGTCGGCATTCTTGGCCATGAACACACGCTCTACCGCCACCGCTTCAGGTCGATACAGGCCGATCACTTCACTCAGACCCGCATAGATTTGCGCCAAGCGCTGCTCCAGCGCCCCATCAGAGGTACGGATACAGCCGCTGGCCACATAGCGAGGCTTCATGCCTTCCAGATCAATGATGCCGTAGCCGGTAATCCGTGACCCAGGGTCGATACCCATGATCCGCACGGCTGCTGCGGACTGATTTCCTTCCATGCACTGACTCCTGGTAACGCATGACCCTAGCGTGACACATAACAAAACACCGACGCAGAGCGTCGGTGTTGACTACCACTGGCAAACAATAAAGAGACTATTCGCCCGCTGTCTCCGCCTTGGCCTTTTGGCGCAGGCGAATGCTCAGCTCCTTGAGCTGCTCGGGGCTGACTTCGCCGGGGGCATCGGTCATCAAGCAGCCCGCGCTTTGCGTTTTCGGGAAGGCGATGACTTCACGGATGGTTTTGGCACCGACCATCAGCATGACCAGGCGGTCCAGACCGAAGGCCAAACCACCATGGGGCGGCGCGCCGTACTGCAAGGCATCCAGCAGGAAGCCAAACTTCTCCTGCGCTTCCTCCTGGCCAATCCCCAGAATGTCGAACACGGTGCTCTGCATGGACTGATCGTGGATACGAATGGAGCCACCGCCCAGCTCGGTACCGTTCAGCACCATGTCGTAAGCACGCGATAGCGCGGCGGCCGGGTTGGCCTTGAGCTCTTCCGGCGTGCAGGAAGGCGCCGTGAAGGGATGGTGCAGCGGGCTCAGGCGGCCTTGATCATCGGCTTCGAACATCGGGAAATCGACCACCCACAGCGGCGCCCAGGGCTGGGTATACATGGCCAGATCAGCGCCCAGCTTGACACGCAGTGCGCCGATGGCTTCGTTGACGATGCGCGTTTTGTCGGCACCGAAGAAGATGATGTCGCCATCTTCTGCACCCACGCGATCGAGCAGTTCCTCGACGACGTTCTCCATGAACTTGACGATGGGCGACTGCAGGCCTTCCAGCCCCTTGGCGCGCTCGTTGACCTTGATCCAGGCCAGGCCCTTGGCGCCGTAGATACCGACGAATTTGGTGTATTCATCGATCTCTTTGCGCGACAGCTTGGCGCCACCCGGCACACGCAAGGCAGCTACACGGCCATCTTCCGCACTGGCAGGACCAGAGAACACCTTGAAATCCACCTGCTGCATCAGGTCATCGACATCCGTCAGCTCCAACGGAATGCGCAGGTCCGGTTTGTCGGAGCCGAAGCGATCCATGGCTTCCTGCCAGGTCATGCGCGGGAACTCCGGCAGCTCGACATCCAGCACTTCCTGGAACAGCTGGCGGATCATGGCTTCGGTGATGCCCATGATATCGTTTTCCTCGACGAACGAGGCCTCGATATCGATCTGGGTAAACTCTGGCTGACGGTCGGCACGCAGGTCTTCGTCACGGAAGCACTTGGCAATCTGGTAGTAGCGGTCAAAGCCCGCCACCATCAGCAGTTGCTTGAACAGCTGCGGCGACTGCGGCAGTGCAAAAAAGCTACCCGCATGGGTACGGCTCGGCACCAGGTAATCACGTGCACCCTCCGGCGTTGCCCGGGTCAGGATGGGCGTTTCGATGTCCAGAAACCCTTGGCCTTCGAGGAATGCACGAACGCTGTGTGAAATACGCGAGCGTAGACGCAGCTTCTCGATCATGTCCGGGCGGCGCAGGTCGATGTAACGATGCTTCAAACGCACCTCTTCACCCACCTTGCCGTGCTCGTCCAGCTGGAAAGGCGGTGTGAGGGCGGTGTTGAGCACCTCGACTTCCTTGGCCAGCACTTCGATCATGCCCGTCGGCATGTTGGGATTCTGGGTGCCTTCGGGACGCAGGCGAACACGCCCGGTAATACGCAGAACATATTCACTGCGCGCACGGTCGGCATTAGCAAACGCCTCGGCGGTATCGGGGTCGACGACGAATTGCGCAATCCCATCGCGGTCGCGCATGTCGAGAAAGATAACCCCACCGTGATCACGACGGCGATGTACCCAACCGCAGACGGTGACCGTTTGATCCACCAATGTTTCGTTCAGCTGGCCGCAATAATGGCTGCGCATGTCTCTTCCTGTTCTGTTGCGTGACTATGTAAGGGGTCGCCAACTACCTCGGCTGACCGCCGCGGCTAAGCCGCGGCGCCTTTGCTGGGGGATGGCGTGCTGGTGTCGCTGGACGAAGAGCCAGCCGAGCCACCGCCAGCAGCAAGGTTCTTTTTGCTACCGGTTTTGAAATCGGTTTCGTACCAGCCGCCACCGGCCAGACGAAAGCCTGCCGCAGACACCAGCCGTTCGAGGTCATCCTGCTGGCAAGCGGGGCATTGAGTCAGCGGATCAGCGCTGACCTTCTGTAGTTTTTCCATGCGATGGCCGCAGGCCTTGCACTCGTACTCATAGATAGGCATGTTGAGGGCTCCTGAAAAGCACAACGTCAACAGACTGATATTTACAGAAAAGTGGCGAACGACTAGGCCGCCGAGCTGACAATATGTGGCCTGCTGGGATAAATTCCAAGACTGCGGTTGATAGCGCGAACATTATACCCTTTTGTGCCCCCTGCCGGGCAAGACCAAGCGCCACTTGGCAGCCAATGGAGAAAACAACATGCCTCATGCGGTAATGCTGGATGCAGAAAGCCTGGGCCCCCATATCGACCTGACGCCGATTCGCGAAGCAGTCGATCACCTGGAAACCTATCAACAAAGCACCCCAGAACAGGCCCGCGAGCGCCTGAAGAACGCGGATATCGCCATCGTCAACAAGGTCACACTGGACGCCGACACGTTGTCGCAGTTGCCTTCGCTACGGCTGATCTGTGTCCTGGCCACGGGATTGAACAATATCGATCTTGACGCAGCCAAGGCGCATGGCATCGTCGTCAAGAACGTCTCCGCCTACGGCACGGCCAGTGTCTCTCAGCACACGCTGATGCTGATGCTGTCGCTGGCCAATCGCCTGCCGCGCTATCAGGCAGATATCGCCGCAGGAGCTTGGCAGAAAAGTGATTTCTTCTGCCTTCAGAACCACCCGACGCTGCAGTTGGCTGGCAAGCAACTGGTCATGGTAGGCAGTGGCGAGCTGGGCTCGGAAGTCGCTCGTCTGGCCGAGGCCTTCGGCATGCAGGTGACCTTCGCCGCGCGGCCTGGCAACGAAGCCGCCGATAAGCGCCCGGCTCTGGACGACCTGCTGCCCCACGCCGATGTCATTAGCCTGCACTGCCCTCTGAACGACGCTACACGACACTTGATCAATCAAGCGCGTTTGGCCAAGGCCAAGCCTTCACTGCTACTGGTCAACTGCGCGCGCGGCGGCATCATCGACGAAGAGGCCGCTCTGGAGGCGCTGCGCAAAGGAGCGCTGGGCGGGCTGGCCGTTGACGTGCTGCCCGCCGAGCCCCCCGCCAGGGGCGATGCGTTGCTGGATGCCCTGGCAGCAGGAGAGCCGCTCAACTTGATCGTTACGCCGCACAACGCCTGGATCACCCCCGAAGCGCGCCAGAACATCGTCTTGCTGACCGCAAAAAACATCACTGACTGGCAGGCAGAGCAGACCGCATGACGCGGTGGCACGCTAAAACGTCGCAAAATGGCCGGGGGCGTGATGTAGGGCCAGGGGCTCCATTGATACGTGGGCCATCCTGGCCCCTTGAACCTTCCCTGGCACCATTCCACGCTGACAGCACTGCGACAATGGCAATCTCCTGCTCATCAAAGCAGTTCCTTGCGTACCAATACGGCGCTGTTGCGGGGCACCAGTGGGCGCCCCCGGCGCAGCAGCAGCGAACGGGTAAACGACGCACCGAACAACAGTATCAATGAACTGTAGTACACCCACAGCAGGATCATCACCACCGAGCCCGCGGCACCATAGGTAGATGCGGTGGCCGTATAGGCCAGATAGATCGCGATCAGGCTACGGCCTATCGTAAACAGAATCGCCGTCACCAGCGCGCCGATCAGCACGTCCTGCCAGCGTAACACCACATCGGGCAGCACTTTGAAGATAGTGGCAAACAGCAAGGTCACCATGGCCAGCGAGATGAGCGACTCGGCAGTGGTGGTGACAATGGTCGCGATGGGCAGCAGGTCACTGGTGGCGTGCAGCATGCTGCGCAGGAAGACGCCCAGCACCAGAGAAACGAGCAGAATGAAGCCAATCGACAATACGACGGTCAGCGACAGCAGGCGCGTCTTGATGAAAATGAAGGCGCTGTTGCTGGTAGGCTTGGCCGTGACGCCCCAGATGGTGTTGAGCGAAAACTGCATCTGAGCAAAGACCGTGGTGGCACCCACCAGCAGTGCAACCACCCCTAAAACAGTAGGCAGCAGCCCGGACTCTTCGATACGCGACTGGGCAACCGCCTGTTCCACCGCCTGGGCAGCCTCGGCCCCTAACGTGCCTTGAAGCTGCGCCACGATTTGCCCTTGAGCGGCATCATCCCCCAGCACCACCCCGATCACGGTGACCGCAATAATGATCGTCGGAGCCAGCGAAAAAAGCGTATAGAACGCCAGCGAACCAGCGTAGCTGAAGGCATTACGCTCCAACCATAGCGAGACTGCATCTTGTACCACGTTCCACCAGAAAACGAGCGTGCGCTTCAGCATAGTTATTCCCTTTAAAACCATTCCCAGCGTCCTTTTTTATAACGCCACTATTGCTATCAGTAGGTAAGCATACCGAATGAAACCGTTGAGCGCAGGGTTTGGTGCATTGCACAGCGTTAGCGCTCTGACCATAATGGCCTCGCCTGACGACCAACTGATCAGCGAACAAGGACACCCCATGACATTGGATGCGGCCCCCACGACATCGACCCACGAATTCGACTGCCTGGTATTCATCGGTCGTTTTCAGCCGCCGCACCTGGGCCATTTGGCCATCATCCGCGAAGCCCTCAAACAGGCACGTCAGGTCATCGTCATGGTCGGCTCTTCGTGGCAAGCGCGCTCCTTGCGTAACCCTTGGCACTTCAATGAGCGTCAGGCCATGATCCGCTCGGCGTTCGACGAGGCCGAGAACCGCCGCTTGGAAATTACCCCACTGCTGGACGCTCTTTATAATGACGATGTCTGGGTACGGGATGTACAGCGCAAAGTGCGTGACCTGGCCACTCCAGCCAACGTGCGCCTGCCACGTATCGGCCTGATCGGAGCCAGTCGAGGCCAATCCAGCTACTATCTTTCGCTGTTTCCTCAGTGGGAGTCGGTTAGCGTTCCGCTGGTGGAGGGAATTTCAGCAAGTCAGATTCGTGAGCGTCTATTTCGCTCACCGGACGCCACCGGCGACTATCTAAGCACCGGAGCGTTTCACGACCTTCCCCCCGGAGTGGTCAAAAGCGTGGGGCAGTTCTGCAAGGGCGACGCCTATCATCAACTGCTGGAGGAGCAGCACTTGCTGGACCAGTATCGCCAGGCATGGGCCAAGGCTCCCTACCCGCCCATTTTCGTCACGGTGAATGCCGTGGTGGTACAATCCGGCCATGTGTTGTTGGTCAAGCGTACCGCCGCCCCGGGCAAGGGGCTGTTTGCCCTGCCCGGCGGCTTCATCAATCCCCACGAACGCCTGCTGGATGCCTGCCTGCGCGAGCTGCGCGAACGCCTGCGGCTCAAGGTGCCGGAGCCGGTGCTGAAAGGATCGCTACGCGGCCAGCGTCTGTTCGATGAGCCCCATCGCAGCTGGCGCGGGCGCACGCTGGCCGAAGCCTTCTACTTTGCGCTGACTCCCGACCAACAGCTACCTCGCTTGAAGCCGGTCAAAGGCGGCGAGCATGCCCGATGGGTGGCGCTGGCCGACCTGGAGCCAGAGAGCCTATTTGAAGATCACTTCTTTATCATTCAAAATTTCCTGGGGCTGCCAGCCAATCTGGGTGGCGCTTAGCCCTGCAGAAAATCGCGCGGCAGCTTCATCATCTGCCGCCAGAGGCGCTCTACACCGGGCTTGTGCACCAGCGAGCAACGATACAAACGGATTTCCAGAGGAATATCCCACCCCTCATCTCCTGCCCGAACCAGCCGACCGCTCTTCAACTCTTCACGAATGCAGAAGTCGGGAATCCAGGCCACGCCGACCCCTTGCAACACCATGCCCTTCAGGCCCTCGGCCATGGCGGTTTCGTACACGGTGCGTAGCTTCATGCGTAGCGGATCGTTCTTCAGCAGCATGCGCACACTGCGACCGAGGAAAGCACCCTGCGTATAGGCCAGGTAGGGAATCGACTGATCACGCTGCAGCGAGAACAGCGGCTTGCCCTGCTCATCCGGGAGTGACACCGGCAACATCTTGACCTTGCCAATCGAAAACGAGGGGAACACTTCGGCGTCCAGCTGCATGGTGGCAAACGGGTCATAGTAAGCCAACATGAGGTCACAGTTGCCCTCCCGCAGAACATGGATGGCCTCTCCCACGTTCATGGCCACCAAGCGCGTCGGCAGTTCGCCCAGCCCCTTCTGCAGCCGAGATATCCAGGGCGGATAAAAGCTCAGTGCCAGGGAGTGGGCAGCCACGATATCCAGCGCTTCATTGGCAATGGAGAGGCCACGCAAATGGCTGAGTGATTCATTGAGTTGCTCCACCAGGTTGCGCGCAGTGACCAAAAAAAGCTGCCCTTCCGAGGTGAGCCCGACAGGTGTCGTCGAACGGTCCACCAGGGTGACTCCCACCGCTTGTTCCAGCGCCCTGATACGACGACTAAAGGCAGGCTGGGTCACATGACGCTGTCTGGCAGATGCAGAGAAACTGCGCGTATTGGCCAGTGCCACAAAATCCTCTAACCATTTTGTTTCAAGATTCACCCAACACTCCCTTTGTTTATTGGCTTTGTGATTGCGGCTGGCCCAGTCGCTACTGAACGGGTGACATCAGGTACGCAGCGCGGGATACGACTTTTTTCCACATCGGGCGCTGGCTGACTTCATCGAGGGTGACGCGCCGACACTGAGCAAAATCGGCTTCCAGCATCTCGGCCACTTGCTGAGTAAAATCTGCACTGGGTATGAAGGCGGTAATCTCGAAGTTCAACCTGAACGAGCGATTGTCAAGATTGACCGTACCGACGGCAGATGAGCTGTTGTCGATAAGCATGACTTTTTGGTGTAGAAAGCCAGGCTGATAACGGTATATTTTAACACCTGCCTTGAGCATCTCTGGCAAAAACGAGAACGCCGACAGGAAGACCAGCAAGTGATCCGGGCGCTCCGGGATCATCACACGCACATCCACACCGCGCATGGCCGCCAGGCGCAGCGAGTCTTGTACGCCCTGGTCCGGCACGAAATACGGGCTGGTGACCCAAAAACGTTCGTTGGCACTGTGGATCAGCTGCTGCACCAGCAACCCTGCGGTATCCTGCTTGTCAGCAGGCCCTGACGGCACGATGACGACCTGCTGGTCATGCCCCGCAGCGGGTGAGGCATGCCAATTCAGCGTGATCACCTCTCCCGTGGCCCAGTGCCAATCCTCCCAGAAAGCCTCCTGAAGACCGAGCACGCTAGGGCCGTTCAACAGCAGATGGGTATCACGCCAGGGGCCGTGCTTCTTGCTCTGCCCCAGATACTCTGTGCCAACATTGAAACCGCCTACCCACCCTTGCTCCCCATCCACCACGGCAATCTTGCGGTGATTACGGAAGTTGAGCTGGAAGCGGTGCTTGATGCCGCGCGACGATCGAAACGGGGTCACTTCGACACCTGCCTGCTTCAGCTCTTTGAAATAACCGTCTCGCAGTTTGCGGCTGCCAATTTCATCGTAGAGAAAATAGACACGCACACCACGTTTTGCCGCGCTCACGAGATGCTGCTGCAGCTCACGTCCCAGCGCGTCATCCCTCACGATGAAGAATTGCAGCAACAGATAGTGCCGAGCCTGGGCGATGCCTTCGAACAAGCTGTCGAACGTTGCTTGCCCATCGATCAGCAGCTGTGGGTGATTACCTCGGGTCAGGGGCATCATGGCCAGCTGCTCCACGGCCTTGATATCGGTATTGGTGGACTCGACCACGTGAGGCTTGATGTTGTGGCGATAGCGCACCAAGACTCTGCGCAGCACCGTATCCTTGGCACCCCGGGCCGTTACATAACCATAAAAGCGGGGGCGCCCAAAAAACCAGTAGGCCGGTAACGCGATATAGGGAAAGGTCAGCAGTGAAATGATCCACGCGACGGCGCCCTGGGGTGTCCGACTGGACATCAACGCCATTACCGCCGAGACCATCCCCAGAACGTGGATCATCATGATCCCTGTGCCTAGCAGCCATGAGGCCATTAACGCTTCCTCGTCATCGTCGGAACACCTACGGTTTACTGCGCCTGAATTTTTTTCAACTTTTCCATCGTGACCATGCGGAAAAGCCCCGC
Source organism: Halomonas sp. BC2 (assembly GCF_002078115.1). NCBI lineage: Bacteria > Pseudomonadati > Pseudomonadota > Gammaproteobacteria > Oceanospirillales > Halomonadaceae > Halomonas > Halomonas sp. BC2. The sequence goes on along the minus strand of NZ_LFGT01000003.1, from coordinate 87,470 downwards.
CTGGGACGGGGCTTCCGATCACTCACCCGGTCACCCGGGTTGCCTATCGGCCATCAGGCCTTTTGAGCAATGATCTCTTTCCATTTGGCAGGCCCCGTCTGGTGCACTGACGTGCCCTGGCTATCGACGGCGACCGTGACCGGCATGTCTTCTACCTCGAACTCATAGATGGCTTCCATCCCGAGGTCCTCGAAGCCCACTACACGAGACTGCTTGATGGCCTGGGCCACCAGATAGGCAGAGCCCCCGACCGCCATCAGATAGACGGCCTGGTTGTCGCGAATCGCGTCGATGGCCGCCTGGCCACGCTCGGCCTTGCCTACCATTCCCAGCAGCCCCGTCTCTTCCAGCATGGTACGGGTGAACTTGTCCATACGAGTGGCGGTCGTTGGCCCAGCTGGCCCAACGACTTCATCACCTACCGGATCTACTGGCCCGACGTAGTAGATGAAGCGACCTTTCATGTCTACCGGCAGCGGCTCACCTTTGGAGATCATGTCGACCATACGCTTGTGCGCCGCATCACGGCCGGTCAGCAGTTTTCCGTTGAGCAGCAGCGTGTCGCCTGGCTGCCAGGTGCTGACCTCTTCAGGAGTGACCGTATCGAGATTCACGCGCTTGACGTTATCACCCGCTTCACGAGTGATTTCCGGCCAATCTTCCAGCTTGGGAGCTGGCAACGAGACGGCACCGGAACCATCCAGAGTGAAGTGCGCATGACGCGTCGCCGCACAGTTGGGAATGATGGCCACCGGCTTGTTGGCCGCATGGGTGGGATAATCCTTGACCTTGATATCCAGCACCGTGGTCAAGCCGCCCAGCCCTTGGGCACCGATACCACTCTTGTTGATCTTGTCGAACAGCTCCAGACGCAGCTCTTCTGCCCGGTTGCTGGGGCCACGTGCCTGAAGGTCCTGGATGTCGATCGGATCGAGGAGCGCTTCCTTGGCGATTTCCATGGCCTTTTCGGCGGTTCCACCAATCCCGATACCCAGCATGCCGGGCGGGCACCAGCCAGCACCCATCTTGGGCAACTGTTCCATGACCCAATCCACCACGCTGTCGGAAGGGTTGAGCATGGCAAACTTCGATTTTGCCTCGCTACCGCCGCCCTTCGCTGCCACGTGAATATCGACCTTGTCGCCAGGCACGATCTTGTGATGGATGATGGCGGGCGTATTGTCCTTGGTGTTTTGGCGCTTGCCATCCGGGTCCGCCAGAACCGATGCACGCAGAACGTTATCGGGCAACTGGTAGGCCCGGCGCACACCTTCGTTGATCATGTCATCCAGGCTGAGATCCGCGTCCCAGGTCACGTTCATGCCGACATGCACGAATACCGTCACGATACCGGTGTCCTGGCAGATGGGACGATGGCCCGTGGCGCACATCCGTGAGTTGATCAGGATCTGAGCAATGGCATCCTTGGCCGCCGGATTCTCTTCGCGCTCATAAGCGGCTGCCATGGCATCGATGAAATCCTTGGGATGATAGTAAGAGATGTACTGCAGAGCATCGGCAACGCTTTGAATCACGTCGTCCTGGCGAATCACGGTCATGGATGAACAGCTCCTCGGTTATCGTGCTGAGTGCGACCTTCTCGGCCGTCTAAGTGTGCAGGAAGTATACCGTATTGAAGCAGCCACGGCAGCCAATACAGGCCCACGCTACTGCTCCGAGCGTAAGGCTTTGGTCTGACGAATCCTCAACAGACAAGATAACGGTATAACTAAGCTGCTTCTCGATACGATCCGCGGCACGCCGGATTTCAGGGCCTTCAGGCATCGCCTACCCCAGCGCCAGCTGCTGTTCTTTCATGCGGTGCACCTGATCACGCAGTCTCGCCGCCTCCTCGAACTCCAGGTTCTGGGCGGCCTCGAACATGGCGTCTTCCAGCTTGCTGATGGCCGCCAGCAGGTCTTGGCGACTCATGGACCCCACGTCATAGCTACCCTCAGGCTCGGCCACCTTGCGCTCGTTGCCACGACGACGGGAGCTCTTCTTGCCGGGCGTTTGGGCGGCTTCGAGAATGTCGGCCACCGAACGCGTCACGGTGGTCGGCGTGATGCCATGCTCTTCGTTATGGGCCATCTGCTTGGCGCGGCGGCGCTCGGTTTCGTCGATGGCCTTGAGCATCGAGTCGGTAACCCGGTCACCGTAGAGAATCGCTTTACCGTTGGCGTTACGCGCCGCGCGGCCAATGGTCTGGATCAACGAACGCTCGGCACGCAGGAAGCCCTCCTTGTCCGCGTCCAGAATGGCGACCAGCGACACTTCTGGAATATCCAGCCCTTCACGCAGCAGGTTGATCCCCACCAGCACATCGAACTTGCCCAGCCGTAGATCGCGGATGATTTCCACCCGCTCGACAGTATCGATATCGGAGTGCAGATAGCGCACCCGAATATCGTGTTCGTCGAGATAGTCGGTCAAATCCTCGGCCATACGCTTGGTCAGCGTGGTCACCAGCACGCGCTCGCCCACTGCGGTGCGCAAGCCGATTTCGGACAGCAGATCGTCGACCTGGGTGCTGGCAGGGCGCACTTCGATTTGCGGGTCGAGCAGCCCCGTGGGGCGCACCACCTGTTCGACCACCTGACCGGCATGCTCTGCTTCATAAGGCCCCGGGGTGGCCGATACGAAGATGGTCTGTGGCGAAATCGACTCCCACTCTTCGAACTTCATCGGCCGGTTGTCCAGCGCGGAAGGCAGGCGGAAGCCGTACTCCACCAGCGTTTCCTTGCGGGAGCGGTCACCTTTGTACATGCCACCCACCTGGGGCACGCTGACGTGGGACTCATCGATGAAGAGCAGCGCATCGTCGGGCAGGTAATCGAAAAATGTCGGCGGCGGCTCGCCAGGAGCACGGCCAGACAAGTAGCGCGAGTAGTTTTCGATGCCGTTGCAGTAACCCAGCTCCAGCATCATTTCGATGTCATAGAGAGTGCGCTGTTCCAGGCGCTGGGCTTCCACCAGCCGCTCATGCTTTCTCAGCCATTCGAGCCGCTCTTTAAGCTCCCCCTTGATGGCATCGATGGCCTCCAGGATGGTTTCCCTAGGGGTGACATAGTGCGACTTCGGGTAGATCGTCATACGCGGCACTTGGCCACGTATCTCCCCCGTCAGCGGGTCAAACAGGCGGATGGAGTCGATCTCGTCGTCGAAGAGCTCGACACGCACAGCCTCTTCATCGGCGTCGGCCGGAAAGATATCGATTACATCACCACGCACACGGTAGGTGCCGCGACGAAAGTCCATGTCGTTGCGCGTGTACTGCAGCTCCGCCAATCGGCGCAGGAAGGCACGCTGATCGATCAGCTCGCCGCGGGTAAAGTGCAGGCGCATTTTCAGATACTGGTCCGGGTCACCCAGACCATAGATCGCCGATACCGACACGACGATCAAGGCATCACGCCTTTCCAGCAGCGCCTTGGTGGCGGACAGCCGCATCTGCTCGATGTGATCATTGATCGAGGCATCTTTTTCAATGAACGTGTCCGAGGAAGGCACGTACGCTTCCGGCTGATAGTAGTCGTAGTAGGAGACGAAATATTCGACGGCGTTGTCGGGAAAGAACGCCTTGAATTCGCCGTACAGTTGGGCCGCCAGCGTCTTGTTGGGCGCCATGACGATGGTCGGCCGCTGTAGTTGCTGCACCACGTTGGCCATGGTGAAGGTCTTGCCGGAGCCGGTCACGCCCAGCAGCGTCTGGTGGGCCAGGCCCGACTCCAGGCCGCTTACCAGGCTGCGGATCGCGGTGGGCTGGTCGCCCGCAGGCTTGAATTTTGACTGCAGACGAAATTCCTTGCTCATCATGGCTCCTGGGGTGGTCACTCGGTGCAAGTGGTGATCTCGATGGTGGCCTGGGTCATCAACCGCTGAATGGGGCATTTGTGGCTGATCTCTTCCAGCTTGGCTTTCTGCTCAGGGTCGCTGATACCGTGCAGTTCGAGCTGAACGGCCAGCCGGTAAACGCCCTTCTTTTCATCCTGGTCGTCTCGCTGCACCGTGACCGTAATGCCTCCCAACGGCCACTGCTTGCGCTTGGCATACATTTGTACGGTAATGGCCTTGCAGGTTCCCAAAGCGATATCGAAATAGTCGTGAGGGTCCGGCGCACTTTCATCGCCACCCACCACTGCGGGCACGTCTGCGTAGAGGTCTTCCAGGCCATTGACCTCGATACGCTGGCGAAACGCTCGGTTGCGCTCACTGATCACCACGATAGGCGGATGCATTCACGACACCTTGATGGGTAGTTTGAGCTGTTCGACCGCCTTGATCAGCGCGTCGCGCTTGGCGCGTCCTTCCACTTCGGCGCCATGACGCCCTACTTCGGCGCTGTCCACCCCATCCAGCATCATCAATGCCGTGGTGATCTTGTTCACCTGATCAGCGTTGGAAACCCCTTGAAAACTGAGTGATTGCACTGCCATGCGCTGCCCTTTTATGTGTTAATGAGTCTTGTTAAGTATATGCTAGCGGGATCGATCGGCGATACGACGCAAAAATTCTTGTGCAAGACCGATACGCGGAATTGAAGTTTAGCACGCGCAAGTGCGCTTGCAATTGCAGCCCACTGCCCGCACCTAGCGTAACCTATTGCCGCGCCTTTCACTTCATGTCGCGCAGCTTTCATCTTCAGGAGAGACCATGGCCACCGCCGAGACTCACCCCTTCACCGGTACCGTTTATTTGACGCACCTGGCAGCGCTGGACGTCACGGGTCCTGATGCCGAAAAATTTCTTCAGGGGCAAACCAGCGCCCAGGTCGGCCTCGCCAATGGACGCTTCGCCCCTCTCACGTGCTTTTGCACCCCCAAAGGGCGCATGCTGGCCAATGCCCAGCTGCTGCGCCTGGCGCCACAGCACTATCGGCTGGTTCTCGACGCCTCGCTGGCCGAGTCTCTGGCCAACCATTTGAAAAAGTTTGCCGCTTTCTACAAGACCGAGCTGACGATTGCCACATCCGTAACGTTCGTGGGCAGCAGCGCCCCGGACGCCTCGCTACTGGAGCAGGCAGGCGTGACGTTGCCCGATCAGGCCTATACGCATCATACCAGCCCCTTGGGCACCGCCCTGCGTATGCCGGGCACTCCTCGCTGGCTGCTGATGCTGGAAGAGACACCCCCAGAGAAGGCTTCGCAAGAGACGCTACAGCAAGCCTGGCAGTTGGCAGACATCCGTAGCGGCCTCGCCTGGTTGACGGCGGCACAGCCGGATCACTTCCTGCCACAAATGCTCAACTGGGAAGCGCTGGGCGGCATCAGCTTCAAAAAGGGCTGCTATACCGGGCAAGAAGTCGTCGCTCGGGCGCACTTTCGCGGCCAGGTCAAAAAACGCCTGGTGCATGCGCACGTGAGCGCCAGCGCATTACCCCAGATAGGTGACAGCCTGGTGGATAAGGAAGGGAAAGCCCTGGGTGAAGTCGTCAACAGCGCGTTCAGTGACGAGCAGCAGGTAGAGCTGCTGGCGGTCATGAATACCAAAGTGGCGGAGGAGCAGATCTCCGTCTACTGGCAAGCACAGCCAGTGAGCCTGCACGCGCTGCCTTACCCCATCGAGCGCCTGGACCCTGAAGCGCTAGCGGCTCAATTGAGCTGACACCAGCGGGGCAGCACTCACAGGCCGAAAATACGTGCAGCGTTGGCACTGCTCAGCGCTGCGACGTGTTCCAGCGATTGCTGACGCAGCTTAGCCACCTGCTCAGCGACGTGCTTCACGCGCGAAGGTTCATTGCGCTGCCCCTGGAAGCCACTCAGCGGCATATCGGGGCTATCGGTTTCCAGCACGAAGCCATCATCCGGCAATTTGGCCACCACGCGATGCAGGCGCTGAGCACGAGCGTAGGTGACGGCGCCTCCCAGCCCCAGTACAAACCCCGCATCCAGAAACCTTGCGGCCTGCTGGTAGGAACCGGCAAAGGCATGGATCATGCCGGGCCTCGCCAGTGCCCATTGATGAAGCCGCTTGGCCACGTCATCGTTGGCCTTCACACAGTGCACGACAGGGGGAAGCTGGCAACGGCTCGCGATACCGAGCTGGGCATCGAAATACTCCCACTGCTGCGAGAGACTCTCGCTGAAGCGACCATCGATACCACACTCGCCAATCGCCACCAGGGCGGTTTCCGGGCGGGTCAACTGCTGCTTGACCAGCGCCTCCAACGCCGCCAGGTCATCGGCGTGATGCCGAGCAATGAAATAGGGGTGAAGCCCGAGGCAGATGCTGACCCCGTCACTCTCGCCCAGCGCCAGCACATTCTGCCAGCGCTGGCGCACCGTGGCAGCCACGATGAAACCGGTGACGCCCACGGCCCTGGCCGCGGCGATGACGGCCTTTCGGTCTTCATCGAACTCCGTGGCATCCAGGTGGCAGTGGGCGTCAATGAGCATGGCAAGCGCTCTCGTTTGGGTAGGCCTCTTGAGGCGAGTCTTGAGATTAGTGCTCTCGGGTCGGCTGGAAACGGATATCCGGCCAGCGCTCCTGGGTCATTTGCAGATTGACCCGGGTCGGGGCAATATAGGTCAGGTAGCCACCGCCATCGATCGCCAGGTTGGCACTTGCCTTGCGCTTGAACTCTTCCAGCATTTTCGCATCGTCACAATAGACCCAGCGAGCCGTCTGCACGTTGACACCTTCGTAGAGACAATCGACCTTGTACTCTTCCTTCAAGCGGTGTGCGACGACGTCGAACTGCAGCGTACCTACTGCGCCAAGAATCAGGTCATTGTTATCCAGCGGCATGAAGACCTGAGTAGCCCCTTCCTCCGATAGCTGCTGCAGGCCTTTCTGAAGTGCTTTCATCTTCAGCGGGTCTTTCAGGCGCACGCGCTTGAACAGCTCCGGCGCAAAGTGCGGGATGCCCATGAAGCGCATGTCTTCACCCACGGTAAAGGTGTCACCAATCTGAATGGTGCCGTGGTTGTGCAAGCCGATGATATCGCCGGGCCAGGCCTCCTCCACGTGGGAGCGGTCCGAGGCCATGAAGGTCAGCGCATCGGCAATCTTGACGTCCTTGCCAATGCGCACATGGCGCATCTTCATGTTCTTTTCGTACTTGCCGGAACACACCCGCAGAAAGGCAATGCGGTCACGGTGGTTCGGGTCCATGTTGGCCTGGATCTTGAAAACGAAACCGGTAAAGCGATCGTCCTGGGCCGTGACTTCTCGAGTATCGGTCTCGCGGGGCTGCGGCGATGGCGCGTACTCGACGAAGCCGTCGAGCATTTCACGCACACCGAAGTTACCCATGGCGGTACCAAAATAGACAGGAGTCAGCTCGCCACGACGATAGGCTTCCAGGTCGAACTCATGGGAGGCGCCGCGCACCAGATCGACTTCCATGCGCAGCTCTTCGGCCTGCTCTTCGCCCAGAATGGCATCCACCTCCGGGTTGTCCAACCCTTCGATACGCTTGTCGTCAGGGATACGGCTGCCCTGCCCCTGGGTATAGAGGTGAATCACGTCGTTGTAGAGATGATAGACCCCCTTGAAGTGCCGCCCCATGCCAATGGGCCAGGTCATCGGGGCACATTGGATGTTGAGCACCGTCTCCACTTCGTCCATGACTTCGATGGGGTCACGAATATCGCGGTCCATCTTGTTCACGAAGGTGAGGATGGGCGTGGTACGCAGTCGACACACTTCCATCAATTTGATGGTGCGATCTTCGACACCCTTGGCCCCATCGATGACCATCAGTGCAGAGTCGACGGCGGTCAGGGTGCGGTACGTGTCTTCCGAGAAGTCCTCGTGTCCTGGAGTGTCCAGCAGGTTGACGATGCGTCCGCCGTAGGGGAACTGCATGACCGACGTGGTCACCGAGATACCCCGCTCCTGCTCCATCTTCATCCAGTCGGACGTCGCGTGGCGATCATTGCGCTTGCTTTTCACCGAACCGGCCATCTGAATGGCGTTTCCGAACAGCAGCATTTTTTCGGTGATGGTCGTTTTACCGGCGTCAGGGTGGGAAATAATGGCAAAGGTGCGGCGTAGCTCTGCTTCGCGCGCTAATTGAGCGTCAGACATGGAGTTCTCTAAATAGGGGGACTGCGTAATAACCAAAAAAAGCGCCAGACCAGTGGCGGGGTGCGCCTATGGTAACGCAACTCCCTGTCTGCGGCATACCAAAGCAAAAAACGCCGACAAGGTCGGCGTTTGGGTATTGAGAAAGGCGTTGTTCCAGCGGGTTAAGCGAAGGTATTGATTTGCGTACCGACGCTACCTTCCTGAGCAAGCTCGGGCTGCGCTGCCGAATCCGCCGACGCCAATACTTCCGTGACCTGATCGGCTTGCTGCTCCAGCGCATCTCTGAACATTTGCATCTGCGCCTGTTCCACAGTTTGCGCCTGATTCATGTAAAGCGCCGTGCTCACCGTATTACTGACCGCGACATCCATTGCGGAACCTCCATCTAGCGGAATTTCATCTACAGCCTAGCAAACATCCCTTCCGGGTGCCAAACAAACCGGAACGCCACTTGGCATCTAGAAGCGGTCCGCGCGGAACGGTGCCATATCGATGGCTGTCGGTTTATTCTCCATCATGTCGGCCAGCAGTTGGCCGGTAGCAGGCCCCAGCGTAAAGCCCTGGTGGCCATGCCCGAACGCCAGCCACAAGCCTGGATGGCGTGGCGCCGGGCCAATCACCGGCTTCATGTCCGGCAGACAAGGACGCGCGCCCTTCCAGGCACGCTCGTCCTTACGATCGGCCAGCGGAAAAATGGTCCGCGCCACGCTCTCTGCCGCCCCTAGCTGCTCTTCATCGGCCGGCGATTCCAGGCAATCCAGCTCCGCCCCCGTGGTCAGCCGCACGCCAGCGTTCATGGGCGCCAGCAGGTAGCCGACTTCTGCATCCATCAGCCAATAATGCAGCCTGGTGCCCGGTTGCGTGGTGTAGTGCATATGGTAGCCACGCTTGACGAACGTCGGGAAGTGGTAGCCCAGCGGCTTCATCCACTCTCCCGCCCAAGGGCCCAGTGCCATCACCACATCATCTGCCGTGAAGGTATCGGTGGCGGTGCTCACCTGCCACTGCGCCCCCTGCTGACTGACGCCGGTGATCTCCGCTTGTACCAGCTGGCCACCCAAAGCAACGAACGACTCGGCGTAGGCCGCTACCAGACCACCGGGATCAGCAACGGTCCAGGGGTCCAGCCAATGAATGGCCCCGATGATCTGCTCTCCCAGCTGGGGCTCTTTTTCGGCAACCCCCTGGCGGTCGAGCACCGCAAACTGCACACCATAGAGATCGCGGGCTTCCTCTGCTTCCTTGACACGCTTGGCCAGCTTCTCGGGGGTTCGATAGATCTCCAGCCAGCCCTCGCGACGTACCAACGCATCGGCACCTGCCGCTTCGATCATCGGCGCGTGGGCGTCGAGACACAGCTGGATCAGCGAGGCGTACTCCGGGACGATCTTCTTGTAGAGCCGCGACGACGAGTGGTGCCAATAACTGAGCAGCGGAGAGGCCGCCTTGATCATGCCGGTGGGCCGGTAGCGAATATCGACACGACGGTTAGGCAGCACGCTCAAAATGGTTTTCATATCGCGAGGAAACGGATACGGCCGTACCGCCTCACGCTGGATAATGCCCGCGTTACCGAACGAGGTTTCACGACCAGGCTGGCGGCGATCGATCAAGGTGACCTGAAAACCGCGCTTTTGCAGTTGCCAGGCGATACTGACGCCGACCATCCCTGCCCCTAAAACCACTGTTTGACGCGCCATTTTGATGCACTCCTTTCCGAAAGATGATGGTGCTACCAGCACTCTCCCCGGCAGCACTTCAGTGAATTGAAAAATATCACCATTCAAAGAGCAATTGCACAGTCATAAATACCGTTTTTTACCTATATTTCAGTTTTTAATCACGTAAAAAACCAAAATAAGGAGGAGTTCACTAGCCACGGCATGACATTTGCTTGATTCACATTAGCAGTGCTGAAAGCGTTCGTCACGGCGACAGGGATTCCTGCTCTCGTCACCCGACAGTGACGCATTTACCCACCCCCGAAGCACCAATGCAGTGCACACCCTGCACCAGGCAGCGACAAAAGCATCAACAAGGACTCGCACATGGCAATGATTCTGGAGACGAGGCTTCTCGATACCTTATGGGTGCTGTGGGCCGCCGCCATGGTATTCGTCATGCAAGCGGGATTCCTGTGCCTGGAGGCAGGCACTACCCGCACCAAGAATGCCATTAACGTCGCCATGAAAAACCTGGCCGACTTTGCGGTTTCGGTGACGGTTTTCTGGCTGATTGGCTTTGGCATGATGTTCGGTGTTTCCCAAGGGGGTTGGTTAGGGCTGTCGTTATTCGGCTGGGAGATGGAGACCAGCAACGCCTGGCTGATGACCGTGTTCATCTTTCAAGCCATGTTCTGCGCCACCGCAGCCACTATCGTGGCGGGCGCAGTGGCTGAACGCATGCCTTTCCTGGGCTACCTATGGACAGCCTTCTGGATAGCACTATTGATCTACCCAGTGTTTGGCCACTGGGCGTGGGGGGGCTTACTCGGTGGCACGCCCGGCTGGCTGGCCGCTCGTGGGTTCGTCGACTTTGCCGGAGCCACGGTAGTGCATAGCGTGGGCGGCTGGGTGGCCCTGGCCGCCGTTCTGGTGATTGGCCCCCGCACCGGGCGCTTTCGCGACGGCGTTAACGCCAACCCTTTTCCAGCGGGCAACCTGCCGCTGGCCATGCTGGGCGCACTGTTCATGATTCTGGGCTGGTTTGGCTTCAATGGTGGCAGTACCCTGGCATTGACCAGTGCCATTCCTGGCATTATCGCCAACACCCTGCTGGGCGCGACAGGCGGCATTCTATCGGCCATGTTGATGGGCTGGCGTATTCGTCGTTATGCCGACGTCATGTATGCGATCAACGGTGCCATTGCCGGTTTGGTCGCGGTCACGGCAGGTGCCCACGCCCTGTCGCTGCACGCTGCGTTCATGCTGGGCAGCGTTAGCGGCGTACTGATGGTGGCCGCCAGTGAGTGGCTGCTCAAAAAACGCGTCGATGATGCCGTAGGCGCCATTCCCGCCCACCTTGTCACCGGCATCTGGGGCACGCTGGCACTGCCCTGGGTGGCTAACCTGGAAGCGCTGGGCACCTCGCTAAGCCGCTGGGAGCAGTTTCAAGTTCAGCTCATGGGGGTGATCGTGTGCGGCGCATGGAGCTTTGGCATCGCCTGGCTACTGCTAAAGCTGAGCAAGCGCATCATGCCTCTGCGAGTTTCACCCGATGCCGAAAAGATGGGGCTCAATCTGGCGGAACATGGCTCCAAAAATGAGCTGCATCAGCTCCTCGAACACATGCGCCAACATGAACGCCAGGGCGACATGCGCCAGCGTATCGACGCCGACCCGTTTACCGAGGTAGGGGAAATCGCTGCCAGCTACAATCGAGTATCCGCCGCCCTGGAGCGCGCCGTAGGTCACACCCGCGTCATGCTGCGTAACCTGCGTGACGGCGTCTTGACCTGGCAGGCAGATGGCACGCTTACCAGCCTCAACCCTGGCGCCGAGGCCTTGTTCGGCGTACAAGCCCAACAGCTCATTGGGCAGCCCATCAGCACGCTGTTACCCCGCCGCTCCCTGGCGCCTGGCACACGGTTGGAAATCAAGCGACGCACCGAAGACCAACAGGTACGCTATCTCGAAATTCAGGTCAGCGAGGGGGCTGCCGGGTCACACTCGGAACGTTCAGGCATGGTGCGCGACATCACCGAGCGAAAACTGCTGCAGGAGCAGCTGAATCGAGAGCGCGATCTTGCCCGCACCACGCTCGCCTCCATTGGCGACGGGGTGATCACCTGCGATGCCAGTGGCAACATTACCTTCATGAACAGCGAGGCGCAGCGTTTGACCGGCTGGGACGCCAGCGATGCCCTGAACAAACCGATTCACCGTATCTATCAGCTGCGTGACGAACATAGCGACGAACCAATCAACAATCCCGCCCGCCATGTCCTGACCCAGCATCGTCCACTTCAATACACCGACCCCAGCATGCTGCTGCACCGCAATGGCAAGCGCTACCCGATCCAGCACAGCGCATCGCCTATTCGCTCGCGTAGCGGTATCACCCTGGGTGCCGTCGTGGTCTTTCAGGATGTCAGCCTGACGCGCAAGCTCTCCGAACAGCTCAGCTATCAGGCCTCCCACGACAACTTGACCGAACTGGTCAATCGCCGCGCCTTCGAGTCGCTGCTCGGCAAACTACTGGCACAGCCGGGAGGCGACCACACGCTTTGCTACCTGGACCTGGATCAGTTCAAGATCGTCAATGACACCTGCGGCCACCAGGCTGGTGATGAGCTGCTTCGTCAGGTGGCTCGCAAGCTGAAAGCGCATGTCCGCAGTAGCGATACCGTGGCACGTCTGGGGGGCGATGAGTTTGCGCTACTGCTGCCCGATTGCTCGTTGGAAAAGGCCAAACTAATTTGCGAAGCGCTACGCAGCGATATAGAGCAGTTCCGCTTTGCCTGGCAGGAGCACACCTTCGGCATCGGTGTCAGCATTGGGCTCGTCACCATTACCTCAGCCCACCCCATGCGCCTTGCCGACACGCTGCATGCGGCCGACGCGGCTTGCTACAGCGCCAAGGAGGCAGGCCGCAACCGGATCCACTGCTACCAGCCCGACGACCAGCTACTGCTGGAAAGACACGGGGAACTGCAGTGGGTACAGCGCTTGCAAAATGCTCTGGACAACGACACTTTCCGCCTGTTTGCACAGCCAATCTACCCTGTGTGCGCCCCTCACAAGGGATATCAGGAGATTTTGATACGTTTGGAAGAGCATGGTCAGCTGATCACCCCCGGCAGCTTTTTACCCGCCGCCGAACGCTACCATTTCATGCCACGCATCGACCGCTGGGTCATTCGCAACACGCTGGCCTGGCTAAGTGACCGCTGCCGCAGTGCCGAACCCGATATCGTTGGTCGCTGGGGGATCAACCTGTCTGGCGATTCATTGTCCGACAGCGATTTCTGTCATGAGCTGATTCGCCAGGTACGCGCCGCCAAATTACCCCCTGGCACTCTGTGCTTCGAGATCACCGAAAGCGCTGCCATCGCGCAGCTCTCGAAAGTCAGCGAGCTGATTCAAACCTTGAAGTCGATGGGCTGCCATTTTGCGCTGGATGATTTTGGAACCGGCCTGTCGTCGTTTGGCTATCTCAAACAGCTATCGGTCGACTATCTCAAGATCGATGGCCGCTTCATCCGCAATCTGCACCAGGACCCCATTGATTGCGCCATGGTGGAAGCCATTCACGCCGTGGGCAAGGCCCTGCATATCGAAACGGTGGCTGAATTCGTGGAAACGCAGGAAACCCTGGATAAGCTACACGAACTGGGCATCGACTATGCGCAAGGCTATCTTTTGGGCACACCCATGGAAATAACACGCGCGGAGGGAAGTAACATCAAAGTCATGCCAAGATAATCGTGCCACAGTAGGCGACGAAGGATAGGCGGATGATTGAAAACAACGAGAAGAGTAGAACGAGAATTTCGAGGAAGAAACATGATCAGGTTAATGGGGTGGATGATGGGGATCGAACCCACGACCACCGGAGCCACAATCCGGGGCTCTACCACTGAGCTACACCCACCACAACCTGGATACTGCAGAACGTTTTGTCGATGGGGTGGATGATGGGGATCGAACCCACGACCACCGGAGCCACAATCCGGGGCTCTACCACTGAGCTACACCCACCATGACAAAACAGATGCTTGATAATAACGACAGGAGAATACGATTTCGCATTCTTGATGGCACGCCCAGCAGGACTCGAACCCGCAACCTACGGCTTAGAAGGCCGTTGCTCTATCCGGTTGAGCTATGGGCGCACATAATGTATCCAAAGATACCGATGAGCACTTGACCACAACCAAAGCCTGGAAAGCAGTGTTACTTTTAACTTCAAGTAATCGGCTTCAAGTAAATGGTCGGGATGGAGGGATTCGAACCCCCGACATCCTGCTCCCAAAGCAGGCGCGCTACCAGACTGCGCTACATCCCGATACTTGCCTTGAACGCTGCTGCGTGTCCCGTCTCAAGCGAGGCATATATTACTATTTCTGATTCTAAAGTCAACACTTAAAGCGTTTGATTCGATCGATGCTTTGCCTGACCGCCCGGCCATGCGAAAATTGCACAGCCGAATTGCTCGCTTGCCGAGCCATATCTTTTGTTCGCTTCTCCATTTTCAATAGGGATCTCACTACATGACCGCCCAACTCATCGATGGTAAAGCCATCGCCGCTCATGTCCGTCAACGCGTTGCCGCCCGCATTCAGGCACGTCAGCAGGAAGGTGTGCGTGCGCCCGGACTAGCCGTGGTCGTGGTCGGCGAGGACCCAGCCTCACATGTCTATGTCAATAACAAGCACCGCGCCTGTGAGCAGGCAGGCATTCTCTCTTTCCAACACGCCCTGCCCTCGGATACCTCACAATCCGCCCTCGAAGCGCTGGTAGACGAACTCAACGCCGACCCCAGCGTCGACGGCATCCTGGTGCAGCTCCCTTTGCCGGCACATCTCGATGCCGGCCCCATTCTGGAGCGCATCCGGCCCGACAAGGACGTAGATGGCTTCCACCCCTACAACCTTGGCCGCCTGGCCCAGCGGCTGCCTTCTCTACGCCCCTGCACACCCAAGGGCATCATGACCCTGCTGACGCAAAGCGGCATTGCCGTACGCGGCATGGATGCCACGGTCGTCGGCGCCTCCAATATCGTCGGTCGCCCCATGGCGCTAGAACTTATGCTGGCAGGCTGCACAACGACGGTCTGCCACCGTTTTACACGCGACCTGGCAAGCCACGTCAGCCGTGCAGACCTGGTGGTGGTCGCCGTCGGAAAACCGGGTATCGTGAAGGGTGAATGGATCAAACCCGGCGCGGTCGTCATCGATGTGGGCATCAACCGCCAGGACGATGGCCGTCTGATTGGCGACGTGGACTTTACCGCAGCGGTCGAGCGCGCCAGCTACATTACTCCCGTGCCCGGCGGCGTAGGCCCCATGACGGTAGCCACTCTGCTCGAAAACACGCTGGAAGCCGCTGAGCGACACGATCAGCAGCATTGAACCCGGCAACGAACGCCTTATCCCCACCGACCCGCGGAGAACATCACGGTGCAACGTATTGGTATCATTGGCGCCATGGCGCAAGAAGTGAACATTCTGGCGAGCCAACTGGCGAGCGCTGAGCGTGCCGAGCATGCAGGCTTCGTGTTTCATACCGGCACGCTGCATGGCCTGGAGGTGGTCATTCTCCAATCCGGCATCGGCAAGGTGAACGCCGCTGTGGGAACCGCCATTCTGCTGGAACGCTACCAGCCAGACGCCATCATCAACACCGGGTCTGCAGGCGGGTTTGCCACAGACCTGGCCATTGGTGATGTGATCATTTCGGACGAAGTGCGCCACCATGACGTAGATGCCACGGTCTTTGGCTATGCCCTGGGACAGGTGCCCGGCATGCCAGAGGCTTACCCGGCCAGCGAACACCTGCGCAGCGTGGCACGCAGCGCCATTGCGGCCCTGGGCGAAGTGACGGTGCGAGAAGGCATGGTCGCCACCGGCGATTCGTTCATGGCCGACCCGGAGCGGGTAGCCAGGACCCGCGCCCAGTTCCCCACCATGCTGGCGGTCGAGATGGAAGGTGCCGCCATTGCCCAGACCTGTCATCTGTATGGCTGCCCCTTCGTGGTGATTCGCGCCCTGTCCGACATCCCGGGCAGCGGTGACAACCACCTCTCCTTCGAGCAGTTCCTCGAAGTGGCCGCCGACCACTCTTCACGCATGGTCAACCAGATGCTGTCGAAGCTCGCCAGCGAATGACCCTGAAACCCCCATCGCCGCCAGGCGATGGGGACTGACCTCTTACGCCTCCATCTGCCACGCCAGGGTTTCACCCGCCTGCAAAGGCACGATGGTCTGCCCTGCGGTATAAGGGTAGCTTTCCGGCAGTTGCCAATCACGGCGCACCAACGTAATCGTGTCGCCATTGGGCGCCAGCCCATAAAAACGCGGCCCATTCAGGCTGGCAAAGGCCTCCAGCTTGTCCAGTGCCCCAACCGACTCGAACGCCATGGCGTAAAGCTCGATAGCGGCAGGTGCCGTATAGGCGCCGGCGCAGCCACAGCTTGACTCCTTATCACCCTTGGCGTGAGGAGCACTGTCGGTTCCCAGGAAGAATTTCGCACTGCCGCTGGTGGCCGCTTTCAACAGCGCTTGACGATGCTGCTCACGTTTCAGGATTGGCAGGCAGTAGTAGTGAGGACGAATGCCCCCGGCCAGCATCTGGTTACGATTGAACAATAGGTGGTGAGCGGTGATGGTCGCTGCGACATTGTCCGACGCGTCAGCGACGAATTCAGCGGCCTGCTGCGTCGTAATGTGTTCGAACACGACCTTCAACGTCGGGTGACGAGCCAACAGAGGTTTCATGACGCGCTCGATGAACACGGCTTCACGGTCGAAGATGTCGATATCATGGTCGGTCACTTCGCCATGGACCAGCAACGGCATTCCCAGCCGCGCCATGGTGGCAATGGCCGCGTCGCAATGAGCGATATCGGTGACGCCGGAAGCCGAGTTGGTCGTTGCCCCCGCCGGATAGAGCTTGACCGCTTTGACCACACCGCTGGCGACAGCCCGTTCGATCTCTTCTGCGGGCGTCGTATCGGTGAGGTATAGCACCATCAGCGGCTCGAACGCACTACCCGCCGGCAAGGCCGCCAGGATACGTTCACGATAGGCCATGGCCTGCTCGGTCGTGGTCACCGGCGGTTTGAGGTTGGGCATGATGATGGCCCGCCCCATCTGGGCTGCGGTATGGCCTACCACCGCATTCAGCGCCTCGTCGTCGCGAAGGTGAAGGTGCCAATCGTCGGGGCGAGTGATCGTGATAGCGTCCACGGCAAGTCCTGTCTTGAAAGTGAAAGAGGGGTGTCACGGCTGCACAGTATACCCAATCGCCCCGCGGGATAAATCTGCACACGACCCCCACAGGCCCAGCCAAGTGTCGTATCATGACGCCACGTTGTAAGACCAAGGATGCTGTTGTTTATGCAGAACGTACGACGCTATGCGGATGTCATTGCCAGCATAGAGGGGTTGGTGTGGCTAGGCCTTGCCTGGTCGATCTCCATTTCCATGTATCAACAAAGTACCGAGCCGACGCTGGCCATGTTGTTCGTGGTAGGCGCGCTGCTGCTGTTCAGTTGGGCACACCGACCGCTGCGCTACCTGCTGATGCGTTACCATATCCGCAAGCGGCGCACCGACATGTGGATGCATACCTTGGCCCTGCCCCTGTTGCTGGCCATGTTTTTCCATATCCTGCTGGAAACGCTGTTGGGGAGTGCCTGGCTGCCACCCAAGATATTGCTGTTCAACCTGCTGGCATCGGCGGGTTGGTTAACCTTCGTCATGACGCTATTCATCAAGTTCGTGATTCATAGCGTCAAGACATCGAACAAGTAATCGTCCATGGCTACCGCCCTGCCCCTACCGCTCTCCACGCCCAACCGCAATCTGGTCCGGCTGACCATCGTCCGGGGGATTACCTGGACGGGCTTTCTGATGGCGATCATCGTCGGCATCGAACTGCTGGCGTTCAATCTGCCGGTCACGGCAGTGGTCAGCGTAGTCATTGCCATGGGCATGCTGAACATTGCCACCTGGTGGCGGCTGGGCCGCCCCAGGGCGGTCACCCATATCGAGTATCTGGCCCATCTGCTGGCAGACATTACCGGCCTGACGCTGCTGTTCTATTTTTCCGGGGGGTCTACCAACCCTTTCATCACCTACTACCTGGTGCCGGTGACCATTGCCGCTGCCACACTGCCGTGGCGACATGCCTGGATCATTGCCGCTTGTGCCATGGGCGGCTATACCTTCCTGATGTTTTTCTACCACCCCATTCCGCAGCTAGGTCATATCAGCAGTGACGGCCCTTTAAGCCTGCACGTGCTGGGCATGTGGCTCAATTTTGGCCTGTCGGCAGGGCTCGTGACTTTTTTCATCTACAAGATGGCCCATGCCCTACGCAGCCGCGACAAGGCACTGTCACGCACCCGGGAAGCCGCGCTACGCAACGAGCAGGTGCTGGCAGTGGCCACTCAGGCCGCTGGCACCGCCCATGAGCTAGGCACGCCGCTGTCGACCATGGCCGTGCTGTTGAAGGAGATGCAGACCGATGTAGCGCAAGGCTCTGCGCTCGCCGATGACATCGCACTGCTGCGCCAGCAGGTGGATATCTGCAAATCCCGGCTGCAGCACCTGGTCAACAATGCCGACCGACGCCGCATGGCCGAACCGGAAATCCTCGATGCCGAGATATGGCTGGCCGGCGTGGTTCAGCGCTGGCTGGTGATTCGTCCTGACGTCAACCACCATTTCGACGTGGCCGAGCGGCGGGGACGGCCGTGGATTGCCGTGGACGCCACCCTCGATCAGGCGCTCACCAACCTGCTCAACAACGCCGCCGACGCCAACCCCGAGCACATCGCCATTCGCCTGGATTGGCACGAGGAAAGCGTCGTGATCGATATCCGCGACCATGGCCCCGGTATCGCCATGTCGATTGCCGATCAGCTGGGCGACACCTTCGTGTCGACCAAGAGCAAGGGAATGGGCATCGGGCTTTTTCTGACGCACGCCACGATCAATCGGTTTGGTGGCGGTGTCAGCCTGTATAATCACCCGGAAGGGGGAACACTGACGGAAGTGACGCTGCCACGCTGCTCCGCACCGGGCTAGCCTGCCATCAGTGCCAAGTCAGACCATCGAGGATGCCATGCAGAACCAAGACCAGCGCCTGTTGATCGTGGATGATGATGAAATGTTCTGTCACGTACTGAGCCGCGCGTTGACGCGCCGTGGCTTCGAGGTGATGGTGGCCCATGACGCCGACCAAGCCATGGCGACCGCCGCGCAGTTCCTGCCCACCATGGCCACACTGGATTTGAAGCTCGAGCACAGCTCGGGGCTCAAACTGCTGCCCGAGCTGCTCAACACCGTGCCGGGCTGCCGTATCGTCGTACTCACCGGCTACTCCAGCATTGCCACCGCCGTCGAAGCCATCAAGCTGGGAGCCATCAACTACTTGTGCAAACCCGCCGACGCCGATGACGTCATGGCGGCCTTCGAGCACCCGGAAGCCGACCCCAACGTGGAGCTGGCCGACAACCCGCCCTCGATCAACCGCATTACCTGGGAACACATCCAGAAAGTGCTACAGGAGCACGATGGCAACATTTCGGCCACGGCAAGAGCCCTTGGCATGCATCGCCGGACGCTTCAGCGCAAGCTGCAGAAGCGCCCGGTACGCCGTTAGTGGGCGGTCCAGCCCAGGTCGATGTTCCAGCTGGCACCGGTCACTGCGCCCGCAGCATCCGACGCCAGATAGGCGACTAGCTGGGCCACTTCGGAAGGCTCGATCAGGCGTTTTACCGCTGCGTTTTTCAGCATGATCTTCTCGATCACTTCCTGCTCACCCATATTATTGAGCTTTGCCTGGTCGGCAATCTGATTGTCGACCAGCGGCGTCTTGACGTAGGCCGGACAAATGGCATTGGCCGTGATGCCCTGCTCACCCCCTTCGAGGGCCGCCGTCTTGGTCAGACCGATCATGCCGTGCTTGGCACTGATGTAGGCGGCCTTGCCGGGTGACGCCACCTGAGCATGGATAGAGGCGATATTGATGACTCGCCCCCACCCTTTCTGACGCATGTGCGGCCAGGCCGCCTGAGTCAGCAGGAAAGGCGCGGTGAGCATCAGGTCGATGATTTGCCGCCACTTCTCCTCTGGAAAAGACTCGATGGCCGCCACGTGCTGAATACCGGCATTGTTCACCAGGATATCCACGCCACCAAAGCGCTTCACGGCGTCGGCAATGGCACCACGGCAGGCGTCCGGGTCGGTCAAATCGGCCTTGTAGAACGCCGCACCGGCCTGATCGGCCACCTCCTGACCTGCCTCATTGAAATCCACTGCCAAGACCTGGTGACCCTGCTCGCAAAAATGCTGGACCACGGCGGCACCAATACCGCTGCTGGTACCGGTGACGACTGCAACACGGGGCGTTGACGCTTTATCTGCTGACATGCAGGCTTCCTTTTATCGAATCGACTGAAATGAAGGTATAAACGCTTAAAATTATAGGTGCAGTCTCGGGCTTCTGCCTTCTACCGAGTAAACTCAGAGAGTAGCAGGTGACATCAACTGCTCCATCATGCGCTGGGCAAGCCGAGACGCCTCTTGCAGGCTCTCCAGCTCGCTCAGGTCGTTCAGAATGCATCGCTGATAGAATTCGATACCGTTCGGCAAGCGCTCGAGCGTCATCCGATAACGGCCAGACGGCAAGGACACCACCAGGCTCTCTTCCAGGGGGGCCGACAGCGTTGCCTGCTCAGGCACCACCAGCATCCATAATGCACACGGGGTAATCAGCGCACCGACCAGGGTGCTGGCGCCGTTGATTCGCACCTCGCCGTATTGAAAACACAGCGCATCGACGCTCAATCGAGGGTTGTAGTGCGCCTCCTTTTTCAGCGCCGCTAACGATGCGTCTCGGTAGCTGATCGCCAACTCGGCCAGATAGCCATAGTCCTGGGCCTGCAAGGCTTGCATGAGAGTACTCCTGTGAACGCTCGGTGTTGCTGGCCCCCATTGTAGGGCTTTATGGAGAGCGTAGCGTCCTGCTATTGGCGAAACACCTCGGGCTACGCCACAATGGGGTGCTACTGTACAAGCCATACCTTATTCAACGGAGTCATTGCCATGTTCGTGGTTATTTTTGGGCGTATGTCCTGCCCCTTCTGTGTACGCGCCAAACAGCTTGCCGAGCATCTGGAAAACAGTGGCAAGATCGAAGGCTATCGCTACGTCGACATGCCCTCCGAAGGCGTTACCAAGGAAGATATTGCCAAAACGGCTGGCAAGCCCATCCACACCGTGCCGCAAGTCTTCATCGACCAGCAGCACGTGGGCGGGTACACCGAGTTCGACCAGCTCGTTCGCGACAACCAGCTGCTCGCCTCCTGACCCTGCCTGATCATCCGGCGTTAAAACCTTCATCGATTCGCGTTGAAGCTGCCACGACGCACTTGCCTATACTGAGCTTTTGATAACCGTGTTCGTTTTACCCAAGCCAGTAGGCGGCGAGGAATCCCGATGCAGCGCGAGGAGTTTTTACAACAGCTTTGGCTGGACTATATCCATAATCATCCGGATATCGGTGCACTCAGGCTATGGCCCATCAGCACCAGCGCAGAATACCTGACGCTGGTAACACTCAACCATGGCCCTTTCGCTACCAGTGCGCTTAGCGCCCCCTTGGCCAGAATGGGCTATCGTTCCGTCGGCCACTACGCCATGGCTGACAAAGGGTTACTGATTCACCTGCTGGCACCCAACGATGACAGTAGCTGGCTGGTGCTGGCGGAGCTGCAGGTCGGGGCGCTCTCCAGAACACCCAGAGAAGCCCTGACCGCTCTGATACAGCAGAGCCACCCCGCCGACTGCAAGGGCCACAACCTGCTGTGCCGAGGGCGTCCGTGGCCCATGCCAAGCTGGGCACTCTATCAACAGCTGTATACGGCACACCCATTGGCTGCCTGGCTGGCCGTCATGGGACCACGCCTGCATCATGCCGGATTCGATTGCGCCACGCTGGATGTCTCGCTGGACGCACTGGGCCTACAGCTGGAACACGTGGGGCTGCATGCCCTCGATAGCCAACAAAACGGGGTATTTTCGGTGTCCAGCCTGCTGGATCATCGCTTCTATCCCGCCATGCCGCAGAAAATCGTCTTCAGCGAAGGCGATGAGCACCGCCTTTGCCTCGGGGGGCTTTCACTGACACAACGCCACGTGGAAGATGATCACAAACGGCTAGCGGAAATTCTGCTACCGTTCCATACCCGCTGCGAAATGGCGTGAGTCGCGTTGACCCACGCCACCACGTCATGCGTCGAAGGTCATTTCCGGCACATGGTCGGGGACGATCAGCTTGCCCGCGGTCTTTTCGACGATCTCCTCGACGCTGACCCCAGGCGCACGCTCCTTGAGAATAAACGCGCCGTCCTTGATTTCAAGATAAGCCAGGTCGGTCAGAACACGGTTGATACAGCCAGCACCGGTCAGCGGCAGCGAGCATTTTTCCAGTAGCTTGGACTCACCATGCTTGGAAGCGTGAGTCATGGTGCAGATGATGTTCTCTGCGCCCGCCACCAGATCCATGGCGCCGCCCATGCCCTTGATGAGCTTGCCGGGAATCATCCAGGACGCAATATTGCCCTCCTGGTCCACTTCGAAAGCGCCGAGCACGGTCAAGTCCACATGCCCACCACGAATCATGGCGAAGGATTCGGCTGACGAGAAAATGGCCGCGCCGGGACGCGCCGTCACGGTCTGCTTGCCCGCATTGATCATGTCAGGGTCGACTTCTTCCTCGGTAGGAAAGCGCCCCATGCCCAGCAAGCCGTTTTCCGACTGCAGCATGACATCCATGCCGTCGGGGATATAGTTGGCCACCAGCGTGGGAATGCCGATTCCCAGATTCACATAGAACCCGTCCTGGAGTTCACGAGCCACTCGCTGTGCCATTTGTTCGCGTGTCAAAGCCATGGTGCCACCTCTTGTCGTTGAGCAGTAATGGAAAATAGGCAAACTGATTAGCTGCGCACGGTGCGCTGCTCGATACGTTTCTCGAACGTGCCCTGAATGATGCGATCCACATAAATGCCGGGAGTATGGATCTGACTGGGCTCCAGTTCGCCTGGCTCAACAATCTCCTCTACTTCTACCACGGTAATCTTGCCAGCAGTGGCGGCCATGGGATTGAAGTTCTGGGCAGTGTGACGGTACACGACGTTGCCGTAACGATCGGCTTTCCACCCTTTGACGATGGCGAAGTCACCCTTGATGGCCTCTTCGAGGATATAGTGACGACCGTCGAACTCACGCACTTCCTTGCCTTCACCAATCGGCGTGCCGTACCCGGTGGCCGTGAAGAACGCCGGGATACCTGCGCCAGCTGCGCGCATCTTTTCCGCCAACGTCCCCTGCGGCGTCAGCACCACTTCGATTTCATCATTCAGCATCTGCCGCTCGAACAGCGCGTTCTCGCCTACATAAGAGGCAATAATCTTGCTGATCTGGCGGTCTTCGAGCAGGATGCCCAGCCCAAAACCGTCGACACCGCAGTTATTGGACACCACGGTCAGGTCGCTGACCCCACGGCGCTTGATTTCAGCAATCAGGTTTTCGGGAATGCCACACAGGCCAAAGCCACCTGCAATCACGGTCATGCCGCTTTCCAGGCCTTCCATCGCTTCTTCATAGGAAGATACACGCTTGTCGAATCCTGCCATTGTGTTGCCTCACGTGGTTGGTAAAACGTTATCGGATATTGTTCGTTACGTGGTTGCTGACCAGTCTGGCACAAAAGCTGCGCGCTGGATGCAGTTGCTTCGATAGAGTCAGTGTTGTGCTTGATGATATATTTGTTAAGTTTGTTTTTCTTATCAATTTATTTTAATAACTTATAAAGAGTCCTCATGACCGTCAAGCAGCTCAGGGCCTTTCTGGCCGTGGCCCAAACACTCAGCTTTACTCAGGCATGCGAACGCCTGCATCTTTCCCAACCCGCACTTAGCCTGGCCATCAAGGGGCTCGAAGACTCACTGGGCGGCAAGCTGCTGATTCGCAGCACGCGTAGCGTTCGCCTCACCCCTGAAGGCGAGTCACTGTTTCCGTTGGCCAAGCACCTGCTGGCCCAGTGGGACAATACCGAAGAGCGCTTGCGCCAGCGCTTCACGCTACAGCTGGGCCGCCTGAGCGTGGCCGCCATGCCCTCATTTGCCTGTAATCTGCTACCCGGCGCGCTGGTCAAGTTTCGCCAGCGCTATCCCAAAATCAACGTCACCGTGCACGATGTCATCAATGAGGAAGTCATGGACATGGTGCGCTCCAGACAGGTCGAGCTGGGCATCGCGTTCGCCCCCGAGGGCGCTGGCAGCTTGAGCTTTACGCCACTCTTCGAAGATCAGTTCGTGGCCGTCGTCCCCCTCGACTCCCCGCTGGCCCATCGGCAAAGCCTGGATTGGCAAGCGCTGCTGCGCCACGACATGATCACACTGCAACGCCCCTCCATGGTAAGGCGCTTGCTGGAGCAGGAGTTGGCAAGGCAAGGTATCGAGCTTCCCGTGGCTTTCGAAAGCCATCAGCTCTCGACCGTAGGGCGCATGGTCGCGGCGGGGCTAGGCGTCAGCGCCGTGCCCTCCATGTGCATTCAACAAATGGACGAGCTAGGCGCCCACTGCCTGCCGCTGACCGAGCCCGGCATTGCCTGTCGAGTGGGCATATTGACTCACCAGGAGCTCTCGGTGGCCGCCCATGCGTTACGTAACGTACTCATCGAAAACATTAAAACTCCCGGACTGGCGCGCCACTGATCACGCCACGCACGGCAAAGTTATGCTGGGCAGTCTGCGCTTGTTCCATTAGCATTTGTCCCTACAGGCGCAGAGTGCTCCTGGCGCGCCTTCCCTCAGGGAGCCCTGGCAGCCGCTCTGTGCGTAGCATCAGTAGATCGAGGACCGCGGTATGCCAATCATCAAAGGGGCTGTCAGCATCTTGCTGCTGACGCTGAACACACTGGTTTGGGGTGTGCCCCTGATTATTTTGACGCTGCTCAAGGTCATCACTCCCGGCCGTAAAGCCAAGGAGTGGCTGCTGAAAGGACTGTGCGCGGTGGCCTTGAACTGGATCGGCGTGAACCTCTGGTGGATGCGCCTGTGGTTGAAGCCTCAGGTGTCCATTCAGGTGCCTGACAACCTAACGCCTGAGCAGTGGTGGCTGGTCATCTCCAATCACCGCAGCTGGACCGATATTTTCATTCTGTTCATGGCGCTGCACCGCCGCATCCCAATGCCGCGCTTTTTTCTCAAGCATCAGCTGATCTGGATTCCGATTGTCGGACTGGCCTTTTGGGCACTGGAATTCCCCTTCATGCGACGTTTTACCCGCGAGCAGATTGCCAGAAACCCAAAGCTGGCCACGATCGACAGAGAATCCACCGAGCGAACTTGCCGCCGTGCACGGCACGCCCCCATTTCGATTTTCAATTTTGTGGAAGGTACTCGCTTCACGCCGCTCAAGCGTGACGCTCAGCAGAGCCCTTACCGTCATCTGTTACGCCCCAAGGCGGGCGGCATCGGACAAGTACTTAGCCTGCTGGGCAACCAATTGGATGGTATCCTTGATGTCACCATCAGCTATGCCAATCCGACGCCAACCTTCATGGGCTTTCTGTGTGGCAAAGAAGCCCCCATTACCCTCGAAGCCCGGCAGATTGCCATCCCGGAGTGGATGCAGGATGCCAACTACCACGAAGATTCGCAGCACAAGGAACGCTTCCACGCATGGATCAATTCACTGTGGCAGGAAAAAGACGCGCTGCTGGACACTCTCAGCGATCACGACTAGGGCTTTGGCTGAGCGCTTGCCTGGTTGTCAGCCTGCTGGCGGGCTGTGCCAGCTCGACACCGGCGACCAGCCAACGCACTTCGGAAAGCAGCAGTGCCAGCGCATTGAGCGGTGGCTGGATCGAGGTAGGCCGAGGAGACACCTTGGGGCAGTTGGCAGCTCGCGCCAATGTGCCCATCGAGCGTCTGGAGCGTTTCAATCCGGGCGTCAATGCTCAGCGCCTGAACGTCGGCCAACGGCTGTTGATTCCCACCCAGCAGGAGCGCGCACCCTCAGGCGGGCCTTACCGCTATCAGGTACGCGCGGGTGATACCTACTCTGGCATTGCACGCCATTTCGGCACGACCACAGGCAGGATACAAAGCGCCAACCCTGGCACCCCCGCCACCGCACTGCGGGTGGGCCAGATCATCAGCGTACCCTTGAGTGGCAGCGG
>NZ_LFGT01000003.1:58326-61018 GCF_002078115.1 Halomonas sp. BC2 | reverse complement strand
GCTGGCCCTGGCCGCTGGAAGATTACCGGGTCGTGAGGCGCTTTGGTGCCGATAGCCGTGGCACGCTACAGCCGATGTTGCTGGCCACCCAGGCCGGTGCCAAGGCCAAGGCCGTGGCGCCTGGAGAAGTGCGCTTTGCCGATGGCATGCGCCAGCTGGGTGAGGTGGTGATCGTGCATCATGCCGACAACCTGCAAAGCGTATATGCGCTCTGCGAGCGACTGCTGGTCAACGTTGGCCAGCAGGTGAGCGCTGGCGATGCCCTGTGCGAAGTTGGCCAAAGCGCCTCAACGCAGCGCTATGACCTGCTCTTCGACCTGCGCCAGGGCGGCAAGCCCATCGACCCGCGACAGGTGTTGAGATAGAAGGTACTGAGGTAGAAGGTATCGAGCAAGCCCCCGCTTTGGGGGCTTGCACAGAAGCACCTCACCCTCGATAGTAGCCAGGCTCCACGAAAGGCATTGGCGTAACGGTCATGGGCAGCGACTTACCCCGAACCAGCGCAAACACCGTCTTGCCCGGCGCTTCCCATTGCCGTTCCACGTAGCCCATGGCCACGGGCTTACCGACGCTGGGGCCAAACCCGCCGGAGGTTACCTGACCGATCTCCTGGCCTGACTCATCCACCAGCGTGACGCCTTCACGTACCGGGGCACGCCCTTCCCCCACCAGACCGACCCGCTTGCGGGTATGATCCTTGGCATCCACCTGATGCAGAATGATATCCGCCCCCGGGAAACCTGCCGGGCGCTCTCCCCCATGGCGGCGCGGCTTGCCGATGGCCCAGATCAAGCTGGCCTCTACCGGCGTGGTGGTCATGTCCATGTCGTGGCCGTAAAGGCACAGTCCCGCCTCAAGACGCAGGGAATCCCGCGCCCCCAGGCCAATCGCTTCCACTTCCGGTTCGGCGAGTAGCGCTTCGGCCAACGCCTGGCTCGCTTCTGCGGCCACGGAAATCTCGAAGCCATCCTCTCCGGTATAACCGCTGCGGCTTATCCACACCTCGTGACCGACCAGGCTGAAACGACCATGCTGCATGAACGTCATGTCACAGGCCGCGGGGCACAGGCGCTGCATGACATCACGCGCCTGGGGCCCTTGCAGCGCCAGCAAACCTCGGTCCAGCACGTCGATCTGGTGAGTAGAACCCAGGTTGGTGCGTAGATGAGCAATATCCTGATCCTTGCAGGCCGCATTGACCACCAGATAGAAGTGATCTCCAGCGTTCACCACCATCAGGTCATCGATGATTCCGCCCTCGGTCCCGGTAAACAGGCCATAGCGCTGCTGGCCAATCTTCAGCCCCACCAGATCGGCGGGAATCAATGTCTCCAGCGCTTCTGCCACATCGTCGCCGGACACCAGAATCTGCCCCATGTGCGACACGTCAAACAGACCGCACTGCTGGCGCGTATGCTCGTGCTCCTTTTTCACACCCAACGGGTACTGCACGGGCATCTCATAGCCCGCAAAGGGCACCATTTTCGCGCCTAACTGAGTGTGCAGTGCATGCAGCGGCGTACGTTTAAGTTCGGTCATGGGCTTCCTCAATGGTCAAAAGAGAAACGGGAAGCCTTAAAGGCTTCCCGGCTCTGGTGGATCTTATCTTCCCGCCTGTGAAAGGCGCTTATTTATCGTGATCCAGGGCTTCACCCGGCAGGATGTCCTTACCCGCAAAATAATCCCGAGTGAGTTTAAACACAACCGGCGACAGCAGCGCCAGCGCAATCAGGTTGGGAATGGCCATCATCGCGTTGAAGGTATCGGCCATCAGCCAGATGAAGCCCAGTTGCGCGATGGCTCCCAGCGGGATGGCCAAAACGAAAAGCACGCGGTACAGCATGATGGAGCGCGTGCCAAACAGGAACTGGCAGCACTTCTCGCCGTAGAACGACCAGCCCAGAATGGTGGTAAAGGCAAAGATGGCCAGCGCCACGGCCACGATCTGGTTACCAAAGCCCGGCAAGGCTGCATCGAAGGAGAGCGCAGTCAAAGACGCTCCGGCTTCGCCATCGATCCATACCGTAGAGGTCAGAATGACCAGCGCGGTGATGGTACAGACGATGATCGTGTCGATGAACGTGCCCAGCATGGCGATCAAGCCCTGACGAACCGGGTTGCGGGTCTGCGCCGCCGCATGGGCGATGGGCGCGCTGCCGAGGCCCGCTTCGTTGGAGAAGATTCCCCGGGCCACGCCAAAACGAATGGCCGCCATGACGGCAGCACCGGCAAAGCCACCGGCAGCGGCAATCGGGTTGAAGGCGTAGTAGAAGATCAGCCTAAAGGCCTCGCCAATTTGCCCCGCGTTGACAATCAGCACCAGCAGCCCAGCCAGTACATAGGCAACCCCCATGATGGGCACCAGCTTACCGGCCACCTTGGCAATACGCTTGATACCACCGAGAATCACCGCCCCGGCCAGCACCATGATGATCACCCCCGTCAGCCAATGGGGCACGCCAAAGGTGGCATCCATGGCATCCGCCACCGAGTTGGACTGCACGGTATTACCAATGCCAAAGGCAGCCACGGCACCAAAGAATGAAAACAGGCCGCCCAGCCATAGCCACTTCTTGCCCAGGCCGTTCTTGATATAGAACATCGGCCCACCAATGTGGTGACCGGTGCTGTCGGTTTCACGGTAACGCACCGCCAGAACCGCCTCGGCGAATTTCGTTGCCATGCCCACTAA
>NZ_LFGT01000003.1:0-57384 GCF_002078115.1 Halomonas sp. BC2 | reverse complement strand
GCTAACGCGGTGATCCACATCCAGAACACAGCACCTGGCCCGCCCAGCGCGATGGCCGTGGCGACACCGGCAATGTTGCCCGTGCCAATCGTCGCGGACAGCGCCGTCATCAACGCGTTGAACGGCGAAATTTCCCCATCACTGCTGGCTTTCGATGCGCTCTTGTCAGCAGGTTTTACATCGCGGCCTTGCCACATTAGCTTGAAACCCATGCCGAGCTTGCGTATCGGCATCAGTTTCAAGCCAATTTGCAGGTAGATACCCACCCCCAGCAGCAGCACCAGCATCAACGGCCCCCACACCACGCCGTTAATGGCCCCTAATAGGTTCGTTAACATTTCCACACGACTCTCCTTAACCGAAGGATTAGCAAGTTTATTATAAAGGTCCGGTCACGCTTCCCCCATGACGCTCAGGGAAGAAGCTCCTGCGCCTGCCTACCATAGCGTTTACTGCACGCTAAAAAAACGCAAGATTGGCATGTTTTATACCATCTTACTGGTGAACATCCATGGTCATGTCGCCAAACGGCAGAGAAAGCCTCTTTTTTTGGAAAATCAAACGCGCGTCGCCCCAAAGTGAATAGCGTCCAATTTTTTCTCTTTTTGCCACTGATGAGAAACTTGTTTCCAATTGGAAACAAGGTACCATACGCACATGGCACACTAGACAACCCGTGCCCAACAGTCGCCAAGCTGACCGACAGACGCTAGTATGCTGTCGTTCACTCCACTGTTTAACAAGGGAACCTTCATGAGCAATCTTCCAGCTAATTTGCGCTACGCTGCCAGCCACGAATGGGTACTGGATCATCAGGACGGCACCGTTACCATCGGCATCACCGACCACGCCCAGCAAGCGCTGGGCGATGTAGTCTTCGTCGAGCTGCCGGAGGTCGGTCAGAGCCTCAGCAAGGGCAAGGAGTTTGGCGTGATCGAATCGGTCAAGGCTGCTTCTGATCTCTACTCGCCGGTGGATGGCGAAGTGATCGAGGTCAATGAAGCGCTGGAAGATGCGCCTGAAACGGTCAATGAAGCCCCTTACGAAGGCGGCTGGATCATGAAGGTGCGCGTCGAAGGCCAGGCCCTCGAAGGCCTGCTGGACGCCGATGCCTATCAGGCGTCGCTCAGCGCCGACGATTGATAAGCTTTACCCGAACGCCTGCCTCCGTGCAGGCGTTCACGTTAACACCCTGATGCATCACGCGGCCGCCTACCCCTTGGCGGGTTGGACACGCTGCACCGTAGCCACGCTGAACCGGCTGCCCTGAGACCCACGGTTTACTCATCACGTTCGGAACCTTCCCATGCCTTTTGAAACACGCCGTTTGGCCGAACTGGCCGACCACGATGCTTTTATCAAACGCCATAACGGGCCTAGCCCCGACGATGTCGCCACCATGCTAAAAGCGCTCGATTTGCAGCACATGGAAGATCTGATCGAGCAGACCGTGCCAAGCGACATTCGCTTGGGCCGCGAACTGGCACTGGACGCCCCCCGTAGTGAAGCAGAAGCCCTGGATTACCTGAGCCAGCTGGCACGCCAGAACCGCGTGGCCAAAAGCTACATTGGCCAAGGTTATTACAATACCCACATGCCCGCCGTGATTCAGCGCAACGTGCTGGAAAACCCCGGCTGGTACACCGCCTACACGCCTTACCAGCCCGAGATTTCTCAGGGGCGCCTGGAAGGTCTGCTGAATTTCCAGCAGGTGGTCATGGATCTCACCGGGATGGAGCTTGCCAACGCCTCCCTGCTCGATGAGGCCACCGCCGCCGCCGAGGCCATGGCACTGTGCAAGCGCGGCAACAAGAAGAGCAAGTCCAACACCTTTTTCGTTGCTGAAGACGTCTTCCCGCAAACCCTGGACGTCATCAAGACCCGCGCGGAATTCTTTGGCTTCGAACTGAAGATTGCACCGGCGGAGCAACTGGCAGACGAGGAGGTGTTCGGCGCGCTGGTTCAGTACCCGTCCGCCAGCGGCAACATCACCGACCTCGCGCCGCTGCTCGCCAAGGCCCAGGAAAAGGGCGTCATGACCTGCGTGGCCACGGATCTGCTGAGCCTGGTACTGCTGAAAGAGCCCGGTATCTTTGGTGCCGACATCGTGGTGGGCAGCTCGCAGCGCTTTGGCGTACCCATGGGCTTCGGTGGCCCACATGCAGCGTTTTTTGCCACCTCCGACAAGCTCAAGCGCTCCATTCCGGGCCGCATCATCGGCGTTTCAAAAGACAGCCGTGGCAAGACCGCGCTGCGCATGGCCATGCAGACCCGCGAACAGCACATTCGTCGCGAGAAGGCCACCTCCAACATTTGTACCGCCCAGGCGCTGCTGGCCAACATTGCCGGTTTCTATGCCACTTATCACGGTGCCGAGGGGCTGCGCAAAATCGCTGGCCGCGTTCACCGTCTGACCACCCTGCTGGCCACCGGGCTGCAACAGGTGGGTGTGCAGCTGGCCAACGATAGCTGGTTCGATACGCTGCGCCTTACCCAGGTCGATGCAGGCAAGATCCATGGCCGCGCCATGACCCATGACATCAACCTGCACTATTTCGCCAATGGCGATGTCGGCATCAGCCTCGACGAAACCACGACGGCCCATGACGTCGCGACCCTGTTCGATGTGCTGCTCGGCGATGAGCACGGTCTTTCCGTCGCCGCCCTCGACGAGCAAGTGGTGGAAGGCAAGCTGGCAGGCATTCCGGCCGAGTACCAGCGGGAAAGCGACTTCCTGAGCCATCCGACGTTCACGCGCTACCGCAGCGAAACCGAAATGCTGCGCTACCTGAAACGCCTGGAGAACAAGGACCTCTCACTGGCCCATGCCATGATTCCGCTGGGCTCATGCACCATGAAGCTCAACGCCACCAGCGAGATGATTCCGGTCTCCTGGCCTGCCTTCGCGCACCTGCACCCCTTCGCACCTCGCGACCAGGTGGCGGGCTATCATCAGATGATCGACGAGCTGGCCGCTTTCCTGGTGGAAGTGACCGGCTATGATCATATCTCCATGCAGCCCAACTCTGGTGCTCAGGGCGAATATGCCGGCCTGCTGGCCATTCGCCGCTACCAGGCCGCCCAAGGGGAAGCCCACCGGGATGTGTGCCTGATTCCCAGCTCTGCCCACGGCACCAACCCGGCATCTGCCGCCATGCTGAGCATGGAGGTGGTGGTGGTCGAGTGCGACGCCAACGGCAACATCGACCTGGCCGACCTGACCCAGAAGGCCGAGCAGTACAGCGAGCGGCTCTCGGCGGTGATGATCACCTACCCGTCTACCCACGGCGTATTCGAGTCCCACGTTCGTCAGGTGTGTAAGGTGATTCACCAGCACGGTGGCCAGGTCTACGTGGACGGCGCCAACATGAACGCCCAAGTGGGGCTGACACGCCCAGGCGACTTCGGCGGGGATGTATCGCACCTCAACCTGCACAAGACCTTCTGCATTCCTCACGGGGGTGGCGGTCCGGGCATGGGCCCCATTGGCGTCAAGGCGCATCTGGCTCCTTACGTTTCCAACCATGTGGTCACGCCCATCGATGGCGTACAGCCCGGTGGCGCAGTGTCTGCTGCCGCCTTTGGCAGCGCCTCGATCCTGCCCATCTCCTGGGCGTACATCAAAATGATGGGCGCGCGGGGGCTGCGCGAGGCAACGGAGATCGCCATTCTCAACGCCAACTACATCGCCAAACGGCTGGCGCCGTCCTACCCGATTCTCTATCGCGGCCAGAACGGCTATGTGGCCCACGAGTGCATCATCGACATCCGCCCGCTCAAGAGCGCCTCGGGTATCAGTGAAGAAGATATCGCCAAGCGACTGATGGACTATGGCTTCCATGCGCCGACCATGTCGTTCCCGGTACCCGGCACGCTGATGATCGAGCCTACCGAGTCCGAATCACTCTACGAGATCGACCGCTTCTGCGACGCGATGATTGCCATTCGTGAAGAGATCGCGCGCGTCGAGAATGGAGAGTGGCCGCTGGACAACAACCCGCTGGTCAATGCGCCGCATACCCAGGCCGACGTCATGGACAGCGACTGGCAGCGCCCCTATGACCGCCAATTGGGGGCTTTCCCCAGCGAAGCCGTCGCCGCCGCCAAGTACTGGCCATCGGTCAACCGAGTGGATAACGTCTTTGGTGATCGCCAACTGGTGTGCTCGTGCCCCAGCATTGACGAATATCGCCTCTAGGTAAGCCTCCCCTCGCGCCTCTGGGGCCCTGTTCAGGGTTCCAGAGGCGTCGTTTCTTGTAGCCGCTGGTCATGGAAACCCTTGAGCAGCTTCTCGTAACGCTTGGGCAACACGGAATCCTTGCGCCGCAGCAGATAGAGCACTTCGTGAATGACCTGCGGCAGTGCCAGCGGCTTCACCTGGCGCTGCCAGGGAGAAGTTTCCAATACCAGCCGTGACACAACGGTAAAGCCCAACCCCCGAGCCACAGCGTCCAGCACCATGCTGACTTCGTTGGTAAACCCCTGGTGGCGAAAATGCGTCATGGAGCGGAACTCGTCGGGGAAATTGGCCCGTAGCAGCGCGTTGGCATGGTTAATGCCATCGTAGTAATTGATGAAGCCCAACCCCATCAGTTCGGCCAAGGAACTGCCCGCGAAGTCGGCGGGCACCACCAGGCACAGGGGCTCCTTGTGCCAGACGGTGCAGGCAAGCTCGGTATGGTTGACCTGCTCGGTGACGATGCCAATATCGTAACGCCCTTCCAACAGGTCGTTGACGATCTCATGATTGAAGGCAAAGCTGTAGTTGACGGTCAGGCTGGGGTGCATCTGCTGCTGCCCCAGGATATACGGGTAGAACATCAGCCCAACGCTGCCCGGGGAGGCAATGCGGCACTCGCCGCTATCCAGCGAATCATCGTCCAGCCCATGCCTGAACTGTTCATGCTCGGCAAACAGCTTCAGCGCGTAGTCATAGGCGCGACGACCAGACTCGGTCAGCGTGAAACTGCGCCCGTGACGCTCGATCAGCGCTTTATCCAGATAGGTTTCCAGCTTTCTGACATGCTGGCTGACGCCTGGCTGCGTCATTTCAAGGCGTCGTGCGGTGCGCGTGAAACTGCCCGTCTCCACCAGCGTGATAAAGGTACGAAAGTATTGAGCGTTGAACATGGATTCCCGGCAACTTCATCATTAACGGTCACTGTCACAGTGAGGATCACCAGGGCGCCTGGAATGGATGCCTACCGGCGCCAAGCCTCTAGCCTAGCATAAAAAACGACCGCCTCGGGCACGGGTGCCCGTAGCAGGGCAAGGCAGCTGAACGTGAGAGAGCAGCATGCTAGTATGCCGATTGGTCATGATCATACTCAGGGATAGTCCATACAATGACGCAACCTTCAGCACCCCGCGCCACCATTTCCAGCATCATTTCTCCCGAAGGCAGCCTGGAAGTGCTGTCCCAGCACGAGGTCAATCGCCTCAAGAGCACCTCGAAAAGCGGGTTACATGATTTGTTGCGCCGCTGCGCCCTCGCCGTGCTCAACTGCGGCAGCCCCACCGATGACAGCCTGGCCCTCCTCGAAGCCTACAAGGATTTCGACATCGAAGTGCTGCAGCAGGATCGCGGGATACGTCTGAAGCTTACCAACGCGCCAGCGGAAGCCTTCGTTGACGGACGCATGATACGCGGCATTCGTGAGCACCTGTCGTCGATCATCCGTGACATCGTCTACGTCTATAACGAGATCCAGCACCACAATCGTTTCGACCTCAGCACTGGCGAAGGCACCACCAATGCCGTGTTCCACATTCTGCGCAAAGCGGGCACGCTGAAGCCGGGCCGCGACCCGAGCCTGGTAGTATGCTGGGGCGGCCACTCGATTTCCCGTGAAGAGTACGAATACACCAAGGACGTCGGCTATCACCTGGGGCTCCGCGACCTGGACATCTGCACCGGCTGCGGCCCAGGGGCCATGAAAGGCCCCATGAAAGGGGCCAATGTCGCGCATGCCAAGCAGCGCCGCAAGGAGGGCCGCTACCTGGGCATTTCCGAGCCAGGCATCATTGCCGCGGAAGCCCCCAACCCGATCGTCAATGAACTGGTGGTCATGCCGGATATCGAAAAGCGCCTGGAAGCCTTCGTGCGCCTGGGCCACGGCATCATCGTGTTCCCCGGCGGCGTGGGCACCGCCGAAGAGATTCTCTACCTGCTGGGCATTCTGCTGCACCCCAGCAACCAGGACATTCCCTTCCCGCTGGTCTTCACCGGCCCCGCCAGTTCCGCCGAGTATTTCGAGAAAATCGACGAGTTTCTGGTCTACACCCTGGGTGAAGAGATCCGCCGCTTCTACACCATCATCACCGGCGACCCGACGGCCGTGGCACGCACCATGCGCGATGGCATCCAGCAGATCAGCGAGTTCCGCCGCCAGCACCAGGATGCGTTCTACTACAATTGGCGTCTGACCATTGCCCGCGAGTTCCAGGCCCCCTTCGAGCCTACCCATGAGGCCATGCGCAGCCTGGCACTGCACCGCCAGCAGCCCACCCACGAGCTGGCAGCCAATCTGCGCCGTGCTTTTTCAGGCATCGTGGCAGGCAACGTGAAAGAGCCTGGCATTCGGGCCATCGAGGCCCACGGGCCTTTCGAGCTGACGGCAGAGCCCGAGCTGATGCAGCGGCTGGACGCTCTGCTCAGCTCCTTCGTGGCCCAGGGCCGCATGAAACTGGATGGGCAGCCCTACACGCCCTGCTATGTGCTCAAGTAAGCCCATGTACTCAAGTAATCTGAGTAACGCCGCATGATCGTTGCCTTTCTGACGCTGATGGCCGCGGGAATCATCAAGGGTGCCATCGGCTCTGGCGTACCGGTCATCGTCATTCCCGTGCTGACCATGCTGTACGACGTCAAGCTGGCCATTGCCGTGCTGGTGGCGCCGAACCTGTTCAGCAATGCCCTACAGGTCTGGCAGTACCGCCACCACCTGCTGCCGCATCGCTTCCTGCTCTGGTTCGGCCTCTCCGGCGGGCTGGGCATCGTGATCGGCACCTGGGGGCTGGTGGTGCTGTCGCCCACGCTGCTGTCGCTGGGCGTGGCGGCGGCCATCGTGCTCTATCTGGCCATCAAGCTGGCCAACCGCAGCTTCAC
Organism: Halomonas sp. BC2; assembly: GCF_002078115.1. Lineage (NCBI taxonomy): Bacteria > Pseudomonadati > Pseudomonadota > Gammaproteobacteria > Oceanospirillales > Halomonadaceae > Halomonas > Halomonas sp. BC2. Next base: position 50,276 of record NZ_LFGT01000003.1, on the reverse strand, counting down.
ACTGCCTTTCCCGCTGGCCCAGCGCATCGTGTTGCCGGTGGGGCTGGTGGCAGGCGTGCTGCAAGGCGCGGCGGGCATGTCCGCCCCGGCGTCGGTGACCTTTCTGAACGCGATGCGTCTGGAGCGCCCGGTGTTCATCGGCTCGATATCGGTGTTCTTCGTGGCGATCACCCTGGTGCAGATTCCGGCCCTGCTCAGCGCGGGGATTCTCACCTGGGAGCGCTCGCTGTACAGTCTGGCGGCCCTGCTGGTCATTCTGGCGGCCATGCCGCTGGGCGCCCGGCTGGGCAAACGCCTGCCCCATCGCTGGTTCGACAGGCTCATCATGTGCCTGCTGGCCACGATTGCCGTCAAGATCGTCGTGGATGCATTGATGGCCTGAGGCTATACTGACGGCTGTCCGTTGCCGGGCTGCGCTCGGCATCAGGTACTTATTACCTCTTACTTCAGCACCAGGGAAAGGAGCGACCCATGGAAATGATCAATCAACTGAGCGATGGCAAGGCCAAGGCGTTTGCCAAGCACTGTTTTGAAAGCTACTCCCCGGAAGAGCTGAATGCAGCAGCGGCCGGCAATCCTGACAAGGAGCAGGCCGACCACTGGGGCATTACCGAAGGGCAGTGGCAAGAGGCCGTAGCAGCGGCACTTGCCGACCACAAAGCCCAGGGCAACTAAGCACCCACGTCGCGCTAACGTTTCTGCCGCCTGCCCTTGGCAAGCGGCAGTACTCAACTCCTCCGGCGAAGGATACTTTTCTCCACCTCGACCACGCCATACACGGCCACGCTCCCCGCCAGGATGGCAAGCCAGTGGTGAGCAGCCAGCCCCTCGCTGACCAGCACGAACTGCATGAAGGGTAAATAGGTGAACCCCAGTTGCAGCAGCAGGACCAACCCGATGGCAAGCCACACCGGCCGACTGCCAAACACGCCTTTCCAGGTCAGCGTGCTGTTGAGCAAGTAGCGGCTGTTGATCAGGTAAGCGGCACTGCCCGCCACCAGCATGTTGACCGCCCCCGTGCGAGCCAGCGCTTCGCTACCCCCCTGCCCCAGAATCCAGTTGAACATGCCGAATACGCCAATCAGCAGCAGTAGCGATACGAACACCACCCGCCAAAGCAAAAAGAGGTCCAGCAGCGGCGCTTTGGGGTCCCGGGGCGGTCGCTGCATCAGGTCCTTCTCACCGGATTCGAATGCCAGCGCCAGGCCCAGCGTAATGGCCACTACCATGTTCACCCAGAGCGCCTGCAGCGGAGTCACCGGCAGGCTCGTGCCCGCCAGCACGGCCAGCATGATGGCCAGCCCTTGGGCACCGTTGGTAGGCAGGATGAAGGTAATCGTCTTGCGAATGTTGTCGTAAACCTTACGCCCCTCTTCGATGGCGTGGACGATGGTGGCGAAATTGTCATCGGCCAGCACCATTTGCGAGGCATCCTTGGCCGCTTCCGTTCCTTGAATGCCCATGGCGACACCCACATCTGCCCGCTTGAGCGCCGGGCCATCGTTGACCCCATCACCCGTCATGGCACACACGCCTCCACGCGCCTGCATGGCCTTGACCAACCGCAGCTTGTGCTCTGGTGACGCCCGAGCAAACACATCCACCTCCAGAATGATCGCTTCGAGCTGCTCATCCGACATGGCCTCCATTTCACGCCCGGTCAAGGCCCGTTCGGTGTGCTGAAATCCCAACTGGCGGGCAATGGCCAGGGCGGTGGCAGCATGGTCTCCGGTGATCATCACCGGGCGAATACCGGCGCGCTGGCAGCGTTTCACCGCCTCGATGGCCTCTTCACGGGGCGGGTCCAACAGCCCTATCAACCCCAGCAGGCGCAACCCCGACTGCACGTGAGGGTGGTCGAGCTCAGCGTCTTCTTCCATTGCCTTCTCGGCAATCGCCAGCACCCGCAAGCCTTTCGAGGACAGCGCTTCGATATGCGCCTCCCACTCGCTGGCTACCAGCGGGGCTTCGCCTTCATCGGTGATCACATGGCTGCTCATTTCGATAATGCGATCCGGCGCGCCCTTGACCAGCAGCCGCCGCCCACCCTCAAGGTCATGCAGCGTGGCCATGTACTTGTGCTCTGATTCAAAAGGAATCGCATCGAGACGCGGGTACTGCTGGCGCAACGCCAGGTGATCAAGCCCCGCTTTCTCGGCAGCCACCACCAGCGCCCCTTCGGTGGGGTCGCCAAAGATGCGATAGCGTTCATCTTCCTGGTGCAGCTCGGCATCGTTGCATAGTACGCTGGCCAACAGGCAACGTTGCAAGGCAGGTTCATGGGCCCGTCCATTGCACTGCGCCTCGGTGGCCGCTCCTTCCCGGCATAGCTTGCCATGCGGGGCAAAGCCGATACCCTCGAGCGTGAAACGGGCATCCTGCAGCCAGATTGCCTGGGCAGTCATCTCATTACGGGTCAGAGTGCCGGTCTTATCGGAGAAAATGGTGGAAATCGAACCCAGCGTTTCCACGGCGGGCAGCCGCCGGATAATGGCCCGCCGCTTGGCCATGCGCTGAACGCCCAGCGCCAGGCCAATGGTCACAATCGCAGGCAGGCCCTCGGGAATGGCCGCTACCGCCAGGCCCACGGCCGCCATGAACATCTCACCCAAGGGCTGCTGATGCAGCCAGGTACCCAGCAGCGCCGTGATCCCAGCGGCCAGCAGGATAAACACCGCCAGTACTCGGCCAGCTCTATCCAACTGCTGTAGCAATGGCGTCTTGATCTGCTCGACACTGCGCAGCAATTCGGAAATCTTGCCAATTTCCGAGCGCCCTCCGGTCGCCACCACCAGGCCCCGGGCATTCCCCTGCACGACCAGCGTGCTGGCAAACGCCATGTTCGAACGCTCGGCAAGCTCGGTATCGCGGGCCAGCGGTTCGGGCTGCTTATCGACGGGTACCGATTCACCGGTCAGGGCAGCCTCATCGGTTTTCAAGCGCCGTACTTCCAGCAACCGAACATCCGCAGGCACGCGATCCCCGCTCTCGAACAGCACGATGTCCCCGGGCACCAGCGCTTCGGCGGGCACCGTGGTGCGCTGGCCATCGCGCAGCACGTTTGCCTGGGGAGAGAGCATGTTGCGAATACTGTCCAGCGCCTGCTCGGCCTTGCCTTCCTGGAAAAAGCCGATCAAGGCAATAATCAACACCACGCCCACGATGGCGGCCGCATCAATCACGTGGCCCAGCAGAAAGCTGGCCACCGCCGCGACCACCAGAATCAGCATCAGAATATTGGCAAACTGCGCCAGCAGCCGCTTGTACCAGGGGCGCCCTTGGGCCTGCTCCAGGCGGTTTTCACCATACTGAGCCAAACGCGCCTCTGCTTCTTCGCGGCTCAGACCTTCACGGGTCGCCGACTGTTGCGCCAACGCCTCGTCTACCGACAGCCCATGCCATGCCTCGGGCGTTGCAGACTGCTTGCCTGTGCGACTCATCCTTGCCTCCTGATCGATGCGCTTGAGTAGACCTTCCACCTGCCCAAGAGCATACCGTACCCGGCTGCACAGAATGATTCCCACCGCTCAAAACTTGACGCATATCAAGAGACACCAACATGAGCCAACGAAAAAAAAGCCGCTGCAATAAATGCAGCGGCTTTTTCGATATTGGTCGGAGTGACAGGATTCGAACCTGCGACCTTTGCAACCCCATTGCGTTTACCCGGTATATTAGCAGAAACAAGCATCAACAAACGAAAGCAAATATACCCAATAAATATAGCCACTTATAATCCAACCATTAGTTTATGCTTGTTGCTGAATGTGCCTAGATATATCCTCTAAGTGTCACCTATTTGTCACCTAGAAAATGAGGCGCACCATGGCAGGCACGGAAACCCGTATAAAGCTGACCGCCAAAAGCATTGAAAAGCTGGCGCGAGAACAGCCTTCTGGTGATGTATGGGATACCGAGCTAGGCGGCTTTCATGTGCGCTCTGGTAAACGCGGCCTTACCTTTCGACTCTACTACCGCACCAAGACTGGCAAGCGCCGTATGATGACGCTAGGCACTTATGGCGCATTGACGCTGGCCCAGGCTCGTCGTGATGCTGCCGAAGCGTTGGGTATCGTGGCACAAGGTGGCGACCCCCGCGCCGCGATTGAAGCCGCCAAAGTAGAAAGCCAACGCCAGCAGCAGCAAACGCTCCGCGCCTACCTTCATGGCCCCTACACTGCCTACCAGAAGCGCCGCAAGGATGGTGCGGGCACCTTGCGCCGTATCGAGAAGGATTTTTCTAGCTGGCTGGCAAAGCCAATGGGCGATATTACCCGTGCAGATGTAGAGCGCTGGCAGGCCGAGCAGGAGAGCGCCGACAAGCCACGCGCATTTAGTACGCTTAAGCGCTCCTTTGATGCGTTGTGCGGCCTTCTCGCCCATGCCGCTGAACGTGACGTGATTCCCACCAACCCGCTGGCGCGTGTGAACTTACAGCGCCCAGCCCTGAATGATGACGACTTAGCCGAGCAGGCAAGCCAACGCCGCTACTTAGAACCGGATGAAGTCAAAGCGCTGTTTGCTGGCCTTGAAGCCTATCAACAGGAAAAGAGAGAGCAGCGCCGCAACAGCCGCGCCCACGGCAAAGCCTACCTGCCCGACCTGGATCACGTTACCTATGTGGATCATGTGATGCCTTGGGTGCTGACCATGTACTACACCGGGTTTCGACCGGGTGATATTACGGGCCTGCGTTGGGAGCACGTCAACTTGGCGTTTAAGACGGTCCGCAAGACCATAGAAAAAACCGCGCACCACCACGCCGAGCCTATGACCTTTCCGCTTTCTAGCGCTGCCGCTGATGTGCTGCGTGCGTGGCATGAACAGCAAGGCAAGCCCAAGAGCGGCTTAGTATTCCCCAACCCGCAAACAGGAAAGCGCTTTGATAGAACAGCCATGCAGAAGCCATGGGCCAGAGTGCGCACGCTTGCCGGTCTACCTGATGAATTGGTGCTTTATACCCTGCGCCACAACTTCGCTTCTCAACTGGTGATGGCGGGAGCTGACTTACTCGCCGTTTCCAAACTGATGGCTCACAGCGATATACAGACCACCATTCAGCATTACGCTCACCTGCGCCCGGATCACACCCGCGACATTGTAGAAACACTGGTGAAGCAGACGCCGAACGCTACACAAGAAACGCTGCCGACGCTTGCCGTTGTCTCAACCAACGCCTAAACTTATGAAACCTTATGACCTATCAAGTGCAATGGACGCTCAAAGCGGCCAAACAAGCCAAGAAGCTACATGCGTCTGACCGCGCCATGGTCATTAAACGGGTGGGCAACCTAGCCACTTGGCCAGAGTGTAAAGAGACTCACGACATTAAGCCCCTCACCCACCACCAGTACCAATACCGCCTACGTGTAGGCCGCTATCGGGTGCTGTTCGATGTGGAAACGGGCCTACAAGTGGTCTCTATCGAGGAGGTGAAAAAGCGCGATGAACGCACCTATTGATTACCAGATTAGCGAACAGGCAGGCCGCCGCTATGCCGTGCTGCCGTTAGAACAATTTACTGCCCTGGTAGAGCGTGCCGGGGAAGTGGATGCGTTGACGCTGCCTCACGAAATTGTCAGCCGCCACTTGGTCGATGATGTACCGCTCACCCGCTGCTGGCGCGAGTACCTTGGCGTCACACAAGCCGAGCTAGCAAGACGCTTGAACGTATCCCAGGCACAAGTTGCCCAGTGGGAAAGCGCCAGCGCCAAGCCTCGCCATACCACCTTGAAGAAGCTGGCCACAGCCATGGGTATTCATATTCGTCAGCTCACGCTAGAAGATTAACGCGACCACAGTCGCACGCTTTGGCTGGCTAGGGCCGATCACCTGAAAGCGCGGATAACTCCACCGCGTTAGCCAGCCAACCTACTTGGAGTGCGTTAGGAGTAGCGCGATGGCGTTGCAGAAACTGTTGAGAGAGCTGAAGCCCTGGTTGACGCTGGAGGAGGCCGCATCGAGGCTCGCCAACTTGGCCAGCGAAGAGGTTAGGTCCGTTGATCTCTTGAAACTTGGCATTAACGGCAAGCTACCGCTGTTCGTGGAGCTGCGCGGCTCTGTCAATGCCAGGACGGCAACCATTGAGCCCAGCGAGTCCGAATATCTCAGCGACCGACTGGTGTACGAGCCGCCCTTTCTCGGTGGGCTGCGGGGCATCTTCGAGCTCTGGGACCATGGCGGCATGCCTTGGCATTTCATCAATGTGCATGGCGAGCTGGAGTGTGAGATGGGCGGCATTCACATCTGGTCCCCAGAAACGGGAAAGGTGATTGAGCTCCTTGGGCAAGATGACTCCGGGGCCAAGACCCTGCCAAATGGGTGCAGCATCCTCGTTCGAGCTGATGACATCGACGCCCTGGTCGAAGAGCCCCAGAAGCCTGCCAGTAGCGGCGCAAGTGGTGCTGAGGAGCTGCGAGCACTGGAGGTACTGGGGCTGCTAGCCGAGGCGCTTTCGCAGCAACATCCTGGCCCGTATGCAGCAGCAGGGAGACCCAACAGGTCTGGGATCATCAGTATCATGCGAGGAGTGGTGGAGGGCTATGAGAAGCCGTCCGATCCTGATGCCGACCCAATAAACCTATATGGGTTTGGCAAAAGTACGCTCGACGAGGTTTTGAAGGCTGCCATCGGAGCCTGGGAGGCAAAGAAGGATAGCTAGTCCTGATTTTTCCAATTGGAATCTGATTTTTCCAGTTGAACCAAACCCACCAAAAGCACGTTCACCATTGTCAGCGTCAACTAGGAACAGAGAGACGCTGCAATGACTGACAGAACGCAAACCCCTACCACCCTGCTAGATAGCGCCCTTGAACGCTACCGTGCAGGTTTCGACCCTGCATTGATCGAGCTACCCGAACGCGCTGTATTCCCCCACCTGATACCTGCTCAGCCAGGCACAGCACGCAAGAGCCGTATCACTGGCTTATTGCTTGGCCGACCAGCGCCAAAATTTGTGCGTCGTGGTCGTAGTATCCGCTATCGCCTAATCGATGTGCTGGAATGGTTACGCGATGGTGACGCCGTGAGCAGCATCGCTGAGGAAAACGTAAAGCGTCGGGAGGTGGCTTAATGTTGACCTCTGCTACCAACCCCGGCTATGCTTCAAGGGCTGGCGCAAAATCGTCAGCCGACCTTGGCCGGTCGAATAAATCAAGGCGCACTAGCGCCACCAACATAGCAGGCGCTTTTTTTGTGCCCGCTAGTTATGGCGGCTGTGCGTGGGACGCTTTCGAGCGTGCCGGTTCCCTTGATTACCGGTCGGCCAACCCGCGTACAGTCGCCCCCATCCGATGCTTGGCCGCATCCGGGGACGGCTCCAATAATCAAGGAGTCACACCCATGGCACAACTACGCCTATCCAACCTCATTACCCGCAGCCTTAAAGGTCGCGCCGCTGCCCATCGTGCAATGGCGAAAGCCGCCTTGTTCGCTGATTCCAGCGCCAGCGTTCGCCTCCGCAAGTACAACCGCCACATCGAAAAAGCCCAACAGATAGAAGCGCGTGCCCTCAATGCCGTTTCCGGCAAGGGAGGTGCATCGTGAGCGACTTTCAAGCCTACGACGAAGCAAGTCAGCATCTTCATATTCTGCGTAACACCGTCGCGCTAGTGGAGATCGCGCTTAACGATGCCGCTGAAGGTGATAAGCAGGTTGCGCCCCACATCTTGGCGGCTGCTCTGCATGGAACCCAGCACCACCTTGATACGTTAGAGCGGCTTACCACCCGTCTCTTTCAAACCACTGCACACAAGCCCCAGCCAGTCCCCGACCCCGGTACCAAGCTCACTGGCCTACTTCGCACGATGCGCGAAGAGGCAGCCGATGCCGAGGAAAAGGGCCGCGAGATAATGCCCAGCGCGCTTGAGCACTACGCAAGCATGTTTGAAGAAGCCCTTGCAGCTAGCCAGATGCAATCGGAGGTATCCCATGGATAAGGCAGCCATTCAGCACATTATGCTCGACGTCGAGATTGCAGAGATTCGCTTTGAGCACGCTAGCGCGCTGTTTGACGCCATCGCAAAGATGCTTGAAAGCGGTGAACACAAGACGGCGGCACGCCTAGCCAAACTTGGGCATGAAATCACCCGGGAAGGTGCTGACGATGTAAGTGAGCTAGGCGGTTCGATTGAGCTGGAAGGGGGCAAACAATGACCACCACCGATATTACTCTGCACGCTAAAGACAGCCTCGAACTGGTAGCCCAGTTGCGCGCCATGGCTGACCAGATTGAGCAAAACGGTAGCGTCGAACTGCCTAGTGCTGGCGCTTCGAAGCGGATTTACCACGAGGGCGAATTGGCCGGCGAAATGAGCGCGCCAGCCGTTGTAAGCGTTAATGAAGCCGCTGAGTCAGCCATCATTGAGTGCGAATTAAGCGCCGATTTTATGGAGATGGCCGCAAGCGCCCAAGCCACGCTCAATCACTTTATCCGAATCAGTGAGCCTGAGTTCTTAGGCGGCCTGCTGGATGCAAGCGACCTGATCGCGATAGAGATGACCAAGCGCGCCCATGCCTTGGGCAGCCTGGTGGCTGGGGGTGAGTGATGACAGCCACAAAGCAACAAGCCCCGGCCCTCAATAGAGGAGCCGAGGCCCGTGCAAGCGTCCTGCCAACGCAAAACCAGTATAGCAGCATTGAGCAGGCGCTAGTCGATGCCTTAGCCGCTTATGGCGTTACCGGGCTGGCAATCCGCGCAGATGGTGCCCTGCACCGTTTTGATAGTGCCGACAAGCCTAAAGGCAACCGTAACGGCTGGTATGTGTGCCCTTCGCTGGAAGTGGGCGTTTATGGCTTCTGGCATACCGGAGAGCAGCACACTATCGGCATTGGCGGCGAGATTGACCCCACAGCCGCCGCTGAGGCGCGTCTAGCGGCACAGCATGCAAGGGAGCAACGCGAGGTCGAACGCCGTCAACAGCAAGACAAGACAGCTACGCAAGCCCGCCGCTGGTGGGCTGCTGCTCGTGCCGCTGATTCTGGCCACCCTTACCTAGCTAAGAAGCGACTACATCCGCATGGTCTACGCCAGCGCGGCAACGTGCTGCTGGTACCGCTGTACTTCAATGGCGAGCTAGTCAACCTGGAGCGCATCTTTCCTGACGGCAGCAAACGCCCCTTGCAGGGAGGTCGCGTCAAAGGCGTGGCGAGCCTGATAGGCCGCCTAGAGGGCGCCGAGCGCGTGCTGGTGGCCGAGGGCTGGTCAACGGCTGCCGCCTTGCATGAGGCCATGGGCTGCCCGGTCGTGGTCGCCCGCAACGCCGACAACCTGGCCCTAGTTGCCCGTCGCCTGCGCCAGCGGCTCCCCGAGGTGGGCATCACCATCTGCGGTGACGATGACCGGCATCTACCGGCCCAGGGGCTCGCCAACAAAGGGCGAGTCGCTGCCCGCCACGCTGCCCTGGCTATCGACGCCACGCTGCTGATGCCGAGCTTCTGCGAGGGCTGCGAGACCTGCACCGACTTCGCCGATATACGCCTTTGCCGGCAGGGAGGTGGCCGTGACTAGCCCAGCACACACCTTACTTGATGTGTCCCATGTGTCCCACCTGTCCCAGCCCAGCAACCACGCGCCTTCCAGCAGGGACAGCATCGAGACACCACCTGTCCCGATGTGTCCCATCGGACACGAAGTGGACCCTGCGCAACAGGCCCATGACAGCGAGCCAGAAGAAGCAAGGGAGCCGCGCCGCCCAGCCTTTGCCACCTACCTGACACTCACCCGCTACGGGCCGCCTGGCCTTTACTACCACGGCCAGCGACAGCCAAGGGGTGACGACGATCCCGAGTCGTTCGACGTATGGGTGTGCAGCCCCATTGAGTGCCTGGCTGCCACTCACGATGAGCGCGGCGACAACCATGGTCTGTTGTTGCGGTTCAAGCCGCCGTATGGAGGCTGGCGCCAGTGGGCAATGCCACTACGTTTGCTCAAGGGTAGCGGCGAGGAGTTGCGCGGCGAGCTGTTGGACATGGGGGTCAGGATCAATCCCGACGCCCACAAGTGGCTGAACAAGTGGCTGGCTCAGTCTGCACCCGAGGACAAGGTGATAGCGGCAACCCGTGTTGGCTGGCACACCCTGGAGGGAGGTCGGGCGTTTGTCATGCCGCGGCGCACCATCGCCCGGGGTGAGATGGCCCGCCGGGTCTCTTTCCAGTCCGAGTTCGCCTCTCATGACGACTACGCCACAGCCGGCACTCTGGAGGGCTGGCGCGACAACATTGGCCAGCTATGCAGCGGCAATCCACTAATGGTTCTCGCTGTGTCCACCGCCCTGGCCGGCCCGCTGCTGTACTTGACCCACCGGCAGGCCGCCGGCATCCACCTGGTGGGCGATAGCAGCAACGGTAAGACTACGTTACTGGAAGTCGCGTCCAGCGTTTGGGGCGCGCCCGACTTCAAGCGAACCTGGCGAGCCACCGGCAATGGACTAGAAGGCATCGCTGCGGCACTAAGCGACACGGCGCTGGTGCTGGATGAGATCGGCGAGGCCGATGGCCGGGAGATCGGCGCCACCGTCTACGCATTGGGAAATGGCGTCGGTAAAGCCCGCGCCAGCCGCAACGGCACCGCCCGTCGCCCCCATCGCTGGCGCATCGCAGTGCTGAGCAGCGGCGAGCGCACCTTAGCCGCCCACATGAGCGCGGCAGGCAAGCGCCCCCACGCTGGGCAGGCTGTCCGACTGCTGGACATACCCGCCAAGCGCAAGCATGGCGCTTTCGACCACCTGCACCGCTTGGACGATGGCCGCGCCTTCGCAGACCACCTGAAGAGCGAGGTCACGCGCCACTATGGTCGCGTTGGTCCTGCCTTCATCGAAAAGCTGGTGAGCGAGGAGCGAGACCTGGCCGGCGAGGTGGACCGCTTCGCTCAGATTCCTGGCTTTGAAGCGACCCGCCCGCTGCAAGGCCGGGCTGCCAAGGCACTAGCACTGATAGGGCTGGCCGGGGAGTTGGCAGCCGAGTATGGGCTGGTCGGCTGGAAGCAAGGCGAAGCCATGGCCGCAGCTGTTGACGCCTTCCAAGCGTGGGCTGCCGAGCAAGGCGGAGCGCGGACCGAGCATGAGCAAATCTTGGCCAATGTGTTCGGCTTCATCGAGCGTCACGGCGATGCCCGCTTCAGCAACGTAGATGCAGACCCAGCCCACGGCCCTGTAGTTCACAACCGTGCCGGCTGGTGGCGTGACGATGCCGATGGACGAGCCTTCCTGTTCAACAGGGAGGGGCTGAATGAGGCGCTAGGTGGCTTCGACCTGAAGCGCGGCACCGAAGCCCTGGAGGTCGCTGGTTGGATAGTCGGACGAGAGAGCGCGGCTCGCTCCATTCGAATCTACATCAACGGCACCCGCCGCCGTGTCTACGTAATCCGCCCTGCTGAAAGCGAGGAGATCCAAGCATGAGCCTGGATGACGTTTACCGTGCCTTCGCCGGGACACCACAGGACACCACCTGTCCCGAAGGTGTCCCGCCGCAAACCCGCATGGTTGAGCCATTGGGACACATGGGACATGTAGGACACCATAAAGATGAGGGACAGCAAGAAGAGGCCGGACCACTTCGCGAAATAGACACCCTGCTGGCCGCCCTGTCCGAGGCAGGCCACAACCTTGGGCACGACCTGGAGGCCAGGCTACGTCGCGCCATGGACAAGATGAGCCGCCAGGCACGAGCAGAGCTGGCCGCCGCCATCGACGATGCCTTCGAGGCTGGCGCCAGCATCGAGCAGGCCCGGCTGAGCATCAGCCGGCACCTGTCGGGAGGAGGCGACCTTGGCCCCGCTTCAGCCGAGCGGTGGGTGGAATGGATCGCGACACGCTGCCCGATCAACCGCGATGACCGCCGCTTCATCGGCGACCTGCTGCGTCTGTTGCCCGCCCGTCGACGGGCTACGGCGGCATGCTGGTACTCACGAGCCTGGCTTCAAGCTGCTGATGCCGAGCCCCTACCCACCGCCGCAACAATGTCGGCAGGAGAGCCGCCAACGCCACGCTGCGGCCCGTTCGGCGAGGGGGTGGCCAGTGATCGCGATAGCCGCTAACAACGAACTACGGGGAGGTAGCCGCCATGCTGGATGAAGCCACTACCGAAGCACGACGCCTTGCAGCCAGCCTGCACGGTATCGACCGCGACATAGCAGAGAGCGCCTACATGGTATGGATCTCACTGGGATCTGACCCCGACGAAGAAACGCTGATGGGCTGCGCGGCCACACTGGAAACTATCGAGCAGCGACTACCGCCGGGAACACTGGCCGCCCTGGTACGTGTACGCCTGGCCAGCCTGCAAAAGCTGGTGAACGCCATGCTTGATGATGACCTACCCCCACCCGCCGCGTAAGGAGCCGACACTATGACCATCACACGCGAATCACTGAACCAAGCCGCTACCCATGGGCAACCGCTGGATCACTTAACCGCCGGGCAGGTATGGGCCGCGCATAAGCTGGCAATCCCACCTGAGCGCCTGCAACGGCCACTGGCCAGCCATATCGGCACTCTACTGGAGAGCGTCGAGCGTAAGGCCCAGCGCCGATTCTTCGGCGACGTGGCCCCGGGCGATGCCGAGGCGATGATCCACCGCGCCCATGACGAGGATCACCCCATGTTCCTGCGCCTGCCGATCCTGGAGACACTACGGGAGGGGATGAACGAACTCTTCCCCGATCTGAAGCCGTCAGGCGTTGATGAAGAGGGCCGGCAGTTATTCAACCTAGCCGATCTTGCCGAGGCGCTGGGTGCAAGTGAGGAGGACTTGCTGGCCCATGCCGAGGAAGCCGGCTTTGCCGTTCAACTACGCACCACGCCACCCAAGCCGCTGCACTGACAACATCGCTTGCTTGGCCCTTACACCCCGCTTCGGCGGGGTTTTTCATGCCCGGAAAACTCGCCAAGAACCGGAAACCCAAGGCGCTAAGCTGAAGGCTCCACCAACCGGAGATACCTGATGCGCCAAGACGAAGTGGCAGAGATTGCCGAGGACCTGGAGGAGCTGCGGGATGCCCTGTGCGATGTGGCAGAGGGCGAGACTATGCCTGCCGACGCCGCGATGCGCGGCCATGCCGCCCTGGATCTGCTGATCAACCACCTGGAGAACCTGGCCGATGACTGATACCAACCTGGTAGCGCGAGCGCGCCGACTGGATGACTTCAACTCCCCCGAGTTCAAGGAGTGGCTTGGGCTGACCCGCCAGGCTGACCGCCTGCGCCGCGACCTGAGCAACGTCCGCACCTTGGGCCGATTCACCGCCGCCGTCGCCCGGCACGGCAGCCCCGCGGAGGCGCTGCGCGCCCTCCAGTTCGAGGTCGAGGCACTGGCCGAACGGCTGGAAGAGGCCGCTGCTGCCGACATGGAGGTCGGGCAGGATCGCGGCGAGCTCGATGCGCTGCTGAATCCCATCACCTCCGCGTTGATCTCCAAGGGTCGCCAGCTGCGTGAGCGCAAGTTCGCCCTGGAGGGTGACCGGGGTGAGATCGAGCGCAGCCGTCGTCGGCGCGAACAGGCCATCAACGACCTGATGGAGGCGGGCCTTCCGCGCCGCATGGCGGACCGCCAGGCCAAGCCCAACCTCGCCGACATTGAGGCCCTGGAGCACGAGCTGGCCGAGATCCCGGGCGAGATCGAGCGCAACGGCACCCTGCTGACCAGCTACGCGGGCCGGGTGGAGCTGTACCTGGCCGAGACCACCCACGAAGAGGAGGCCGCGTAAGCGGCCCCAGACACGGGAGACGGGACATGGCCAACAACGTGACGCCACTGCCGGTCGAGCTCCACGCCGCCGCCAGTCGTGCCGTGGATGATGCCCTGGCCGAGCTGGCCAGCATGCCGGCAACAGCACGCTATCAGGTCGACCTGGAGCGGTTCGGCACGCCGGAGAAGGCGCTCAAGGCGGTGGCGATGCGCGCCCGCGATGCGCAGGCCCTGCTGGAAGCCGCCAAGGACATAGTGAAGCAGGAGGGAAAGTGACATGACTATGGTAGTCACTGGTGCCGCGCCGGGTGAGGTAGGCCCGAAAATGGACGGCATCAACGAAACGCTGGTCGCCTCAATCTACGAAGTGGACCACCACGGGGAAAAACTGTACGAGAACGGTGCCGTCCTGCGCTGCCTGTTCGTCGACGACGCCAACCTGGAAGCGACCTTCAACTGGCAGTCGCCGTTCGAAAGCGCCGGAGCGGGTGGCCTGACACCCACCCTTAGCGCGATGTTGCAGTCCGGCATGATTCAGCCAGTCGTTGAAAGCGTTCGCGGCATGCTGTCCAGCGAAGAGCGCAAGAAGTTCGACCGCTCCACGCCGGGTGGCTGGGCAGACAGAACCGCCGGGGCCGTCGAACACGCACGTGGCCGTACGGGTATTACCAAGCTCAACAGCACGCAGGTATTCACCGGCATGGCGCCGATCAAACTCACGGTCAACATCATGTTGCGTGCCTGGCAGGATCCGGAGGCCGAGGTGGAGGACGCCATCAATCTGCTGATGGACTGGGCACTGCCGCGCCACCTGGCCGCCGAGGGAACACTGCTGACTGCAGCGCTCGACTGGGCGGGATCGAACAATAGAACGGCGGAGTCCCTGGTCGAAGCCGCGTTGCCTTCCGAAGTGCCCGCCCTGCTGGCGATCCAGTACAAGAAGCGAACCTTCGCCCCACTGGTCATCGAGAGCATCGGTATTCCCCTCAACTCGCCGTCCGACCATCACGGGCGCTTCGTCCAGCTCCAGATTCCCGTCACGTTCAGCACCTTGACCGCGTGGGACGGCGCGAGCTGGGAAGGGGCGCAGCCACCGAACGGCTTCTAAAAGACACAGACACGCTTAGCGCAGGTGATGATATGGCAGCGAAGATGACCACGAGGCAGTGGCAGAAAGCCCGCAAGCTGTGGGAGGCGGATTCCCGCGAGGGCTTCGCCTGGTTGGTTCGAGAGCTATCGCTACCTGTATCGCGGGTGGCTGTTAGCAGGCGTGCCAAAGCGGATGAATGGCAAAAGCGGGCACAGCCTACAGACCCTGCCAGCAACACAGAGGAGGAGGTTACGCACGGGGTTACGGTTACGCCCCAGGTTACGCAAGAGGTTACGCCCGTAACCAAGGGGCGTGGCCGGCCTAGCGAGTACCGCCCGGAGTATGCCGAGCAAGCCGAGCGCTTGATGCTGCTGGGCTTCACGCGGGAGAAGCTGGCCAAGTTCTACGAGGTGGACGAGCGAACCATCTACCGCTGGCAGCAGCAGCACGAGGACTTTCGTCATGCCATATGGCGGGGCGGCGCCCTGGCCGATGCCGAGGTGGCTCATGCGCTGTTCCATCGAGCAAAGGGGGCCGTGGTACCAGAGACGCACGTGGCCCAGCACCAAGGCCAGGTGATCCTGACGGACATGGAGCGCCACTACCCGCCCGAGACCGCCGCCGCGCGGCTGTGGCTGAAGAACCGTCAGCCGGAGTTCTGGAAGGACAAGGTGGAGCTCGAGGAGAAGCCAGCCATTGCGCTGGTAGACAAGGAGGCCATGAGAGGGCGCATCGAGGCCGCGCTGGAGAAGGCTGCGCAGGTCGAGCGAGAGATGAAGGGGCGCGCCGAGCGGCTGGGGCTAATGTTGGACGATGGTACGTATCCCGACACCGGCAGCACCTACGTCGCCGACTACATACGGAGCCAGGACGATGAGTGATATTTCTACCAACCGCCATGTGCTGGCGCGGGAAACTGCCCGAACGCTGGCGCTGTCGGTTGAAGGTGCGCTGATGCAGCGCCTTGCCGAAGGCGACGTTGATGTCGAGCGGCTAAAAACCTCGCTGCTGGCTGTTGCCTCCGGCATCGCACCAACCCGGCGTCGCCTCATCAACTGTGGGATGAGCAAGGAGTTTTGGCAGGAGGTTCGCAGGCGCTGGGAGGCCGACCCCCGCGACGGCTATGCCTGGCTGTCGAAGGAGCTAAACGGCAAGGTGAGCAATACAGCGATCCGCAAACATGCCATCGAGGAGGGGTGGGCCAAGGCTTGAGGAGCCTGGCTGGGTGGCGTCCGCCGTGTCTGTGGTAGGCATCTATTCCTGTGAAACCTATGAGAGCGATTATACGGAGCTAAGCGGGAATGATGCAGAGATGGAGCAATGAGGATGCTCTCCGTTGGGGGTATCGTCACACTGAAGTGCTGTGTTCGACGTGGCCCTTCTCTTGTTCTGGAGAGCTTAGAAAAGCCGAAAATTTCAGACGGGTGTCACCTATATGTCACCTAGAACGCTAGGCAATAAAAAACGGCCACTGCATGATTCGCTAAGTGGCCGTTTTATATGTCTTTTTTGGTCGGAGTGACAGGATTCGAACCTGCGACCTTTGCAACCCCATTGCAACGCGCTACCAAGCTGCGCCACACTCCGATGCCCGTTGGCTTTCGCTTCAGGACGGTGCGTATACTAGCGCTTTATTAGCCAAATGAAAAGCCCTTTTTGCGCTTTCTTTTCAAATGCTTGCCGTGTTGCGTTGAAAAGCACCCATCAGGCTAGCGATCCGCGTTTGCCAGCAGCGTCGCCATGGCATCGTAAACGCCGGGGGCGGTTACCAACAGCTGCTCTGGGAAAAGGTCGGCAGGAATGCCTTCCGGCACCTCGACCAAATGCCCCACGCGTGCCCCGGCTTCCCGGGCGATCACCCAGCCTGCCACAAAATCCCAGGGGGATACGCTTTCGTAATAGGCATCCAGGCGCCCACAGGCAATGTCGCAGATATCCAGCGCCGCGGCACCGTTGCGCCGGATGTCCTGGCAGTGGGTCAGGACGGCTTCGAGCCGTGGCAGCAGGGCCTTGCGGGCCTGCTTGTCGTAGGGAAACCCGGTACCGACCAGCGTGCTGGCCAGCGATTCGGCACCGCTGGGCTGAATACGCCGCTGGTTGCAGTAAGCCCCCAGCCCCTGGGCTGCGCTGAAGGTCTCATTCAGGAACGGTGCATGAACGACGCCTACCTTGCCCACGCCCTGCTCGATCCAGCCAATGGACACCGCCACATGACGCTGGCCCTGGGCAAAGTTCACCGTGCCATCGATAGGGTCCACGACCCATAGCTGTTCGGCGGGATGGTAGAGCGCCTGTTCAGGGCTCAGCTCTTCGCTCAGCCGAGCCTCACCGGGAAAATGCTCTTCCAGCCGCTGACTGATTCGCTGGTCGACGGCGACATCGACATCGGTGACCAGCTCAACGCCCTCTTTCAAGCGTTGGGCGAAGTTCTGCTGCTCACGCGCCTCGCGGATCATCTGCCCCGCCTCTTCGGCGATGGTGATTGCCAGCGCCAGGCGCGCTTCCAGGGTATACGCTGCCATCAAGTTGCCTCTTCTAACTAACAATGGATGAGTGACAATGGGTGAATTAATAATGAATAGAGCAGCATAAGCGTTAGCCGATGGCATTACCATGACAGCCCAAGGCGCTACCGACAGCACTGGCGAAAGGGCATGTATTTAACGTAGGGCGTCTACCAATACATCGACGACCACCCGCGTAGCGGCTTCGATGAGCACCACATCTGCCCCGACGCGCTCCCACTCATAGCCCGGGTAGCGTGGCAGCTGCTGTGCAATGGGGCCATCGAAGCGCTTGGCAATCCCCGGCGGTAGCGGCTTGCCCCGCTCCAGGCGGCGCTGTATGCCGGGCGGCAGCGGCTCGGCGCGGGGGGCTTCGTACTGGCGCAGCAGGCCAAGTAGCTCCCGCTCGTTGATACGCGGCAGATCGATATAGCGCTCCGAGCGCTGCTCACGATCACGGCGATATTCGTGGCGATGTTCCCGCTGATATTCCTGGCGATGCTCGCGACCATTCTGGCCCGCCTGATGCTCCTGGTGGCCACGGGCACCATGGGCGGGTGCATGCGCAGGCTGAGCACTTGCCAGGCCGTGCCAGCACAGCGTGCCAAGGAGCACTGCAAGCGAAAGTGATTTCATGATGGGCTCCCGGAAGTATTGTTGCCTGAAGAAGCCACTAGTGTATGAGGGAATTACGCAGGGAGTGTGTAAAATTCGCGAACTTGTATGAAGAGCCAGCTTGGTAACGCACCTTCATAATCAAGGTGTGACGACGCGCTCGACCATGCCTTGGCTCGTGATGCGAGCCTGAACGCCTGAGCGCTGGGTATCCAGCACAAGCTCCGTGGCCTCGCCCTCGAATACGCCGCGTAAAGCATTCGCAACGGCTAACTGGGTAGGTTGGTTGCTTTCACCCACGAGCGGTATGGCTCAAGGGCATCATCCAGGTGATCCGTCGCCAATACGCGAGCATTAGCTCTTACTGACAGGCGCTGAAGGCGGAACGGTCCAGGTAAGCCAAGTACGCGGGCCGACTCATTCCTGACAAAAGGGCTATCACCGCTATCATGATTAACAGCTCGATCAGGCTAAAACCGCTGGCTAGAGTTCGCATACAGTACTTCACATGATACAGTGAAAAGGCCGCTCTTGAAGAAGCGGCCTAGTGCGTAATATATCGCCTATCAACTATTAGTTAACCATCACCACCAGTGCCCGCAACAATACGTCCAGTCTCTGTGACCGTTACAACTACTTCACGGCTCCCAGTTGTGACTGTTATTGGGCCGGGGTTCTCTTCTGAAGTACTTGTAAATCGGTCGACAAGTGCTGTCTTATTTGTGCCCTCTTCACACGACTGAAAATTAAAGGCCTCAATTTGTGAATTATCAGCATCGACGGATGAGGCAACAGCCAACGATCGGAAAGAGTTTAGTTCTGCAATACAGGCACTTTGCTCAGAACGATCCAAATAATTTCCGTACTGCGGCACACCCACCGCCGCCAAAATACCAATAATCGCCACCACAATCAGCAGCTCGATGAGGGTGAAGCCCGGCTGCTTGAAGCGGCGGGGTTGGTTGGGTTGGGTCGTTTGCATTGCGGAGTTCCCTTGCGGTGTAAGAGTCATCGTCAGGCCAAATCTTACTGAACATCAGCCTTGATTGCTGATTAAATTAGCTTAACCACCCCCCATTGGCAACCAGCTTTATCTTCCTGACATGCCCCGATAATCGGCCTATTTCACGGTATGGAGCCTGTACGTGGCTGGTACCTCGGGAACAGTAAATATGGTACAACCCTCAGCATTACATTCCGTTTCATTTGCCCGCTGCCGAGTATGCCATGAGCCAACCTGCCCCTGAGTCTACGCTGAGCCATGCTGCCCTGAACGGGGGGCTGCGCGGCATCGCCAAACGGTTGGTCAAGCACGGCCTGCTCACGGATGCCCAGGCCGCCATTGCGGAAAACACTGCCACTCAGCTGGAAATATCGCTACTGCAACACGTGGTGGACAGCGGCCTGGTGTCTACCGATGAGGCGGCGGTGGCGGCTGCCTGGGAGTACGGCCTGCCGGTAGTAGACCTGGAAGCCATACGAGTGGCCGCCCTGCCTGCTGCCAGTGACTATCCGGTCAAGATTCTTGAGCGACTGGGTATTTTGCCTTTGGCGCGCCATGGCCACCGACTGACCGTGGCGGTCCCTTACCCCGCCACGCTGACCCAGCTGGACGAGCTGCAGTTTGCTACCGGGCTGAGCGTGGACGGCGTGCTGGCCCCTGCCGATCAGCTGCGTGACACGTTAGTACAGTACCTGGCGCAAAACGAACGCAGCATGCTGGATGACCTGGACAACATTGACGATGCGGTCAGCGCATTGAATATCGTTCAGCATGCTGACGGCGATGAGGCCTCTATTGAAAAGGCCGAGCAAAATAGCGAAGACGCGCCAGTCGTCAAATTTGTCAATAAAATTCTGCTGGATGCCATTGGCAAGGGAGCGTCGGATATTCACTTCGAACCCTACGAAACACAGTACCGGGTGCGGTTTCGTATCGATGGCATGCTGGTGGAGATCGCTCGCCCACCGTTTGCCCTGCGTGACCGCATAGCCGCTCGCCTGAAGATCATGTCGCGGCTCGATATCTCCGAGCGTCGACTGCCCCAGGATGGCGCCTTGAAGCTGCAGCTGTCACGCACCCGCTCGATCGACTTCCGCGTCAACTCGCTGCCCACGGTGTGGGGCGAAAAGGTCGTGCTGCGTATTCTCGACCCCACGTCTGCTCAGTTGGGCATCGACCAGTTGGGGTTCACCCCTGAGCAGCAAGCCGCCTACGAAAGCGCCCTCAAGAAGCCCCAAGGCATGATTCTGGTCACGGGCCCCACCGGTAGCGGTAAAACCGTGACCCTGTATACCGGCATCAATATCCTCAATCAGGTGCAGCGCAATATCTGTACAGCGGAAGACCCGGTGGAAATCAAGGTGTCCGGCATTAGTCAGGTCAACGTATTGCCCAAAATCGGGCTCAATTTCGCCAGCGCCCTGCGTGCCTTCCTGCGCCAGGATCCGGACGTGGTGATGGTCGGCGAGATCCGCGATCTGGAAACGGCGGAAATTGCCGTCAAGGCAGCGCAAACCGGGCACCTGGTACTCTCCACCGTGCATACCAACTCCGCCGCCGAAACCCTGACACGCCTCTCGAACATGGGGGTGGCTACCTATAACATTGCCAGCTCCGTCAGCCTGATCATCGCCCAGCGGCTGGCGCGTAAGCTTTGCCACCTGTGCAAAGCACCTGCCGACATTCCCGCCGAGGCGCTGCGCAAGGCGGGCTTTAGCCAGCAGGAGATTCGCAATGCCACCATTTATCAGGCAGTAGGCTGCAAGCAGTGTACTCAAGGCTACAAGGGCCGGATTGGGGTATACGAAGTCGTGCCCATCAGCGACGACATGCGCCAGTTGATCATGCGTGACGGCAACGCCATCGAGATCGACCAGCAGGCCAGACGTGAAGGCCACCCCAGCCTCTATCAAAGTTGCCTTGGCCGTGTGCTGGATGGCAGCACTAGTCTCGACGAAGTTAACCGTATCAGCAAGGAGTGACCCCTCGCATGGCCAAAGCCAAGGCGCGCAGCGCCAAACCGGCCCCGTTGCACCGCTGGAAGTGGTCGGGGAAAGGCCCCCAGGACCGCCCAATGAAGGGGGAGCTGATCGGCAGAACCAAGGCCGATATCGTCGATCAGCTCGCCAGGCAACGGATCGTCGCCGGCAAGATCCAAAAACGCAGCAGCTTTAGCGGCCGGGGCAAGGTCAACAATGTCGATATCATGGTGTTTGCACGGCAAATGGCTACCATGGTACGCGCAGGCATCCCCATCCTTCAGGCCCTTCAAGCGGTCTCCGAGAGCCTCAAGAAGCCCGCCATGGTGGCGCTGACTCAGCAGATCATGGAAGACGTCTCTTCCGGCGACAGCCTCTCCACGGCCATGGCCAAGCATCCAAAGCAGTTCGACCGTCTGTTCGTCAACCTGGTGGATGCTGGTGAACAGGCCGGTGCGCTGGACCAGATGCTGGAGCGTATTGCCAGCTACAAGGAAAAGGTCGAATCGCTGAAAAATCGTGTCAAGAAAGCGCTCTGGTATCCCACGGCGGTCATGGCCATTGGGGTTGGGGTGACCATGTTGCTGCTGATCAAGGTGGTTCCCGAGTTCGAGAGCATGTTCCAGGGGTTTGGTGCCGAGTTGCCAGCGCTGACGCAGTTTACCGTCAATCTCTCCGATATGGCCCAGCGCTACTGGCTGCATGCCATCGGCGGCCTGGTGGGCAGTGTGATGCTGCTCAAGGCGGCAGCCCGGCGCTCTCCAAAACTCGCCTATCGGCTGGATGGCCTGCTGCTCAAGCTGCCGGTGATCGGGGACATCATGCACAAGTCCGCGGTGTCTCGTTTTACCCGGACGCTGGCAACGACCTTTGCTTCCGGGGTGCCGCTGGTAGAAGGGCTGGAAACGGCGGCGGGTGCCGCCGATAATCGTGTTTACATAAAGGCCATCAACGAAGTGCGTCAGGACGTGACTACCGGCCAGCAGCTGCACTTTGCCATGCGCATGACCAATCGCTTCCCTGCGCTGGCAGTGCAGATGGTGAGCATTGGTGAAGAGGCGGGCTCACTGGATGCCATGCTCAACCGAGTGGCCGACTATTATGAAGAAGAAGTCGATAACAAGGTCGATGCACTGACATCGCTGATGGAGCCGCTTATCATCGTGGTCCTGGGCGCCCTGGTAGGCGGTGTCGTGGTCTCCATGTATCTGCCCATTTTCGAAATCGGCACGGCGCTTTAATCGCTCGGCCATCGACACGCTTATTTCACTTCAGGATCTCCATGGGTTTATCGCCAACCTTACTGCTCGCTATCTCGCTGATGCTGGGGCTGTGCTTCGGCAGCTTCTTGAACGTCGTCATCACCCGGCTGCCCGTCATGCTGATGCGCCAGTGGCGCAACGAAGCCCTGGTCGCGCTGGAACAGCCAGCCGAAGCGCACCCCCGCTTCAACCTGGCATACCCTGCTTCACTGTGCCCTTCATGCCAGCACGCCATTGCCTGGCATGATAACCTGCCCCTGCTGGGCTGGTTGAAACGCCGTGGACGCTGCGCCAACTGCCGCACACGAATCAGCCCCCAGTACCCGGTCGTGGAACTCATGGGTGGGCTGCTGGCGGTAGCCGTCATGCAGCTGCATGGCCCAACGCTGACCAGCCTGTTTCTGTACGCGGCCTGCTTGACGCTGCTGGTACTGGCGGTCATCGACCTGCGTACCTATCTGCTGCCGGACATTCTCACCCTACCCCTGCTGTGGATGGGGCTACTGTATCAGCTGCTGTTTCAACCGCTGATGCTGCCCAGTGCCGTGATTGGCGCCATGGCGGGTTACTTGATCCTTTGGAGCTTCTACTGGCTGTTCAAACTACTCACCGGCAAGGAAGGCATGGGGTTTGGCGACTTCAAACTACTGGCAGCGCTGGGTGCCTGGCTGGGTTGGGAAATGCTGCCACTACTACTGATCGTCTCAGCTGGCCTGGGCGCGATCATCGGGCTGACGCTTCAAGCGACGATGCCCAGGCTGCGTGGTCAACCGATGCCCTTCGGGCCTTTTCTCGCCCTGGCGGGCTGGTTAGGGCTTTTGGCGGGCAATGAGCTGATGGCCCTTTATCTCTCACTCTTCTGACCGGAGGCGATGATGATCATCGGATTGACAGGCGGTATCGGCTCCGGCAAGTCGACCGTGGCACGCGCATTTGGCGAACTAGGGGTGGGCTGGGTAGATGCCGACGATATCGCCCGCGAAGTGGTCATGCCCGGAGAGCCAGCGCTGGCGGCGATTGCGCAACGTTTTGGCCAACAGGTGCTCGATGCCGATGGTGGCCTGAACCGCGCCGCGCTGCGTCAGATCGTTTTCAGCGACCCCGAGCAGCGCCGCTGGCTGGAAAGCGAAACCCACCCGCGCATTCGTGAGCGCCTGCAGTTGCGGCTAAAGGCGCTTGCCCTGAACTCGCCTTATGTTCTGTTGGTATCGCCACTGCTGTTCGAGTCGGGCCAGGATGCGCTGGTGCAACGCACACTGGTGGTCGATGTAACGGAGGAGCTGCAGCGATCGCGCACTTTAGCGCGCGACGGGGTGAGTGAAGCCCAAGTGCGTGCTATCCTCGCCGCCCAGCTATCGCGCCAGGAACGGCTCAGCCGTGCCCATGACGTGATCGATAACAGCGGCAGCCTGGAACACCTGCAGCATCAGGTCGTCACGCTGCATCGACGCTACTGCACGATAGCGCACGATTGAGTAATGCACGATTGAGTCATGAGAGGAGAGATGCATGAAGAGCGCTGCTAATGACGCCCCCCTGGAAGTCGCCTGCCCACAGTGTGCCGCGCCGGTGGTGTGGAGCACACAGAGCACCTATCGACCGTTTTGCAGCCAGCGCTGCCAACTACTCGACCTGGGTGCCTGGGCCGATGAGTCACACCGTATTTCCGGCGAGTCGGCCATGGATGAAGCGGATATGGACGCTCTGCTGGCACAGGCGGATCGCGATGCCCCACTCTCCTGAGGCCTGACCCACGATGTCGTCCTCGCCCGCCTACCGCCTGCTGCATGAACTGGATGACCGTTTCGATCGGTTGATGCAAGCCATTGAACAAGCCGTTTCGCTTTATGAAACCCAGCCGTTGCCCATGTGGCGCTTCGATGGCCTCAGCGACCCCGGCTGGCTACGCCATGCGCTGCTGGACATGTGGCATCAGCAAGCCCAGGATGGGCGCGAAACGCGCAATTACATTGGAGTCATCGCGGCGGACGAAGCACTACTGGAGGCCTTTCATGACGTCAATCATGCCAAGCAGGCGATCAGTGACTGGCTCAGGCACATCAAACAGGCTCACCCTACTGCATTGAGCGAAGCCAGGCAGCGGCTCCCTCGCCGTCACCCTGACCTGGACAGCGTGCTGCGTCAAAGCGGGTTGGCCAGGCTACATTTGAAGCAGTGCTGGCGACTGATCCCTCTCGCCGAAGCCCCCGTCGCCAGAATTCGCTTTGCCTGGTATACCAGCGGCCGCTCCATCAAACGCATAAGCGTTCAGGAAGCGGAGCAGAAGCTACTGCAACTGGACACCGACGCGCCTCATGTACGCATCCAGTTGCGCAAGTTAGCCAGCCTACCCAGTCAGGAAGTGCTGGCCCAGGTACAGAATCAGGCACCGCTGATGCGCGCCAACCTTTTCTACACCGAACCGCTGGCAGATGGCCACACGCGTCGAGCGCTCAACGTGGCCATGCCCCTTGTGGTCCCTGCGCCAGAGGGGCGTCTACCCGATATCAAAACGCCACCACAAATAGCGCCCATAGCCCGCACCCGCGCAAAGCGACGGGATGAAAAGCTGGAGAGCGAGGTGTTTCTGCCCAGCCTGCGGGTCTTCCGCTACCGTTAGCAGCCCCCTTCACTCACCGGGTATTTCCTCCAACGCCCACACATTGTACTTGAGCAACGTATCGATCAACTCGCGCAACGCCCCTGCCGATTGGTCGTACTCGGCCATCAGCGCATGCAGGCGCTCGCCGAACAGCTCATCACGCCGCTTCTGTTGGTCCGCCTGATCTTCTGCCTCTAGCTCTGCCAGAGAGCGCACTGGCGGCCCGGTGGGAATATCGAAATCACTGTCAGGGTCTTCCAATTGACGCAGCGCCTGGGCAAAGGCGTCATCCAGCTCACGAAACTTGCGTAGCTTTTCACGCTCATCCAGCTGTTTAGAAACCTTGTGATATTTCATTGATGTTTCATCTACACCCTACTGAAAATGGTCGACATGCCTGAGCAACAGGCCATTTTAATCAAAAACTGTGCACAAACGCGTATTCTTCAGGAGCAAACTTGCCTTTGCTACCGCTTGGAAGCATAAAGACAGCAACGCGATGATCTCACCATCGGTAACAATGACTAACCGAACAGGTGATTTATGCTAATACCTTTTACGTCATCGCTGGCAAGGTACGGCCACTCTGTCTCTTTCCATGCCCCGGCACGCACTGCCACCAGAGATGGCCTACCAAGTCATGAGTCACCAAACGCACCGGGAGAGTGCACAGGCAGGTCAGTCGCAAGCTACCTGTTGAACCCGCATAGGAGGCCAGATAGTGTTCAATGCAATGTCACGAGCTGAAATCTGGCTACAAGATTCGCTTGATCAACCGCTGAGTATCGAAGATCTCGCCAGGCAGTTGGGATATTCAGCCTCACAGGTACGGCGACAGTTCCGCCAGTGCTTTAACATGTCACCCCGAGCATACCGGGAGCAGCGCAGACTGGAGCGTGCCGCTGTACTGCTATCGCTGACCCAGCAAAATATAGCGCATATCGCCGCGCAGTGCGGCTATGTAAATCACTCATCCTTTTCACGCGCCTTCCAGCGACGCTACCAGCTGTCGCCCAGGCATTATCGCCAGGCTCTCAACGATAGGCATCAACTGAAGCCGCCACTAAAGTCATTTACCACGGATATAAAGCAAGGCGGCCCCCGCCAAGCCGTCTATATGCGTATCTACAAGGCGGCACACGCCATCAGCGGCTTGGGTAATCATAAGCGCCATACCAACCATCTTCCATGTCTGGAAGCTCAACTCGGCGGTTCTACCCCCGCCGTGGCCCTCCCTGACCTGCTAGCAGACAAAGTATTGGCACTCGACAGCACGACCAAGCAGTATAAACTACGCACCGATATCGGGCTGCATATCGAAAACCAGGCGAGCACCGACAGTGTGGCTTTACCGGTTGAATATCGGCGTATCGACATTCCCTCACAACACTATGCGGTAACGCTGTTTGATGACTTTAGCGAGCTCTCGGATGCGCTGACGGCAACACTGTGCCAACTGCACTACCACCAGAGCCTTTATCACGTTAGCGGGGACACACCCCATGTGCTGTGGCGCAAGGGACGTCTGGAACTCAAAGTACCGTTGCAACGCCTGACATAATCACTGCTCAATACAGGGAGAAGGCTGGGAAATTGTGGAGAGCATTACCTGGCCGGGGTGGCAACACTTCGATACTGCTAAAACAAAACCGGCACTTCTGGGGAGAAATGCCGGTTGTTAACTTAATCTTCCAGGCGCACGAGCCAGGATTCGACGGTGTCATCGCCGTGCTCGTCTTTCCAGCTACGCAGGCCTTTGTGGTTACCACCGCGGGTTTCGATCACTTCACCCGTGTTCGGGTTCTTGTAGATCTTCAGGCGACGCTTGCGGCGAGTAGCGGCAGCGGCTGCCTTGGGTGCGCTACGCTGATCGGCAGCAGGATCCAGCAATGCAATGACGTCGGACGGGCGCTTGCCAAACTCGGTCATTAACGCTTCCAGTTTAGCTTTAAATTCAAGCTCACTTTTCAGACGCTGGTCATTTTCCAAACGCTGCAGCTCTTCCTGGAGCTGCTTAAGCTGCTGTTCTTTTTGGATGTAATCATTTAACAGAGACATGGGAGGTCCTTTTAGAAAAAAGATAACTGCATTGGCACTGAGCCGGGAAACTCAACACCGACTACTTCAGGATACGGGCACATTATTGCCTTAAATCCACTGATTGACAATAGTCTAGTTGATTTTAGCGCCTTTACTAAACAATTTTATACACTCTAACGCCATTAAAGGCGATGTGACAATTGCGCATACCACTTATAGCAACGCTTGCACCCCCTTAACAACAACCTATTTCAAGCAGACAGAAACAAAAACGCCGCCCCAAAGGGCGGCGTTTTCCGAGACAAGACTGGTATTAGTCTTGGCCCATCTGCTGCTTGATCAGATCACCGATCGTGGTCGGACCACCGGCAGTTTCCGGCTCTTGCTCACGCAGTTTCTTCAGGTTCTGACGCGTGTCGTCCTGCTCTTTGGCCTTGACGGACAGAGCAATCTGACGGCTCTTGCGGTCAACGCTGACGATACGCGCTTCGACGCTGTCGCCTTCGCTCAGTACGTTACGTGCATCTTCAACACGGTCAGCACTGATTTCAGAAGCCTTCAGAACCGCGATGACGTCAGTGGCCAGCTCGATGTGAGCTTCCTTGGCGTCAACTTCTACGACGCGACCCGTCACGATGCTGCCCTTGTCGTTGACAGACAGGTATTCGGCAACCGGATCGGAATCCATCTGCTTGATGCCCAGAGAGATGCGCTCGCGCTCAGGGTCGATAGACAGGATAACGGCTTCTGCCTCGTCGCCTTTCTTGAAGTTGCGAACCGCTTCTTCACCGGTTTCCGTCCAGGAGATGTCGGACAGGTGAACCAGACCGTCGATACCGCCTTCCAGGCCGATGAAGATACCGAAGTCCGTGATGGACTTGATGGTACCAGAAACGCGGTCGCCCTTGTTGTACTCGGCGTTGAAGGTTTCCCACGGGTTAGCAGTGCACTGCTTGATACCCAGGGAGATACGACGACGCTCTTCGTCGATATCGAGCACCATGACGTCAACATCGTCGCCCACTTGAACGACTTTAGACGGATGGATGTTCTTGTTGGTCCAGTCCATTTCAGACACGTGAACCAGACCTTCGACACCCTCTTCCAGCTCAGCGAAGCAGCCGTAATCGGTCAGGTTAGTAACCACAGCCTGCACTTTCATGCCTTCCGGGTAACGGTCTTTGATGTTGACCCACGGATCTTCACCCAGCTGCTTCAGACCCAGAGAAACGCGGTTGCGCTCACGGTCGAATTTCAGCACTTTGACGTTGATCTCGTCGCCAACGGCAACGATTTCAGACGGATGCTTGATACGCTTCCACGCCATGTCGGTGATGTGCAGCAGGCCATCGACACCGCCCAGATCTACGAAAGCACCGTAGTCGGTCAGGTTCTTGACGATACCCTTGATTTGCTGACCTTCTTGCAGCGTGGCCAGCAGCGCTTCACGCTCGGCGCTGTTTTCAGCTTCAAGCACGGCACGACGCGATACAACGACGTTGTTACGCTTCGGATCCAGCTTGATGACTTTGAAGTCCAGCTCTTTGTTTTCCAGGTGCGCAGTGTCGCGAACCGGACGAACGTCAACCAGAGAGCCCGGCAGGAAGGCACGGATGGAGTCGACGTCGACAGTGAAGCCGCCTTTGACTTTACCGTTGATCACGCCTTTGATGATTTCGTCTTTCTCGAAGGCCGCTTCCAGAATCTTCCAAGCTTCTGCGCGCTTGGCTTTTTCACGGGACAGGCGAGTTTCGCCGAAGCCATCTTCTACGGCTTCCAGCGCAACGTGCACATCGTCACCGATCGCGATGGTCAGCTCACCATTCTCGTCACGGAATTGTGCCGCAGGGATCTGACCTTCGGATTTCAGACCAGCGTTAACGGTAACCCAGTCACCGTCGATGTCGACAACTTGAGCCGCAACGATGGCGCCCGGCTCCATGTTGATGTCGTTAAGGGACTGTTCAAACAGTTCAGCAAAGCTTTCGCTCATGGTTTTCCTACGTGATCAACGTTGTTGAGGCATAACTGCCTTCTCCGTACCACCAGCGAGTACGGGCCTAATGTCATTCAGCTTCTGGAGGTGTTAGCGCTGGTTGGACCTGACCGGGCTCACTAAGATATTACTGTCGCCCTGCCACGTCGTGACACCTTTCCAAAAACGCCGCAAGGGAGAATCAAGCGCCGTCAAACATGCCCCGTTGGGCAAGCAGCTCGGTTAGCCGATCAACCACTTCCGGTATACTCAGGCGCGTGGTGTCAAGCGTGATGGCATCATCTGCCGGCTTGAGCGGAGCCACACTGCGCTGCGTGTCGCGTGCATCGCGTGCCTGAATCTCCTTCAAAAGACTCGACAGACTAGCATCCACCCCTGCTTCCTGCAACTGCAGATGCCGTCTACGCGCCCTTTCCTCGGCACTGGCAGTCAAAAAAATCTTCAGCGGCGCCTCTGGAAACACCACTGTGCCCATATCGCGTCCATCCGCCACCAGGCCAGGGAACTGGCAAAAATCACGCTGTCGCTGCAGCAGCGCAGCGCGTACCTTTGGCAATGCGGCCACCTGGGAAGCACGCTCGCCCGCTTGCTCGGTACGAATGAGCCGACTGACGTCTTCGCCTTCCAGCAGCGTGCGTGGCTGACCCTCTTCCACCGGGAAAGCAACGTCCAGGGTTGCTGCGATATCGGCCAGCGCCGCTTCGTCATCCAACGCCACGTGATGCTTGACGGCCGCCTGGGCCGTCAACCGATAGAGCGCACCGCTATCCAGCAAATGCCAGCCCAGTCGTTCAGCCACCAGGCTGCTGATCGTGCCTTTACCGGCACCGCCGGGGCCATCGATGGTCAGCACAGGAGCGTTAGCGGTCATGGACGCCCTCCACATCGACACGCATACCGATACGCTGAGCCAGCGTCACGAAGTCAGGGAAGGACGTTGCCACGTTGGCGCAATCGTCGATGACGATCTCAGCACCCGCGCGCAGGGAGGCAATCGCAAACGCCATGGCAATGCGGTGATCGCCGAGGCTATCGATGCGGCCACCGCCGTAACTCGGCACGCTCTCGTCACCGTTACCGATGATGTCGATGCCGTCTTCCACGACCGTATGCTCGACCCCCAGAATCGCCAAACCATCTGCCATGGCCTGAATACGGTCCGACTCTTTGACGCGCAGCTCTTCAGCTCCGCGCAGCCGCGTGGTGCCTTGTGCATTGGCCGCCGCAATGAACAGCGCCGGGAATTCATCGATGGCGAGCGGCACTTGATCGACAGGAATATCGATACCCTTCAGCGGCGCATAGCGAATACGGATGTCCGCCACGGGCTCACCGCCTACCTCGCGCTGGTTTTCAAGCGTCAGGTCAGCGCCCATCAGGGTCAGAATATTGATGACACCGATACGCGTCGGATTGATACCCACGTGCTCCAGCGTGATGTCGGAACCTGGGGTAATGGCCGCGGCGACCAGGAAGAAGGTAGCCGAAGAGATATCGGAGGGCACGTCAATCGGCCCCGCCGTCAGTTGACCGCCTCCCTGCAGCCAGCAGGTGTCGCCCTCGCGAGAAACGGCGTAGCCAAACCCGTTGAGCATCCGCTCGGTATGATCGCGAGTCGGCGCTGGCTCGCGCACGCGGGTCTCTCCCTCTGCGTAGAGCCCTGCCAGCAGCAGGCACGACTTCACCTGAGCACTGGCCATGGGCATATCATAATGAATGCCTTTCAGCGCAGCGCCGCCATGAATCCTCAATGGCGGACGACCACCCTCTGCCGTATCGATGGTCGCTCCCATCAGTCGCAGCGGGTCTGCCACACGCCCCATGGGGCGCTTGGTGAGTGACTCATCACCGGTCAATTCGCTATCGAACGCCTGACCCGCCAGCAGCCCGGCAAACAGGCGCATGGCAGTGCCAGAGTTACCTACATACAGCGGGCCTGCCGGCGCCTTGAGGCCGTGCATGCCAACCCCATGAATGGTCACACGCCCCTGGTGCGGGCCTTCGATGGCTACCCCCATTTCACGAAAGGCCTGCAAGGTGGCCAGACTATCTTCGCCCTCCAGGAAGCCTTTGACCTCGGTCACCCCTTCGGCCAACGCGCCAAGCATGATCGAGCGGTGAGACATGGATTTATCGCCCGGCACCCGCAAACGCCCCTGCGCCTGGCCGCCTGGCTGCACGCGATAAGTCACTTGACCGTGTGGTTGCATATGATATTCCGCCTGATAACTGGTTTTATTCAATAACGTATCAAAATAGTGGCGAGCATGACTGGCCCGATCGAAGGTGGCAATCATCGCATCGCTGTCGGCACTTTCTACCGCTTGGCGCAGCCGCTTGAGCCCCGCTTCGAAATCATCCAGAGAAGAAAGCACGGCGTCACGATTGGCCACGAAAATATCGCGCCACATGACCGGGTCGCTGCCTGCAATACGGGTAAAATCACGAAACCCGCCCGCGGCATAGCGGAAGATATCCAGCCGCTCGTCCTGCCGCGCCAGCGTGTCCACCAGTGAAAATGCCAACAAGTGGGGCAAGTGACTGGTGCGCGCCAGCACCTGATCATGGCGCTCGACGCTCATTTGCAGCACGTCGGCGCCACAGGCTCTCCACAAGGTTTCTACTCGCGCCAGCGCTACCGGGTCGACATCCGGCTCCGGCGTCAGGATCACCTTGTGATTAACGTACAGCGATGGATTGGCGGCTGCCACACCGCTTTTCTCGGAGCCCGCAATAGGATGACCCAGCACGATATTGGGCATGACACGGCCGAATACGCGCTCGGCACAATCACGTATGGTGGCCTTGGTACTGCCTACGTCGGTGATCACGACATCGGGAGCCGCCTGATCGAGAGAACGCGACAGCGTGCTCATCACGCTTTCCATGGCCAGCACCGGCACCGCCAGCACGACCATGGAAACGTCTTTCAAGCAGTTGGCAAGCTCGACACCGCCGGCATCCACCAGCCCCAGCTCGATGCCCAATGCCACTTCCTGCTCATTGGGGTCGCAGGCGATGATCTGGCCAGCGTAGCCCGAGGCACGCAATGCGGCAGCCAAGGAGCTGCCGATCAGACCAAGGCCGACAATCAGAATGCGCGGTTCGACACACGCCACCCGAGGTGCAAGAGAAGGTGAAACCGTCACAGCACACCCTGAGGGTAGGAACCCAGCACCCGCAGTTCAGAGGCGCGCAGGCGAACTTCTTCCAGCACCGCAGCCACCTGGGGCTCGTCACGGTGGCCCTTGAAGTCGATGAAGAAGACGTAGTTCCACACACCGGTGCGCGAGGGCCGCGTTTCGATACGCGTCAGATCGATCTTGTGGCGGTGGAAGGGCTCCAACAAATCGTGCAGCGCACCGGGCTGGTTACGCATTGCCACGACGATGGAGGTCTTGTCTTCGCCCGACATGGGCACGTCCTGATTGCCAATGATCAGGAAGCGCGTGGAGTTGTCCGGCCGATCTTCGATTTTGTCGGCAATGCGCTCCAGGCCATAAAGCTTGGCGGCCATGTCGCCGGCAATCGCGGCGCTGTGCCACTCGGTTTTCACCAGCTTGGCGGCTTCGGCGTTGGAAGAGACCGGCACCCGCTCGGCATGAGGGTAGTGAGCATCCAGCCACTTGCGGCACTGACCGAACGACTGAGGGTGCGAATAGATGCGTGACACCTTCTCTTTACGCGTGGTTTCACTGATCAAGAGATGGTGGTGAATGCGCAGCACCACTTCACCACAAATCCTGATAGAGGAGTCCATGAACGTGTCGAGGGTGTGATTGACCACCCCTTCGGTGGAGTTCTCGACGGGAACGACGCCATAGTTGACGGCCCCCGCCTCCACTTCCCGAAACACTTCATCGATGGCCGCCATGGGCAGGCTGACGGCGCTTTCACCGAAATGCTTCAACGCGGCCTGCTGGGTGAAGGTGCCTTCAGGCCCGAGATAAGCCACCTTGACCGGCTGCTCAAGCGCCAGGCAGGCAGACATGATTTCGCGAAACAGCCGCGCCATTTCTTCGGAGTCCAAAGGCCCCTTGTTCAACGCCATGATACGACGCAGCACCTGGGCTTCGCGCTCCGGACGGTAGAACACCGCATCCTTGTCCTGAGCCAGCTTGACGTGAGCCACCTGCTGGGCACAGTTGGCCCGCTCACTGATCAAACGCAGAATATCGCCATCCAGCTGGTCGATACGTTGACGCAAGTCGTCGAGATTGATCGGCGTATCGGACATGGGGGTTAGCCTCTTCGTTGTTCGAAATCTGCCATGAAGGCAATTAACGCATCCACCGCATCTTCCGGCACCGCGTTATACAAGCTGGCACGCATGCCGCCGACGCTGCGGTGACCCTTGAGATTCAGCAGTCCGGCCTCGTCGGCCTCCTTGAGGAAGGCACCATCCAGCCGGTCATCCGCCAGCACGAACGGCACGTTCATGCGCGACCGATTGGCTGTGGCGATAGGATTGCTGTAGAAGTCACTGCCATCGATGGCCGCGTAAAGTTTTTGCGCCTTGCGCTGGTTCATGCGGTCCATGGCGTCCAGCCCGCCAATGTCGTTTTTCAACCACTGAAACACCAGGCCCGAGAGGTACCAGGCGTAGGTAGGCGGGGTATTCACCATCGAGCCTGCGTCAGCCAGCATCTGGTAGTCGAACAGCGAAGGGACGCTTGCAGGCGCCTTGCCCAGCAGATCATCGCGGACGATCACGATGGTCAATCCCGCCGGACCGATGTTCTTCTGCGCCCCGGCATAAATCACCCCGAAGTCGCTGACATCGACAGGCCCCGACAGGATATTGGAGGACATGTCGCAGACCAGGGGCACGTCGCTGCCATCGGCACGGGTGACGTCTGGCACGTAGTCGAACTCAAGCCCTCCAATGGTTTCATTGGAGGTGTAATGCAGGTAGGCCGCGTCGCTGCTGAGCGACAGGGAGGCTTCGTCAGGCACCGCCAGATGTCCATTGGACTCGCTGCTGCCCGCCACATGGCAGGCAAAACCGAGTCGCTTGGCTTCGCTCAGCGCCTTCTTGCCCCAAATGCCCGTCTGGATGAAGTTGGCACTACCGCCCCCACCCAGCAGGTTCATGGGGAGCATGGCAAACTGCATGCTGGCACCGCCCTGAAGAAACAGCACCTTGTACTGATCAGGGATGGCCAGCAGAGACCGCAGATCGGCTTCTGCCTGCTCGGCAATGGCAATGAACTCATCGCTGCGATGACTCATTTCCATCACCGACAAACCGCGCCCCTGATAGTCGAGCAGCTCACTGCGAGCACGCTCCAGTACGGCAACAGGCAGGGCCGCGGGCCCTGCGCAAAAATTATAATGACGTGTCATCGGTTCCCGGTTCCTGTGCGCCATTGTCTTGTTCGTCTGGCTCGACCGCCTCGGGCGCTCCCGTATCTTCGGGCTCATCGACACGCACGGTTTTCACCAGCTGCTCTTCTTTGCCCAGGCGAATCAGCATCACGCCCTGGGTATTACGCGACGTGATCGACACTTCTTCCACCCGCGTACGCACCAGGGTGCCACGGTCGGTGATCAGCATCATTTCATCGCTGTCATACACTTGCATGGCCGCCACCAGGGCGCCGTTGCGCTCACTGGTCTGCATGGCAATCACACCCTGCCCACCGCGACCACGCAGCGGGAACTCTTCGAGGCGCGTGCGCTTGCCATAGCCCTTCACACTGGCGGTGAGGATGTAGATCTGACCATCGCTCTGCGCCAGCTCGGCGGCATCTGCCGAGGCTTCCTGCTCGGCATCGGCGTCCGCTTCAGCATCGATTTGCTGGCTCTTGGGAATGATCAGGCTGATCACTTCCGCGTCGTCCAGCAGGCGCATGCCGCGCACACCGCGAGCGGTACGGCCCATGGCGCGCACGTTGCCTTCCTCGAAACGAATCGCCTTGCCATTGGAAGAGAGCAGCATGACGTGGTCGCTGCCCGAGGTAATCGCAGCCCCCACCAGGCGGTCGCCCTCTTCCAGATCGATGGCAATCAAGCCCACGCTGCGCGGGCGAGAGAACTGCTCGAGACTGGTGCGCTTGACGGTACCGTTGGCGGTGGCGAAGAAAATGTAGTGTTCGGGGTCGTAGTCACGCACAGGCAGGATGGCGTTGACCGACTCGCCCTCTTCCAGCGGCAGCATGTTCACCAACGGCTTGCCGCGTGAACCACGGCTGGCGTTGGGCATCTCGTACACCTTCAGCCAATACACCTTGCCACGGTTGGAGAACAGCAGCACCGTGTCATGGGTCGAGGCAACCAGCAGATGCTCGATGACGTCCTCGTCCTTCATGGCCGTGGCGGACTTGCCGCGACCACCCCGACGCTGGGCCTGATAGTCCGAAAGCGGCTGCGTCTTGGCGTAGCCCGAACGCGACACCGTGACCACCATGTCCTCTTCGGCAATCAGGTCTTCGATGGACAGGTCCAGGTGGCTGGCCTGAATTTCCGTGCGACGGTCGTCGCCGAACTGGTCGCGCACCGCATGCAGCTCTTCCCGAATCACCTCCATGAGGCGGTCGGCAGAGGCAAGAATTTCTGTGAACTCGGCAATCTTTTCGAGAATCGACAGGTACTCATCCAGCAGCTTTTCGGTTTCGAGGCCGGTCAAGCGGTGCAGACGCAGTTCCAGAATCGCCTGAGCCTGAGCAGGCGAAAGGCGATACTCGGTGGCCGAGGGATTCAGTCCAAACCCTTCATCCAGGTCTTCGGGCTTGCAGGAAGTGGCTCCGGCACGCTCCAGCATGGCCGTCACCTGGCCCGGCTGCCATACCTTGTCCAGCAGCTTTTCGCGGGCTTCGGCGGCATTGGGCGATGCCTTGATCAGCTCGATGACTTCATCGATGTTCGAGATGGCGACGGCTAGGCCTTCCAGCAGATGGCCGCGCTCACGCGCTTTCTTGAGTTCGAACAGGGTACGCCGCGTGACGACTTCCCGACGATGGCGGATGAACGCCTCGAGCATCTCTTTCAGATTGAGTGTGTGCGGCTGGCCATTTTCCAGCGCCACCATGTTGATACCGAAGACGTTCTGAAGCTGGGTCTGGGCAAACAGGTTATTGACCACGACCTCGCCAGACTCACCGCGCTTGACTTCGATCACCACACGCAAGCCATCCTTGTCGGACTCGTCGCGCAGTTCGGCAATGCCCTCGATCTTTTTCTCTTTGACCAGCTCGGCGATCTTCTCGATCAACCGCGCCTTGTTCACCTGATACGGCAGTTCGGTGACGATGATGTGATCACGCCCGGTCTTGTCATCGTGTTCGATGGTGTGACAAGCGCGCACGTAGATGCGTCCACGCCCGGTGCGGTAGGCATCCAGGATACCGGCACGACCATTGATGATGCCGCCGGTGGGGAAATCAGGCCCGGGGATGTACTGCATGAGGTCATCGACGGTCAGGGTGTAGTCGTCGATCAGCGCCAGGCAGCCATCGATCACTTCCCGCATGTTATGGGGAGGAATATTGGTGGCCATGCCCACGGCAATGCCCGAGGAGCCGTTGATCAGCAGGTTCGGCACTTTGGTGGGCAGCACTTCGGGGATACGTTCGGTGCCGTCGTAGTTATCGACCCAATCGACAGTATCTTTTTCGAGATCCGCCAGCAGCTCGTGGGCCAGGCGCGCCATGCGCACCTCGGTGTAACGCATGGCAGCCGCGTTATCGCCGTCGATGGAACCAAAGTTACCCTGACCATCGACCAGCACGTGACGCATGGAGAAGTGCTGTGCCATGCGAACGATGGTGTCATACACCGCACTGTCACCGTGGGGGTGGTACTTACCGATGACATCGCCGACGACACGCGCCGACTTCTTGTACGGTTTGTTCCAGTCATTCCCCAGCTCATGCATGGCAAACAGCACACGGCGATGAACCGGCTTGAGGCCGTCGCGCACATCGGGGAGCGCACGACCAATAATGACACTCATCGCATAGTCGAGGTACGACTGCTTGAGCTCGTCTTCAATATTGACGGGCAAGATTTCTCTGGCGATGTCACCCATGAAAGTCAGATCCTTTGCACTGCATTGGCACTGCGAGAGTTGAAAGCGCTTGAAAATGCCGCCTTTAGCTAACCAGCAAGGCGGCGCGCAGAGTCGCTCACATCATACCACTGCATACGCATCAAGGGCAGTCGGTGACACCTCCATTGCTATTTAAGCCAAAAAGGCCTCTTTGCCGACCTGTAGCCCCATGAGCGCTTCACGCACGTCGCCCTCGATGGTCGCCGCGCGATTTTGCTGCATGTCCAGCAGCACGAAGGTCAGATCCGCTTGGGCGACCACGCTGCCATCCTGACGCACGATGCGGTGATGGCAAAGCGCGCTGCGCTCACTCACGTCGATGATGCCGGTCTGCACCGTGAGATCGTCCCCTTGCAAGGCTGCCGCACGGTAATCGATATTCAGATTCACCACGACGAACGCCCGCTTCGCCTGATGCAGCTGCTTCATCAATTGCGGGTGCTCATCGAAAAATGCCCAGCGCCCCTCCTCCATGAACTCCAGGTAGCGCGCATTGTTGACGTGGCCATAGCCGTCCAGGTGGTAGCCCCGCACGCGCATGGTAACGCTGGAAATCGCTTCAGACATGACAACCTCTTTTATTGATGACAGTGATCAGCAGGCGCAGGCACCTGCCAGTGACAGGCAACATGCCCCACGCAAATCAAACACAAGTTTAAAACTTGTGCAACAGCATGACGGCACACCAGAGTGCTGGCAGGAAAGGCCTGCTTTCGACATAATGTGCCACCTTTTAAACAGGATTGGTGACATGTGGTTCAAGCACCTGCATCTATATCGCCTGCACGGCGCGCCCGAGCTCGACAGCCACACCCTGGCCAACGCGCTGGATGAACACGCCGCCAAGCCATTGGGCAATGCGGATGCTCGCCGACTAGGCTGGACCGCGCCCGCAGGCCGTCTGGGCGGCGGGCAGCGCCTGCACGAGATCCAGGGACATCGGCTGCTGTCGGCACTGCGCCAGGAACGTCTGCTGCCTGCCTCGGTGGTCAAGGAAGAGGTCGATGAGAAAGTCGCCGACATCGAAGCCAGCGAAGGACGCAAGGTGACGCGCAAGGAAAAGACGGCTCTCAAGGAGCAGGTCACCGAAGAGCTGATGCCTCGCGCCTTCGTGCGCAGCCAGAAAATCGACCTCTGGTGGGACACCCAGCATCAGCTGATTGGCATCAATGCCAGCTCGCGCACCCGCGCCGAAGACGTGCTGGACCTGCTGCGGGAAACCCTGGGCAGCCTCAAGGCAACGCCGCTCAGCAGCCAGACGTTGCCGATACGCGCCATGACGACCTGGCTGGGTGACCCCGCCAGCCGCCCCGCCGACCTGCAGCTGGGCGACCAGGTAGAGCTGAAGGCGAAAGGCGATGACGGCGTACTGCGCGCCCGCCAGGTGGACCTGGATAGCGACGAAATACAGCAGCTGCTCGAAAGCGGCCGTCAGGCCAGCAAGCTGGCCATGCAGATAGAGGGCCGCTTGAGCTTCGTGCTGCATGACGACCTTGCTCTGAAATCTCTACGCTTTGGCGATGCGCTGATCGAAGAGGCCGACCACGCTGATGATGGCGACGATGCCCTGGCACGCCTGGAAACCGATTTCATTTTGATGGCCCAATCGCTGTCCGAGGACATTCGCCGCCTCATGGCGTGGCTGGGCGGTGAAACCGAGCGGGAACCGAGTGCGCTCTCCGGCACCCAAGATGGGCACGCCCAACCTTCTCGGTGAATCGATCACTTACTTGCTGACACGTTACGGATCGCATGACTCAACACAATAACGCTCCTTACGCAGACACCACGAGTGACCCTTGGGCCGATATTCGCCCCTATACGGATCATGAGGTTCCTGAAGTTATTGCTCGACTTTCTCACGACACAGAGCTGCTGGATGCGCTGACCCGATTTCGCCTGCCACGCATGGCCAAGTGGGCACCGCCACTGGCCAGGGCGCTGGCTGGTCACGCGGTGCGTCGTGAGGTCAAGGGCGTGACCAGCGTGCATGAATTTCAGATGCGCATTGCCCGTTACATGGAGCGAATGATACGCACCACCACGACGGCTTTTGACGTTTCAGGCCTGGACAAGCTCGACGAGCACAGTGCTTATCTCTTCATCGGCAACCACCGTGACATTTCGCTGGACCCGGCGTTCGTCAACTATGCGCTCTACCAGGCGGGTCGTGATACCGTGCGTATCGCGATTGGCGACAACCTGCTGAAGAAGCCTTACGTCACGGACCTGATGCGCCTGAACAAGAGTTTCATCGTGCCGCGCAGCGCCAGGGGCAAACGTGCCATGCTGGCTGCCTACCAGCAGCTGTCAGGCTACATTCGTCACTCGATCACCGACGACAACCACTCCATCTGGATGGCCCAGCGGGAAGGTCGCGCCAAGAACGGCATCGACCGCACCGACCCCGCCATCATCAAGATGCTGATCATGGCCAAACGGCTTGCCGAGCGCGATATCGTCTTTGGTGAAGCAGTAGCGGAACTCAAGCTGGTGCCCGTTTCCATCAGCTATGAATACGACCCTTGTGACGTGCAAAAAGCCCAGGAGCTGCACGACATCGCTACCCACGGTCGCTATGCCAAAAGCGAATTCGAAGACATTCGCTCCATCGTCTCCGGCATCACCGGCTCCAAAGGCCGCGTTCAGCTGCGCTTTGGCAGCCCGGTAGGCTCGGACATGGAGACCCCTGATGAAGTCGCCGCCGAGATCGACCGCCAGGTCATCGGAGGCTATCGGCTTTTCCCGAGCCACTACCTGGCCCTGGAAGCGCTGGGCGAAGCACCCGAGCTGGTGGCACGTAAGTCGATCACCCGCCAGGACCGCGAACGCTTCAAGGCGCGGCTTGCCGAGGTCCCGGAAGCACTGCGACCCTATTGGCTGGAGCAGTATGCCAACCCCGTCAAGCATAAGGCTGGCAGGCTGAGCCTGTAATCCGGTTGCTCATCGGTCGTGTTGGGCAGGTCATGTGACTTTGCATGCTCAACATGCAAAAAAGTGCTATGGTCAAGGCATTCATTGGTCTCGCTAGGGCACCTGCTCTGGCGTGGTCTTAAGGAGACTCCCATGTCCGCATCAGAAATCCAAAAAACTCGTATTATCAACGAACTGCGTGGATTCATTCGCAAGCTTCTTCAGGATCCCAAAATCCTCGAACAGTCGCTGACCATCGCCCGTCAGCAGCTGTCGGAAGGAAGCAGCCCCGCCATCATGGCGCGCATTGCCAATGAAATTTCCGACACCACCAGCGTGCACATCCCTGAAGACCCTGCCGAGCACTCCGATGCCGACAAGCTGTTTCTGGAACTGCTGCGCGAAGTGGTTCAGGAAGAGCAGGCACTGTACTAGTTGTCGCTGACTGCATGCCAGGTGGCGACACACGTTTATCTCACTCCATTTATTTGTTTTGCCAAGACGGAATCAACCTTCACCATGTCCAACACTGCTCCACGCAACATTCTGGTGACCAGCGCACTGCCCTATGCCAACGGTGCCATCCACCTGGGTCATCTGCTTGAGTACATCCAGACCGACATCTGGGTACGTTTTCAGAAAAGCCGTGGCCAGCAGTGCTACTACGTATGCGCCGACGACGCCCATGGCACGGCCATCATGTTGCGAGCCGAGCAGGAAGGCATCTCCCCGGAAGCGCTGATCGAAAGAGTCTCTCAGGACCATCAGCAAGACTTTGCTCGCTTTGGCGTGGGCTTTGACAACTACCACTCCACCCACTCCGAAGAGAACCGTCACTACAGCGAGCTGATCTACAAACGCCTGCGCGACAAGGGCCATATTGCGACCCGCGACATCGAGCAGAT
Source organism: Halomonas sp. BC2 (assembly GCF_002078115.1). Taxonomy (NCBI): domain Bacteria; kingdom Pseudomonadati; phylum Pseudomonadota; class Gammaproteobacteria; order Oceanospirillales; family Halomonadaceae; genus Halomonas; species Halomonas sp. BC2. Next base: position 9,634 of record NZ_LFGT01000003.1, on the reverse strand, counting down.
GTACGACCCCCAGAAAGGCCTGTTCCTGGCGGATCGGTTCATCAAGGGCACCTGCCCCAAATGCCATGCTGACGATCAGTACGGGGATAACTGCGAGAAGTGCGGCGCTACTTATACCCCTGCTGATTTGATCAATCCGGTGTCCGCCATTTCCGGCGCCACGCCCGAGGTACGTAGCTCGACCCACTACTTCTTCAAGCTGCCGGACTTCGCCGAGTTCTTGCAACAGTGGATCAACGACGGTCACGTTCAGCCCCAGATTCGCAACAAGCTGATGGAGTGGTTCGAATCCGGCTTCAATGAGTGGGACATTTCTCGGGACGCGCCCTATTTCGGCTTTGAGATCCCGGATGCGCCCGGCAAATATTTCTACGTCTGGCTGGATGCCCCCATCGGCTACCTGGCCAGCTTCAAGAACCTGTGTGACCGCCAGGGCATCGACTTCGACAGCTTCTGGCAGCCGAACTCCAACGCGGAGGTCTACCATTTCATCGGCAAGGATATCGTCTACTTCCACGCCCTGTTCTGGCCGGCCATGCTCCATGGGGCAGAGTTCCGCACGCCCACGGCGGTCAACTGTCACGGCTTCCTGACCGTGGATGGTGCCAAGATGTCCAAGTCCCGTGGCACCTTCATCAAGGCCGCCACCTATGCCGAGCACCTCAACCCCGAGTATCTGCGCTACTACTTTGCCGCCAAGCTGACCTCCAAAGTCGACGACCTCGACCTGAACCTCGATGACTTTGCCGCGCGCGTGAACTCGGATCTGGTCGGCAAGGTCGTGAACATCGCCAGCCGCTGTGCAGGCTTCGTCAAAAAGCTCGGCGGCGGAACGCTCTCCGAACATTGCGCTGAACCGGCCATGGTTGCCCGCTTCATCTCGGCCGGTGAGGATATCGCCGCCGACTTCGAAGCGCGGGAATTCAGCCGCGCCATGCGCAAGATCATAGAGCTGGCCGATGAAGCCAATACCTACATCGCTGACAAAGCGCCCTGGGCACTGGCCAAGCAGGACGGACGCGAACAGGAAGTGCTGGAAATCTGCTCGGTGGGCATCAACCTGTTCCGCCAGCTGATGGTCTATCTGGCGCCGGTGGTGCCGAGCATGGCAGAGCAAGCGCGTGAGTTTATAAATGTTGACACTTTGAATTGGGAGAGTCGTGGTAACGTTCTGGTGAACCACGCTATCAACAAATTCAAACCGCTGATGACTCGGGTAGAGCGAGACAGAATCGACGCCATGATCGACGCTTCCAAGGAGGACCTGGTGGAAGAGCAGAAACTCAAGAATACGCCCAAAGGCCCGCTGGCCGAGGATCCCATCGCCGCCGAGATCAGCTTCGACGATTTCGCCAAAGTCGACCTGCGGATTGCGCGTATCGCCAAGGCACAGTACGTGGAAGGCGCAGACAAGCTGCTGCAGCTGACCCTCGACCTGGGCGGCGAGACCCGCAACGTCTTTTCCGGCATTCGCTCCGCCTACTCTCCAGAAGCGCTGGAAGGACGACTGACCGTGATGGTCGCCAACCTGGCCCCGAGAAAAATGCGCTTCGGCCTGTCAGAAGGTATGGTGTTGGCGTCCGCCAATAACGACGGTATCTATCTGCTCTCCCCGGACTCCGGCGCTGAGCCCGGTCAGCGGGTAACCTGACCAGCGCACCGTACGCAGAGCACGGACCGCCTCAAGGGGCATGGCCAACCGCCTGCCCCTTGTTATTTAGGGCGATGAAATTCAGCGACCATGACAGCGACTCTATATCCATATCGAGCGCCGTCCATCGCGACAACAGAACTGAGTGTACCCATGGTTCATCGCTGGGCTTTGTCATTGCGCTTTGTCGCTGGGCTTTCGCTTTCTCGCTTTGCTGGGTAGCGAAAAGGCGCAAGGCAGACACCGCGCCGTTCGATTTGCATCTCCGCTAGCCAGCGACGCCAGTTCCACGCACAATACGCCGCCATGAACGAACTGTTTGTCATTCTGATCAGCACCGCGCTGGTCAATAATTTCGTGTTGGTCCAGTTTCTTGGCTTATGCCCTTTCATGGGTGTCTCCAACAAGCTGGAGTCGGCCATGGGCATGTCGTTGGCCACCACCTTCGTGCTTACCCTGGCCTCGGCGGCCAGCTACGTGGTGTACCACGGCCTGCTGGTACCGCTGGACATTACCTACCTACGAACGATCAGTTTTATCGTGGTCATTGCTGCCGTCGTACAGTTCACCGAGATCATGGTGCGTCAGCTGAGCCCGCTGCTGCATCAAGTTCTGGGTATTTTCCTGCCCCTGATAACCACCAACTGCGCCGTGCTCGGGGTGGCGCTGCTGTCGCTCAACCGCGAACTGAGCTTCTTCCACACCACCCTCTATGGCCTGGGCGCGGCAGCAGGTTTCTCGCTGGTGCTGGTGCTGTTCGCCGCCATGCGTGAACGGCTGGCCGGTGCCGATATACCAAAGCCGTTCCAGGGCGCCGCCATTGCCATGGTGACCGCCAGCCTGATGTCGCTGGCGTTTCTGGGCTTTTCCGGCCTGGTGCAGGGGGCATCGTGATGGGCGAATCATTGTCATGGTGGGGGGTCGCCAGCGCCGTGGGCGCATTGACCACTCTGGGCCTGCTGTTCGGGGCGCTGCTGGGTTTGGCCAGCGCGCGCTTCAAGGGGGATGAAAATCCCCTGGTGGAGCAGATCGATGCGCTGCTGCCACAAACCCAGTGTGGCCAGTGCGGCTACCCCGGCTGCCGCCCCTACGCCGAAGCGATCAACCAGGGCGATGCCATCAACAAGTGCCCGCCCGGCGGAGACGCCACGGTAGTGGCCCTGGCCGAGCTGCTGGGCCGCGAACCAGCGCCCCTGGATGGCGAAGCCCCCAGCGAAGATCGCGTGGCCTTCATCCGCGAAGCCGAGTGCATTGGCTGCACCAAATGCATTCAGGCCTGCCCGGTGGATGCCATCATCGGCGCGGCCAAACAGATGCACACGGTCATCGAAGACGAATGTACCGGCTGCGATTTATGCGTCGCCCCTTGTCCGGTGGACTGCATCGACATGCTGCCACGGCGCAAGCCGTTGAGTCAGTGGGAGCCCATTATCAGCGACCGCGCAACGCCAGGGAGTGCTCATGTCCCGTCATGATTTTCCCGGCGGCATTTATCCGCCCGAGCGCAAGCGGCGCTCACTCACCGCGCCGCTGAGGGCGGCCCCGCTGCCTGCTCAAGTGGTGTTGCCCCTCGATCAGCATGTCGGCAAACCCGCCCTGCCCTGCGTGGCCGCAGGCGAGCGCGTGAAGGTGGGCACTGTGGTGGCCCGCAAAGGTGGACTGGTATCGGCCAATGTGCATGCCAGCCTGAGCGGCACCGTGCGTGAAGGTCAGCCCTCAGTCGGTGACGATCGTAGGCGACGGCGACGATGAGTGGCAGCGGCTGGCCCCGCTCGACTGGCAGCGGGCGGAGCCTTCAGCGCTGGTGGCACGCCTGGACGACAGGGCCTGGCAGGGCTGGGCGGGGCTGGCTTTCCGACTCACGTCAAAGCGCAGGTCAGTCTGCAGCACCCCATCGATACGCTGGTGGTCAATGCCGCCGAATGCGAGCCCTACATCACCGCCGACGACATGACGCTGCGCCACTATGCCGCCCAGGTGCTGGAAGGCGCGGCAATTTTGGCCACCCTGTGTGCCGCGTCGCGTATCGTCGTGGGTATCGAGGATAACAAGCCCGAGGCACGGCAAGCCCTGCAGGCGGCGCTGCCCCAGGTGCCATCGCCGCTTCCGGTGACGCTCGAGGTGATCGAAACCCGCTACCCCAGCGGGGGCGAGCGACAGCTGATCAAAAAGCTGCTGGGCAGAGACGTGCCCAGCGGCGGCCTGCCAGCGGATGTGGGCGTTCTGTGTCACAACCCGGGGACGCTGCTGGCGGCACAGCAGGCCATCTGTGAGGGCACACCGATGGTCGAGCGCATCGTCACCCTGACAGGCGAGGCCATCGAACGGCCAGGCAACTACTGGGTACGTCTGGGCACCCCGATAAAGGATCTGCTTGAGCAGGCAGGGCTGGCGCCGGATGCCCTGCATCAAGTGGTGGTGGGTGGGCCCATGATGGGGAAATCGCTGGCATCGCTGGACGTTCCGGTCCTCAAAACCACTAACTGCCTGATTGCCGCCACGCGCCAGGAACTGCCCCCAGCGCCAGACGCTTCTCCCTGTATTCGCTGCGGTGCCTGCGAAACCGTCTGCCCGGTGCAGCTGCTGCCCCAGCAGCTGCATTGGCACGCGCAAAGTGGCCATGACGCGGCTCTGGAAAAACAGCACCTGTTCGACTGCATCGAATGCGGTGCCTGCAGTTTCGTATGCCCCAGCCATATCCCGCTGGTGGCGGAATACCGTACGGCCAAACAGCGGATCCGTTTGAAGCGTATCGAAACCGCCAAGGCAGAGCACGCGCGCCACCGCTTCGAGTTCCGCCAGGCCAGGCTGGCCCGAGAAGAGGCGGAGAAGCAGGCTCGCCGCCAGGCGCGGCTTGCCCAGCAGCGTCAGCCGTCGTCATCGGGTGCCGAGCCCCGCAACGCAGAGCTGCCAGCCGTTGACCTGCGCAGCTTGCGTATCGCACAGACCGCGGCCAGGGCGGCGGTCAAAAAAGCCGAGAAGGCGCTGGCCCGCGCCGTGGCAGAAGACCCTCAACAATCCCAGGAGGATCTGGAGATGCAGCTGGCCACTGCCCAGGAAAACCTGCTCGCCGCGGATGCCCGACTGGCCGATGCCAGGGCCCGCGAACGGGAGCACACGACACCATGAGCATGCTCCAGGCCTCGACGCTGGGCCTTGCCCCTCCTCGGCATCGATCATGCGCTGGGTCATCCTGGCAACCCTGCCGGGGCTACTGGCCATGACCTTCTATTTTGGGCTGGGGGTGCTGACCAACGTGGCAGTGGCCGCCGGCGTTGCCATGCTGGCAGAGGCCGCCATACTCGCCCTGCGCCGTCGCCGCGTGGTTGCTACCTTGACCGACGGCAGTGCCCTGCTGACGGGCGTTCTGCTGGGCGCCTCGCTGCCCCCCGGTAGCCCCTGGTGGCTGCTGGCGGTAGGGGGCCATCGCCGCGGTGGTGGTCGCCAAGCAGCTGTATGGAGGGCTGGGGCACAACCCCTTCAATCCGGCCATGGTGGGTTACGCCCTGCTGCTGGTATCGTTTCCAACCTACATGACGCTGTGGCCAGTGCCGCACCAGGCAGGTTCGATGGCGACACTCTGGGCCCAGGTCAGCGGCACCCTCTCCGCTGCCGAGCTGGACGCGCTGAGTGGCGCCACGCCATTGGATGCCTTCAAGCATAAAGGACTGACAGGGGCAGATGAGTTCTGGGCGGCGGCTGCGCTGGAAGACACGGTACAGGCCTGGCGCATGATCGCGCTGGCGTGGCTGGCAGGCGGGTTACTGCTGTTGTTCAAACGAGTGATCAGTTGGCATATTCCGGTTGCCATGCTGGGTAGCATGGCACTGATAGCGGCACTGCTCTACGGCCTGGACAGCGACCACTACGCCTCTCCGCTATTTCATCTGACCATGGGGGCTGCCCTGTTTGGTGCCTTCTTCATTGCCACAGACCCGGTATCGGCGGCGACCAGTCGGCGCGGCAAGCTGTTGTTCGGCATCGGCATTGGGTTGTTGGTCATGATCATCCGCACCTTCGGCGGCTATCCGGATGCCGTCGCCTTTGCCGTGCTGCTGATGAACCTGTGCGTGCCGCTGCTGGATCTTTACAGCGCTCCTGTTCCTACAGGGCACCGACCCCAGGCGAGGCGCCCATGACGCTCTATCAAGCCATGTGGCGTGGGGCGCTGGCGCTGGGCACCTTTGCGCTGGTAACGGCAGGCAGCGTAGCATTGACTCGGGCGCTGACCGCCGAACGCATCGAACAGCACCAGTTGGCCTATCAATATCGCCAGCTGCAGGCAGTGCTGCCAGCTTCGTTGGTCACGGACTCACAGGCATCGCTGCTGGAAGACACCTTCGAGCTGCCGGAGCCCGAACGGCTGGGCCACCGCACGCCCACACACGGCTGGTATGTTCACCACGCAGACGAAGCTGCCGTCGTCCTGCCGGTGATCACCCACCAGGGCTACAGCGGAGCCATTCACCTGCTGGTGGGGATTGACCATGAGGGCCGTATCAGCGGCGTTCGGGTCACTCGGCACCAGGAAACGCCAGGGCTAGGCGATGCCATCGAACGCCAGCGCAGCGACTGGATCACTCGCTTCGATGGCCTGACACGTCACAGTCTACCCCCAGAAAGCTGGGCGGTGCGACAACAGGGCGGCGCGTTCGATGGCTTCACTGGGGCCACCATCACCCCAAGCGCGGTCATTGATGCCGTTCACGATGCCCTGCGCTATGCCCATGAGGTCCCCTTGCCCATCACCATCGAGGAGCCCGAGACATGACGCCATGGCAACAGCTGACCCAGGAAGGGCTCTGGCGCAACAACCCTGCCCTGGTGCAACTACTGGGGCTCTGCCCGCTGCTGGCCGTGAGCGCCAGCGTGGTCAACGCACTGGGGCTGGCGCTGGCCACCCTGCTGGTCATGGTCGGGGCGAGTACGACCATCTCGTTGATTCGCCATCAGGTGCCCAGCGCGGTGCGGCTACCGGCCTTCGTGATGATCATTGCCGCCTTCGTGACCTGCGCCGAGCTGTTGATGGCTGCCTTTGCCTATTCGCTCTATCAGATTCTGGGCATTTTCATCCCCTTGATCGTGACCAACTGCGCCATCCTGGGACGCGCCGATGCGTTTGCCTCGCGCCAGCCGGTGCTGCCTGCGGCGCTGGACGGGTTCATGATGGGGCTCGGGTTCGGCTGGGTGCTAGTCTTGCTGGGGGCGATCAGAGAGCTGCTGGGCCAGGGGACGCTGTTCCACAACATGCATCTGCTGCTGGGCCCCAGGGCCGCCGAGTGGCAGATAACGGTGATGGACGACTATCAGTTTCTGTTTTTCATGCTGCCGCCAGGGGCCTTTTTCGTTGCGGGCCTGCTGATCGCGCTCAAGAATGTACTCGACAAGCGCCAGCGCCGTGCACAGCCCGCCCCCACCCACGAGCGCAGCGAACGCCGCGTCCGGGTCACTGGCATCATCAAATAGTCTGGAGAAACGTTCATGAATGCCCAGAAACGACAGGAGATTTTTGCTCGCCTGCAGGCGGAAAATCCGCACCCCACCACCGAGCTGAACTGGAGCACCCCCTTCGAGCTGCTGGCTGCGGTGCTGCTCTCGGCACAGGCCACCGACGTGGGCGTCAACAAAGCCACCGACCGACTGTTTCCGGTGGCCAACACCCCCGAAGCGATCATTGCGCTGGGCATCGAGGGACTCAAGGAGTACATCAAGACCATCGGCCTGTTCAACACCAAGGCTGAAAACCTGATGAAGACCTGCCATATTCTGGTGAACCAGCATGGCAGCGACGTGCCGCAAACCCGCCAGGCGCTGGAAGCCTTGCCGGGTGTCGGGCGCAAGACCGCCAACGTCATTCTCAACACCGCCTTTGGGCAGCCCACCATCGCCGTGGACACGCATATCTTCCGAGTCTCCAACCGAACGGGCATCGCCAAGGGCAAGGACGTGGTCGAAGTGGAGCAGAAGCTGTTGCGCCATGTACCCAAGGCTTTCAAGCAGGACGCCCATCACTGGCTGATCCTGCATGGCCGCTATACCTGTATCGCTCGCAAGCCACGCTGCGGTAGCTGTATCATCGAGGATCTTTGCGACTATAAAGACAAAACCGAGCTGACCTGAACGTTTGGGCCGCCCCAGGGAGCTGACCAGCAAGATACGACCTCACACGGCCGTGGTGCACTGGCCGACCAGGCGCCTGGACCTGCTTCAGTCCAACAACTGACGATACGCCTCGCGCCACTGGGGCCACTCCCAAGGCGACGTATCCAGCCGCTCAGGGGCGGCCACCGCACCTTGTAGCCACGCGGCAAGGCGCTGATAGAGCCCCTCCCGTGTTCCATCGTAACGGTAGGCGTCAGGATAGAGTTCCGGAAAGCAGAGTCTGTCCGGCACCAGCGGCCACGCGCCACGCTGAGCGGCCTCCATGATGGCCAGCCCCTGAAACTCATGCCAGGTGGTCGACACGACGATACCACCGCCGTTCAACAGCGCCTGATACTGCTCCTCTGGCTGAGGCCCCCAACAGACGAGATGCTGCGCCAGCCGCACCTGCGCCTCGGCAAAGATGGCGGGCTCGTCACGAAACCGTTGGCCCATGACGGCAAGCTCGAAAGGCACGCCCTCCTCACTCAGCCTGAACAACACCGCAAAGAAGTCCTCAGGGTTCTTGTCGTACTCCCAACGGTGGTTCCAGACGATGCGCCGTGGTGGCGGTGCAACGTCGGGCCCCTGCGCCAGCGGCTGCAAGGGCACCGGCAGCACTTTTGCCGAACGCCTCAGCCGCTCCAGCGGCGCGGCGGCCGGCAGGTTCTCGGGCATTTTTTTCAGAAATTGCCTGACGCCCGTAAAAAAGGAGTCGCGGTTATAGGCGGTGTTGAATACCAGGGTATCCGCCGCCAGGGCCGCATAGAGATTGACCATTTTGGCTTCGACCTGGGGCACCTGCTCGCTGGACTCCGGGTAGGCAAACTGGTTCTCGTGGAAATAGACGATCTTGCGGGCCTGGCCCAGGTGCGGAAACAGCCCGACCAGCGTAGCCATGTCTACCATGGAGGTGGCCAGCACCACATCGAAGCGCTGGCTGAGGGTAGCGTATTCCTTCAACCACCAGCTCAGCGGATTACCGCGTATGCGCCAGGCAAAATGGCGCGGTGGCAAGCTCAGCAATGTCCATTCCACATCCGTCAGTTCAGCCATCAAACTGTTTGCCCAGTAACGATGGCTGACCGCCTCGTAGGCGGAAAGCAGCAATACCCGCATTAAAATCCTTGCTGTTCAAGCTGGGCAGCCAACTGCTCCAGCACCTCAATACCTTGTACATCCGTCGGCAGCCAGGGTAGCACGGGGCGCGGCAGGTGGCGAAAATGTTGTTCGATGCGCGCCAGATAAGTGGCCTCCTGCTGCCGCCTGGCTGCCAGGAACTCGCCGTCGGCGTCTGCGGGAATCACCCGATTGATGAGCACCCCCGCCACCGGGATACGCACCTCTTCCAGTGCTTTCACCGCACGATCGGTTTCCAGGATCGGCAGCCGCTCGGGGGTCATGACGAACAAGAAGCTGCACGCGTTTTCATCCTCGATACGTCGTCGTGCCTGGTGAAACAGGCGGCGGCGCTCGATCAGCGTGCTGGCCACATCGCGGGTGCGTTCATCCAGGTCTTCCAGCGGGTCCTGGGTGGGGTCGTCAAAGGGCGTCGCCACGTCCCTGCCTCGCTTGGGGGTCAGATGCTCCAGCACCTTGCCCAACTCGGCGGATTTGCGGTTATGGGCCAGCAGCCCGTCGGTCCACGCGGCCATGGCCTCGGGCAGAGTCAATAGCCTTAGGGTATGCCCCGTGGGCGCCGTATCGAAAATGATCACGTCATAGGGGGCCTCATCGTCCACCATCAGACGAGCCAACCGCTCCAGCAAGGCGGCCTCCTGAGTGCCGGGAGACTGACGTGTCAGGCGCATCTGCCGCTCCAGCTCCTGCATCATTTCTGGC